>DATKOC010000144.1:0-31030 GCA_035524855.1 bacterium
GGAAAGAATCGGTTCGGTCACCAAGTTGGTGGGATAATCCAATTCGATGAGTTTCTTGAGAATGGCCACAGGACACTCCAAAAGAGGATTAAGAGGGTTTAGTATCCACCCGCGATGGCCGGAACAATGGAAACCTGGTCGCCCGCTTTGACGGCGGTAGCCTCACCCTGTAGAAAACGGATGTCTTCCTCGTTGAGGTAGATGTTCACGAAACGGCGGATATTGCCCTTTTCGTCACAGATCCGGTCCTTTAGGCCGTTGTAATTCTTGCCCAAATTGTCGATCAATTGGGCGATGGTGGCACCTTCGGCGTTGACCTCGGACTGGTTATTCGTGAGGTTCCGCAAGGGGGTCGGGATTAGGACTTTCACGGCCATGGCTTCCTCCTAGATTGGTCTGACGGATGGATTATGACCGAAGCGAGGCTGGATTTTCCAGGGGAAAGTGCTTAGATCCATGGGACCGGTTGAGGCGGCCTTCCCGGGAGGGAATCCCGTCAAGGGTTCTTGGACAAAACGCTCGAAAGGGGCATCCACGCGCCGGTCTTTAATTTCTGATGATGAAACTTTTTCTTAGCCCAGTAAACCTTGTAAACCCCGGCTCCCGCTTTGGAGTGAATAGCTCGACAATTCACTCCCACCACCTCCAAGGCGCTGCAATCATCCATGGCGATAGCTACACCAGGGGTCTTCCTCATCATTTCCTTCAGCTCCGGTTTACGGTCCCTTTCGCCGTCATAATGGGGGCAACCCAAAGCGTTAATAAACCCCAAACCCGTTACCTTGATCAATTTCGCCTTGGGATTACAAAATTTTCGGGAATCGGAATTTCCCTGACGGAACCAGCAAATGGCCCCAGCGCTAGGGCCGCAAAGCACTTTGCCTGACTTTGCAGCTTCCATAATCGCCTTGTCCACGCCCAAGAACCTCCAGCGCAGGATCATTTTGAGGGTATTACCTCCTCCCACAAAGACGACATCCGATCCCATGATTTTTGCGCGAATCTGCCGAAAGGAGGGTTTTGACTTTAAAAGATAAAGGGTGTCCAGGGGGCACCCGAATCTCTGTGTGAAAAGCCGCCTCGCCATTTCTACGCTGGTTAAGCGGTCCTCGCTGGCCGTGGGAATAAAGAGGACTTTCGGGCGTTTTCGGCCGCTTAAGCGGATGATTTCACGGATAATGGGCAGGACATTCACAGGCCCGTTTCCGAACCAGAATTTTCCCCCACCAATGGCGACAATTTTTCTCATTTCAAGATCTTGGCGCAATCAAAGATTGCTTTTACGGGAGGAAGTCAGGCGTCGCGAAAGAAAGTAGGTCCAGGCCAAAGTAACCAGGGACAGGGTGATCGCTCCAATTGCGAGTTTGGAAACGGAGCTGTCGGCGGCGATCCAAGGACTGCCCTTCTCGATCTTATTCAAAAACTCGCGCAGGCCTTTGTTGTCCGGATGAAGCCGGAGACTTTGCTTCATGGCCACTACCGCTTCGGTACGGTTGGCGTTCTGGTAATAGGCTTCTCCAAGGAACTGGTAGGCCTGCCAATAATCCGGCCTCTGGTCCAGGGCGGCCCGGAAATATTGGATCGCCTTGTCATAGTCATGCTGTTTGGTCAGCAGATCCATCCCCGCGTTGTAATAATCCTCGGGAGAGGTCGCCCACCCAGCCACGGGGTGGAGCGCCAGCAATAAAAACAGCAAAGTCCATTTTTTCATTTCACTTCTCCTGATTATCCTTTCAACTAATTCAAAACTTCCGAAGGTTTTGGGTTTTGTTCCATGAATTCGATGCATTCGTCGCGGATATCCTGCAATTCCCAATCCTGGACCTTCCGAAGAGCTGCAAGCCTTTTGTGGAACTCGGCATGCTGGCGTTTCTCGTTGCTTTTATAGTCCGAGCCATAGCTCATCAGAAGGTCCGTCATGCTCGGCGCGAAGCGGTGGTTCCCTTTTAACTCTTGGAGAAAAAGCCGGGGATTCCGGCAGATTAAATTCCCCAATATGACATTGAGGCTTTCAGTGAACTTCCCCGTATCGGAAATCATGTAAAAATGATAAGCCAGCCGGATAGCGGACCTTTGTCCACGGAATACCTGACTTTCCAAGGTGATCAGGTGCTTGCGGATAAATTCCTCGGTTTCTTTTTGGCTCCGCCTCACTCCACCGGAGACGGCGGAAATCGGCTTGTAGGGAAGAAATGAGCGGACATTTTCGGCGTTTTCTTCGTTCGGGTCCTTTGTGTAATGCGTGTAAGCGGCCCGCAGGGATATCCAATCCACATTCGCTTCATCGGCAAGCACCCGGGCCACCCCAACCAAAACCATCAGGATCACCAAGAAGCCGACCGACTTATGTTTGAAAACACACCTTCGGGCCCGTTCCATGAGAGGCCATTCAAGCCGGTACCAGGTGAGCCGCCTCAAAGGCTTCCATGTTGGGCTGGATGATCGTAACCGGGTTCAAATGGTCGGCGACGGCTTCTTGGGTCTTGAGCCCAGTGCCGGTAATATAAGCCACCGTCACCGCGTCCGCCTTCAAGGCTCCCGATCCCGCCAGCTTCTTTAAACAAGCGATGGTCACCCCCCCCGCCGTTTCCGCGAAAATTCCCTCGGTGCGGGCCAAGAGCTTGATCCCCTCCACAATTTCCTCGTCAGTGGCCATCTCGGCCCCGCCGTTCGAGTCGGCGATCGTGCGAAGGGCGTAATAGCCGTCCGCCGGGTTGCCGATCGCCAGAGATTTTGCGATGGTATTAGGTTTCACCGGCCTGAAAGTATCGGTCTTGGCCTTGTAAGCGGTCGTCACCGGTGAACAGCCGGCGGCCTGGGCCGCGAAAACCCGCATTTTCTTTTCCGGGATCAATCCCACCTTCACGAATTCCTGCGTCCCCTTCCAGATCTTGGTCAAGAGGGATCCCGAAGCGACCGGAACGACCACTTGATCCGGGGCTTTCCAACCCAACTGTTCGGCGGTCTCATAGGCTAGGGTTTTGGAGCCTTCGGCATAATAGGGCCTCATGTTGATGTTCACAAAAGCCCACTTGTATTTGCCCGCGATCTCACTGCAAAGGCGGTTGACCTCATCGTAATTCCCGTTCACGCCCACCACGTTCGGATTGTAAACAAGCGATCCTATCACTTTGCCCCTCTCCAGATTGGAGGGGATGAAAACATACCTTTTGAGCTCCCCCCGCGCGCCGTAAGCGGCCACCGCGTTGGCCAAATTACCCGTCGAGGCACAGGCCAGGGTATCAAAACCCAGTTCTTTGGCCCGGGTGGAGGCCACCGCGACCACGCGGTCCTTAAAAGAATGGGTCGGATTGGCGCAGTCATTCTTGATATAGAGGTGGGACAGGCCCAATTCAGCGCCCAAACGGTCGGCCTTGATCAGGGGCGTATAGCCCTCTTGGAGCGTGTTATATTCGAACCCTTCGACCGGCAGGAGTTCCCGGTACCGCCAAATATTGAGCGGTCGGGAGGATATTTTCTCCCGGGTCATGTCCTTTTTAATCTGCTCATAATCATAAGCGGCTTCCAGCGGGCCGAAGCAGAACTCACAAACGTATTTCGCGGTCTTCTCGTACTCTTGGCCGCATTCCCGGCATTTAAGCGCTTTCACCCAACTCATGGTTTTCTCCTAAGGCTCTCCGGAGCGAACCTTTTTTATCAATAATAAAAAAGGCCTCCATCCCGAGATGGAAGCCTTTTGGTCTTGGATTTCCATCTCTCATCTTTCCCCGGAACATTGGTTAAGTCCGAAGCAGGATTTGGCACCTGACGACCCTTTCGGGTCCGGTTGCCGTGGCATCACAGGGCCTGTCCCTCCGCCACTCTGGATAAGAGCTTTAAATTGTTAAACGAATGTTACAAGGACGGCCCTTCAGTGTCAAGGTCGGCTTCCCCCGCCATCCATTTAATCCGTCGCCACCTCGATTTTCAGTATCTGGTATTGAAGTAATCCCGCGGGAACCTGGATATCCACCTTATCCCCGACTTTCTTGCCGATCATCCCCCGGGCGATGGGGGTTCGGAGCGAAATCTTGTTTTCGGCGAAGTTGGCCTCCTCTTCCCCGACGATGCGGTAAAGTTCTTCACCCTTGGTTTTGAGGTCCTTGACCGTCACCTTACATCCGATAGAAACGTGCTCACCGGTGATGTTCTCGTCTTCCAGGATGCGAACCCGGCCCAGCTTGTCCTCCAACTCCCGGATGCGGGCCTCCAAAAGACCCTGCTCCTGCTTGGCCGCGTCATATTCGGCGTTTTCCTTGAGATCCCCATGAGCCCGGGCCTCCTCCAGGGCCTTGGCCACCTGGGGCCGGCGTACGACCTTCAGGCGATTCAGTTCCTCCTGTAATTTATCCCGAGTGGCGCGGGACACTAAAAAATCAGCCATGGCGGTCTCCTAGTTGAATTGGTGTTACTTGGCGCTTTTTTGGCACTTCGGGCACAAACCGTACAACTGCATACGGTGGGAAGTGATCTTGAACCCGTGTTTCCGGCTCACCATTTCCTGCAGCTCCTCGATGCGGGGGTTCAGGAACTCAACATAAATCCCACAACGGGTGCAGATCATGTGGTCGTGGTGCTGGCGGTTGAACTCCGGTTCATATTGGATGCGCCCGTCGCCAAAGTCCAGCTCCCGGGCCAGTCCGCATTGCGTCAAGTGCTTGAGGGTCCGGTAAACCGTGGCGAACCCGACGTGGGCCTGCTTTTCCTTGGCCTTCTGGTAAAGCTCCTCCGCGGAAATATGGCCCCGGTGCTCCAGGAAGGCCGAGAGGATCAACTCCCTTTGGGCCGTTAACTTCAGGTCCTTTTCCTTCAAATATTGGCTGAAGACCTCGTATTCAAGGCCTTTTTCGTTAAGCGCCGTCTTCATCGGGTGCCTTTTCGTTCGGGGATTTTCGGGGTTAGGGTTAGTTGAGCATCACGGGCATCAGGACGTTCGATCGGACCACGTGCTGGAAGGCCCCCGCGATATTGTCGGTGACGTCGCTGAGGGTCTGCAGGTAGTCCTCCTCGACCTCACGGCTCTCCACGAGGAAAGAGGTCTTCAAGAGGACCGAGAGCTGGCCTTTGATGACCTTCGACACCCTCAGCATTTCGTTGCGAAAATAATCGGGGTGGTCTTTGCGCACCCGTTTTACCGTCTTCGGCCTGGCGTATTTCTTTTGGTTCATGGATATCGAGGC
Source organism: bacterium (assembly GCA_035524855.1). GTDB lineage: Bacteria > Oederibacteriota > Muellerivitia > Muellerivitales > Muellerivitaceae > DATKOC01. The sequence continues at coordinate 5,181 of DATKOC010000144.1, forward strand.
GATCATCTGGGTCAGGTGGTTTTCCAGCATGGCCCGGTCCACGTGCTGGCGATGGACGAGCCTCTCAATCAAGACCTCCAGGTAAGACACGTGCGAGAAGAGTTCCCGGTATAGCTCCAAAAAGCTCTCACGAACATCGGAGTCCTGTGACATTGCCATGGTTTCCTCCGGTCCACCTTTTAAAGAATTATACTCTTTTTCGCCCCCCAAGCAAAGGGAGCCTGGGGAGGCGCTTATTCCTCCAAGAGTTTTTCAATGGCGCCCGTGAAATCCTCCTCCGGGTGGGCCCCGACGAGGGAGAGGGCGATCTTGCCCGTCTTGTCGATGAAGAAGGCGGTGGGAATCGGGTTGATGCCGTAATTCTGGAGGGTCGTGACGCTGGCCAAGCCCACCGGATAGTTGATTTGGTACTGGGAAAGGAATTGCCGGAAATAATCGATTGACTTGCCGTCGTTCAATTCCACGGAGAGGCCCATCATTTCAAGGCCCTTGGAGTGGTAGGCTTGGTAGATCTTCACGAGGGAGGGCAATTCCATCCGGCAGGGACCGCACCAAGTCGCCCAGAAATCGATCAGGACAACCTTGCCCCTTAATTGGGAGAGGGTCAAAGCCGAGCCCGAGGCGTTGATGAAATCGGCTCCAATTTCCGGCGCCGCCGTCCGGCTGTTTTTGGAAATCAGGTCGATGCCGTTCCCCTTGGACCCGCATCCAAAGGAAATCAAGAATAACGCCAATAGCGCGAAAAAGATTTTTTTCATGTCCTCACCTTAACTTGAATCGGATAAAACGGGGCGGATGCCGGAGCGGTCAGAAAAACCCGACGTATTGAACGCGGACAATCCTTGAAAAAGCGGCCCCATTGTTGATATCCCGAAAATCCAGGCCCACGCGGAGGGGATTATCCACGTTAAACACGACATTCGCGTTGAACTGCCAAAAACTGGAAAGAACCTTGTCCAATTCCAGGTTAAAAGCCAAGGGGGGGGCAACCGCGAAGGAAGCGCCGCCAAAAAAACCGAGGTCCCGGCTGGAATCAAATCGGTCGAAGCTGACGGCGTTCAACCCTCCATGTAGCTGGAGGAACCCCAATTGGGAGAACTCATGGCTTACTACGGCGTAAAAACCCTTTTGAAGTCCCGGGTAAAAACGCCCTCCCGCCTCGGATCCGTATCCCCGGTCATCCCAGGCCACCGCCAAGGCCACCGGGGCCACTTTTTGGTCGAGGATTTTGAATTTCAAGGCCAGTCGGGGAGTCTCGACCTGAATGGTCCCCTGGCCGATGACATTGGTGGCGTTGCCGGAGAAACCAAACATGAAAAAATCCTGGAATCCCACATTGGCCCTTAAAAACAGCCCCCCATTCTCATAAAGCCGGGTGACACAGTCGTAGCCCCCATGCATCAGGGTGTAGGCCGTCGGGGCTTCCACCATCTCGTAATTGGTGGGGGCCGAAGCCACATCGCCCTTGGCGGATGCCGGCGAACCGGCCAGGGTTAAGGCAAGGATGGGGAACGCGATCAGGTACTTATGAATGGAAGTCCTCCTTCGCGGAATACTATCAGGGTTGGTTCCCTTGAAGTCAACCAATCGAAAATCAGTACTTCTCAATGAATATCGTCTCCACTTTCGAAATATTCCTTCCCAAAAAACGCTGGGCCTGCTCCTTGAACTTTCGGCTCAAATCGCTGACATAAAACTTCCCGCCCCCTTGGCCCGCCAGCTCGATCCCGTGCATGGCCAGGTTCCGGTGGAGGCTCCGGGCGGTTTCATCCGCCGAATCCACGATTTTGACCTTCGGTCCCGCGATCTTGGAAATTGTCCTTTTCAAGAGGGGATAATGGGTACAACCCAAGACTAGGGTATCTATCTTCTCCCGCAAGAGGGGTCGGAGGTATTCAGCGGCGACGGCCTCGGCGATGGGGCCGTTTGCCTTTCCTTCCTCGACCAAGGGCACGAAAAGGGGGCAGGCTTTGGAAAACACTTTGGCCCTGGGTAAAAGCGCGTGAATAGCCCGGACATAAGCCCCCGAGGCGATGGTGCCCTCGGTCCCGATGACGCCGATCCTTCCGTTTCGTGTGACTTCCACGGCCGCGTAGGCCCCCGGCTCGATCACCCCCAGAATGGGCAGGTTGAATTCCTTCCGAACCGCTTCCAGGGCCCAGGCGGAGGAGGTGTTGCAGGCCACCACCACGCATTTGACCTTCTGAACCCTCTGGAAATACCGGATGATCTGGCGCGCGTATCGAACGATGGTTTCGGGACTCTTGTTGCCGTAGGGAATTCGGGCCGTGTCGCCGAAGTAAACCAGCTTTTCCTTCGGCAATTCCTTTCGGATGGCCTTGACGACCGTTAAGCCGCCCAAACCGGAATCGAAGATGCCGATGGGGCGGTGTTTCAACGCTTGCGCCCTTTTTTCGAGCTGTCTTTCAAGAGCTTGTAGTCGATGGAATCCACTAGGGCTTCCCAGGAAGCCTCGATAATATTCTCCGAAACACCCACCGTTCCCCAGGAATCCTTGTTATCCCTGCTCTCAATGAGGACGCGCACCTTGGCCGCCGTGCCCTCCTTGGCGTCCAGCACGCGGACCTTAAAGTCGGTCAAGTGGACATCCCGTAAGGTGGGATAGAACTTGGTCAGGGCTTTGCGAAGAGCCTGGTCTAAGGCGTTGATAGGCCCATCCCCCTCCCCCACGGTGTTCTCCAACACGCCATTGACCCGGAGTTTGATGGTGGCCTCGCTGATGAGCTTCTCGTCGCCCCGGTTCTCCACGATCACGCGGAAACCCACCAAATCGAAGAAATTCCGGTGTTTGCCCAGGGCTTTCTTGAGGATCAACTCGAACGATGCCTCGGCGCCCTCGAATTGATAGCCTTCGCTTTCCATTTTCTTGACTTCGTCGATGATGGCCCGCGTTTCAGGGGTGTCCTTGCCCAGTTTGATGCTGCGGGCCCCCGCCTGGTGCAGCACGGCCGCGCGGCCCGCCTGGTCGGACAGGACCAGCTTGCGCTGGTTTCCCACCTGCTCGGGGTTCACGTGCTCATAGGCCTTGCTGGATTTGCGCATGGCGTCGATATGCATGCCACCCTTGTGGGTAAAGGCGTTCTTGCCGACGTAAGGGGCGTTGGCCCGAGGGCTCAGGTTGAGGATCTCATCCACCCGATGGGAGATCTCGGTCAGTCTTTCGAGGCGGACCGGCTTCAAGAAGTTGTAGCCCGTTTTAAGCGACAAGTTGGCGACGAGGGAGGTCAGGTTCGTGTTGCCCACCCGCTCGCCGTAGCCGTTCACGCAGCCCTGCACTTGGGTGGCCCCGGCCGCAAGGGCCGCCATGCTGTTGGCGACGGCCAGATCGGAATCGTTGTGACAGTGGATGCCCAGTTGGGCCTGGGGAAAGCGCTGGCGGACCCGTGTCACGACCGCGTCAATGTCTTCCGGCAAGGAACCGCCGTTGGTGTCGCACAGCACGAGGCAGTCCGCCCCACCCTGAAGGGCCGACTCCAGGCATTTGAGGCTAAATTCGGGATTGTGTTTGTAACCGTCGAAGAAATGCTCCGCGTCGAAAAACACCTCGTCCGTCTTGGATTTCAGGAACTTCACGGAATCAAAGATGATCTCGAGGTTCTGTTCCAGGAGGATATTTAGGGCCTTGGTGACATGGAAATCCCAGGTCTTCCCCACCACCGTGATGGTGGAAACGCCGGATTTGACCAAATTCAGGAGGTTCGTGTCCTCGTGGGCTTTGTGGCGGGCCCGCCGGGTCATTCCAAAGGCGGACAGCCGAGCCTTGAGCTTGAGCTTTTTCGCGCGTTGGAAAAACTCGGTGTCCTTGGGGTTAGCCCCCGGCCAGCCACCCTCCAAATAGTGGAGGCCTAACTCGTCCAGCGCCTGGGCGAGGGCAAGCTTATCCTCGACCGACAGGTTGATTCCCTGGGTCTGGGGCCCCTCCCTCAATAACGCGTCATAAAGAACGATCTTTTTTTCCACGATTCCGCCTATTTCTTGCCCAAGTTGAATTTCTTATGAATGGCCGCCACCGCCTTGGCCACGTCTTTCTGGTCGATGATGACCGAAATCTTGATCTCGGAGGTGGAGATCATCTCGATATTGACTCCCGCTTCCGCCAAGGCCTGGAACATCTTGGCCGCGACGCCCGAATGGGAGCGCATGCCCACCCCCACCACGGAAACCTTGGCGATGTCCTCGTCGGAAATGACGCCCGCCGGTTTCAGGACCTTGGCGGCTTCTTGCACCACCTTCATGGCCTTCTTGAACTCCGACTTGTCCACCGTGAAAGAGACGTCCGAATGGCCCTTTTCACCGATATTCTGGATGATCATGTCCACATTCACCCCGGCCTTCCCCAGTTTCGAGAACAGGGTAGAGGCGACTCCCGGACGGTCGGGGACGCCCCGGACGGTGATCTTGGCCTCGTTTTTATTATAGGTCACCCCGCTGATGACCACTTTTTCCATGGCTTTGGTTTCCTGCATGACGATCGTCCCTTCCTTTTCATTGAATGTCGGCCTCACGTGGATCTTGATGCCGAAGTTTTTCGCGAACTCCACCGATCGCGCGTTCAACACCTGCGCGCCCGCGCTGGCCATTTCCAGCATTTCATCGTAGCTGACGACCGATAATTTCTTGGCGTCCTTGACCATGCCCGGATTCGCTGTGAAAACTCCGTCGACGTCCTTGTAAAACTCGCAAACGTCGGCTTTCAAGGCCGCCGCGATAGCCACCGCCGTCAGGTCGCTCCCCCCCCGGCCCAGGGTCGTGATCTCGTTGTCCCGGGTCATGCCCTGGAAGCCCGCCACGACGACCACCTTGCCCTGGCCCAGGGCTTTTCGGATGGTGGAATCCCCCACCTTCACGATGCGGGCCTTGGTATGGACATTATCGGTGACAATCCCCACTTGGGGGCCGGTAAAGGAGATGGAGTCACAGCCGGCGGCCTGTATGGCCAGGGCCAGGAGGGCAATGGATTGTTGTTCCCCCGTGGCCAAAAGAACGTCCATCTCCCGCTCACTGGGGCTGTCGGTGATTTTCTGGGCCATGGCGATCAAATCGTCCGTCGTGTCGCCGGGGGCGGACACGACCACGACCACCTGGTGCCCTTTTTTACGGGTCTTGGCGATGCGGCGCGCCACTTCCAGCATCTTGGAAGCGTCGGCCACCGAGGAACCGCCGAATTTTTGGACAATGACAGCCATCTGAACCTCGTGAGTTAAAGTTTCAACGCCCTGATGATCGCGTCCATCTCCGCCTTCACCACCGTGGGCTGTACACTGCGGGATATGGCAGTGTCGGGGTCCTTCAAGCCATGTCCGGTCAGAGTGCAGACAATCCGCCTTTGCCCGTCGATGAAATACTTTTCCTTGTTTTTCTTGATGACCCCCGCCAGAGAGGCCGCGGAGGCCGGCTCACAGAAAATCCCTTCCGTGGCGGCCAGCATCTCGTAAGCCTGTAGGATCTCCTCATCCGTCACCGCCTCGATCAATCCCCGGGACTCATCCCGCGCCGCCTCGGCGGGCTTCCAAGAGAAGGGATTGCCGATCTTAATGGCGGTCGCGATGGTCTTGGGGTTCTCGATCACGCGCTTCTCCACGATAGGAGCCGCGCCCGCCGCCTGGAAACCACACATACGGGGCAACTGGCTGGCGATTCCCTTCTTCTGGTATTCCTTGTAGCCCTTCCAGTAAGCCGTGATATTGCCGGCGTTCCCCACTGGGATGGCGTGGTATTCCGGCGCGTCACCGATGGTATCCACGATCTCGAAAGCGGCCGTCTTCTGGCCTTCCAAGCGGTAGGGGTTGTTCGAGTTCACCATCGTTACCGGATATTTCTCAGCCAGTTCCCGGGTCAATTTCAAGGCCGCGTCGAAGCTTCCCTCCACCGCGATCACCTTGGCGCCATAGATCATGGACTGGGCTAATTTCCCCAGGGCGATGGAACCGTGGGGCAGGAGCACCGCGCAGGAAAGCCCGGCGTGGGCGGAATAGGCCGCCGCCGAGGCGGAGGTGTTGCCTGTGGAGGCGCAGACGACGACCTTGGCGCCCTCCTCCACCGCCTTGGACATGGCCATGGTCATGCCCCGGTCCTTGAAGGAACCAGTGGGATTCAACCCCTCAAATTTGAAATAAAGTTTGATGCCGTTTCCCAATTTTTCGGAAATACGGGGGCCGTAGAGAAGCGGCGTGTCGCCTTCCTTCAAGGTGATGACGGGGGTTTTGTCGGTCACCGGCAGGTATTGCCGGTATTCCTCGATGACTCCTTTCCAATAAGCCATGTTACTCTCCCCGATCCATGCGGATAAGCAGGGTCTCTTCCTGCACGAAAGGAAGGCCGTTGATCTTCTTCAAGGCTTCCTGGACGTTCTTTTCCAACGCCTCATAAGTCACGATGACCACCGGCACCTTGTCGCCCTTTTTTTGTTCTTTTTGGATGACCGAGGCGATGGAAATCTGGTTCTCGCCCAAGATGCGGGAAATGGCCGACAACACGCCCACTTGGTCCAGGACCGTGAATTTCAGGTAATAGCGGGATTTGATGTCCCCGATCTTCTTGATGCGCTTGATTTGGGGGTTGTCCGAAAGGAACCAGCAGTTCGAGATTTCTCCCGCCACGTTGTCGCTGATGCTGCGGCCGACGTAAATCAGGTCGCTCATGACCGCCGAGGCCGTGGGCTTGTTGCCCGCCCCCAGGCCGTAATACATGGTGGTCCCCACGAAATCCCCGGTCACCAGCACGCCGTTGTATTCCCCGTCCACCTTTGCCAACAGGTGCTCCTGCGGGATGAGGGTGGGATGCACCCGAACCTCCACTTCATCCCCCTCCACCTCGGCGATGGCGAAGAGCTTGACCACGCGGCCGAACTCCTCCTTGGCGAACTCGATGTCCTGGAGGGTGATCCGGTCGATGCCTTCCACGTAGATGTCCTCCACCTTGACCCGCTTGGAGAAGGCCAGGGAGGCCAGGATGGCCAGCTTGTGGGCCGCGTCCATCCCGTTGATGTCCAGGGTGGGGTCGGCCTCCGCCAGGCCCTTCTTCTGGGCCATTTGCAGGGCTTCCTTGAAGCTCTTCTTTTCCTCAGTCATCTTCTGGAGGATGAAATTGGTGGTGCCGTTGACGATTCCGTAGATGGACATGATGTTGTTGGCCGCCAGCCCGTCGTTGATGGCTTGGATGACCGGGATGCCGCCGCAGACCGCCGCCTCGAAATAAATGTCCACCTTGTTCTGCCGGGCCGTGGCGATGATCTCGTCCCAATGGACGGAAAGCACCGCCTTGTTGGCGGTAACGATGTGCTTGCCTTTCTTCATGGCGTCCAGCAGGTAGGTGCGGGCGGGCTCATAGCCCCCCATCAATTCCAGCACCACGTCGATATCCTCGTCGTTGAGGATGTCCTCGTACTTGTCGGTGATCATGCCCTCGGGAACGGCGACTTCCCGCTGTTTGGCCAGGTCCCGCACCACGATCTTTTTGATGCGCAATTGGGCCCCGACCTTGGCTTCGATAAGAGAGCGGTTTTTTTCCAACAGGCGATAGACGCCTTGGCCGACGTTGCCAAAGCCGACCATGCCGATTTGGATGACTGATTTCGCCGTCATTGCCCTCTCCCGAAGGTCTTTAAATAGCAAAACGCCCCGCGCTTGCGATGAAGCCGGGGCGTTTTGGTAAAGGAGCTATAGATTATCGGAAAAGGGGGGTTCTCTCAAGGAAAAACCCCGGTTTTCAGGGCCTTTCGCCTCACGACACCCAGTAGTTCAGGGCGTGTCTCACGGCGAAATAAGCCTGCAGCGGGAGCCAAGCGAGAGCCAGCCACAAGGCTTTCTCCTCAAGCCATATCGCCAGAAGAATGAAAAAGGGAAAGATGACCGAAAGGTACCGGGAATAGGAAACCAATTCCGTCGAGAAAGCCGAGACGATTCCAAGACCCAGCAACAGGAAAAAATAGGGCCGCGGCAGTCTTTTCCACGCGAGGAAAGTCGAACCGAGCCAACCGAGAAATGAAATCCGGTTAAGCAGGCTTGTTTTCAGGTCATCAAACGAGTATTGAACCGTGAAAAAATTGCGGCTCCACCACTCGAGAGGGTTCATGGAAAGCACCGCGAGATTCCCAGTCACCAGGTATTGGTGGGCATGAAATCCGGCGAGGGCGTCGCCCGTGGATTGTTCCATCACTAAAAAATAAACCCCTAGTCCGGTGATTTGGGCCGCGAGATAGGCCAGGTCCCGCTTTCGAATTTCCGCCCTGAAAACCCAATCGGCGATCAAAAGGATAAACAAAATAATGCCGGGGGGCCGGCTGAGCGGCAGCAAAAAAGCGCAGCCCAAGGCTCCGTAAAGTTTCTCGTTTTTCCGAAAGTAAAAAAAAGCGACAAGCAAAAGTAAGAAAAGGGACTCGGTGTAAACCAGGCCGTTAAAGAACCCCATGGGGAACGTCAGCATCAACAGGCAAGTTGCCCAGGCCGTTGATTCGGAGAACTCCTCTCGGGTCAGCCGATAGAGGAACCCTATTCCCAATAGGGCCAAGAGAAAGGAAAGCGGCAGTCCCGCCAAAAGGCCGCTCCCTGCCGTCAGGGGCTTCAGGAAGCCAATGAGCCAGGGCAGGAGGGGAAAATAAGCGTTGCTCACTTGATCCGGCTTATAGCCCTGATCCGCCAGGTATAGGTAGTGCTGGGCGTCCCAGGTCTTGAAGAGGGTCCAAATCCCGATCGGCTCCCCAACGGGATAATGGAAATTGGAAAGATAATTTTGGTCTTGGAAAGTGAAAAGCCTGGCGCCCAGTAGGATCAGGAGAAGGGCGGAAAGCTTGAGGACGCCGGCGAGGATAAGGACTTTTTTCAACCGATCCGGGGCCGCCGCGATCAAACGACTTCCTTGATCCTTCGCAAGGCCTCTTGGATGGTCTTCTCGCCCACCGCGTAGGAAAAGCGCATGTAACCTTCCGCGCCGAAAGCGATTCCCGGTGTCACCGCCACTTTCGCCTTTTCCAAAAGGTACTCCGAGAGTTCCATCGAGGTGGAACGGCCCGGCTTGAGCAGGCCCTTCACGTTGGGAAAAACATAAAAAGCCCCCGCGGGCTTGAGGCACCTGACCCCGGGGATGGAGTTCAATCCGTCCACGATGATGTCCCGGCGTTTGCGGAACACTTCCACCATCTTTTGGACCTCTGAATCCGGCATGGCCAGCCCCGCCACGGAGGCCTTTTGGGAGATGGCGGTGGGGTTGGAGGTGGAATGGCTTTGGAAGTCGGCGATGACCTTCATGACCTTCGAGGGTCCGGCCGCGTAGCCGATGCGCCAGCCCGTCATGGCATAGGCCTTGGACATCCCATTGATCAAGATGGTCTGCGCCGCCACTTCCTTTGAAAGGGAGGGGAAGCAAACATGTTCCTCACCGTAAACCATCTTGGCGTAGATCTCGTCGGAGACGACCCAAAAATGGTGCTTCAGGGCCAATTCGGCGATGCCTTCCATGGCTTTCCGGTTGACCACCGCCCCCGTGGGGTTGCTGGGGGAATTAAGGATGAGCACCTTGGTTTTGGGGGTGATCTTAGCCTTGACCGCCGCGGGGGTCAGTTTGAACTCATCGGCTTCGGAGCACTCCACGTAAACCGGCGCGCCGCCCGCGAATTTCACCTGCTCCGGGTAGCTAACCCAATAGGGCGAGGGGATCAAAACCTCGTCACCCGGGTTGACCAGGGCGAGGAAGGTGTTATAGAGGGAATGCTTCCCTCCACCCGAAACCACGATATCACCCGGCTCGTAATGGACCTTGTATTCCCGGTCCAGGTATTGGCCGATGGCCTTGCGCAGTTCGAGCGTCCCGGCCGCCGGCGTGTATTTGTGGTGGCCCTCGTCGATGGCTTTCTTGGCGGCCTCGCAAATGACGGCGGGCGTGTTGAAATCGGGCTCCCCTACCCCGAAGTTGAGGATGTCCTGCCCCTCATCCTTCAGTTTCTTGGCCTTCGCGTCGATGGCCAGTGTCATCGAGGGGCTGATTTGTTTCATCCGCTCAGCAATATCCATGTCCATCCGCCTTTAAATTAAGAAAATAACTTCCTGATGTTCCGCAGCGCCTGACGAATCCGGTCCTTATTCTCCACCATGGCCATGCGAACGTAACCCTCGCCCTCGGCTCCAAAGCCGGAACCCGGCGAGATTGAGACGGCCGCGTCCTTGAGGAGCATCATGGCGAAGTCCATCGAGCTCATCTTGGCGAAGCGCTGGGGAATCTTGGCCCAAAGGTACATGGCGGCCTTGGGTTTTTCAACGGGCCAACCCATGCGGTTCAGTCCGTCGGCCATGATGTCGCGGCGTTCCTGGTAGATGGCCGCCAGCTTACGGAGGTTCTCCTCCGGGCTGTCGAGGGCGGTGATCGCCGCCACTTGGATCGGCGTGAAGATGCCGTAGTCCATATAGCTCTTGATCTTGGCCAGGGAAGCGACGACCTTGGGGTTCCCCGCCACGAAACCCACCCGCCATCCCGCCATATTGTAGGACTTGGAGAGGGTAAAAGCCTCCACGCCGATGTCCTTGGCGCCGGGGGTGGCCAAAAAGCTGGGCGATTTGTAGCCGTCGAAGACGATATCGGCGTAGGCCAGGTCATGCACCACCAAGACCTGCCGTTTCTTGGCCCACTGGACGATTTCCTTGAAAAACTCCTGGTCGACGCAGGTCGTGGTGGGGTTGTGGGGGAAATTGATGATGAGAATTTTGGGCCGGGGTTTGGACTTGGCGTAAACCTTTTCGACATTCTTGAGGAAGGCCTCGGGACCGTTCAAGATCGAAACGGGCACCAAGGTGCCCCCCGCGATGATGACGCTGTAATGGTGGATGGGATAGGTGGGCGTGGGCGTGATGACCTTGTCACCCCGGTTGATGACGGCCAACCCCAAGTGGGCCAACCCTTCCTTGGATCCGATCACCGACACCGCTTCGGTATAGGGGTTGATGGAGACACCGTATTTGCGGTCGTACCAGCGGGAGACCGCCTTGAGGAAGGCCGGGATGCCCTTGGAAGTGGAATACCGGTGGGACTTCTTGTCCCGGACCACTTCGATCAGCTTGTCCACGATGGGTTGGGGCGTGGGGTTGTCCGGGTTCCCCATCGACATGTCGATGACGTCCTCCCCCTTGTGGCGCGCGGCCAGTTTTTCCGCGTTCAACCGGGCGAATAGATAGGGAGGGAATTTCTTGATGAGGTTGGCTTCAGTTTGCAGGGGCATCTTAACTCCAGTTCACGGTGGACCGGCGGGTAAGCTACACCCTCACCTTCGGGATGCTCGCGAAGCGATGGTAGGAAGCGGCTCTCTTCTTGAGTTGGGTCCGGCTCATGGCCCGCAAAGAGGAGGTCCCCAGGCCTTGCACGGTGAAGGAAGCCACCAAATTCCCGGCGATAACCGCCTGTTTGAGAATCTCCGGCGTGACCTTGCCCGCGCGGGCGAGATAGCCAATGAAGGCCCCGGCGAAACTATCCCCCGCTCCCGTCGGGTCGGCCACCTGATCGAGGGGCACGGCGGGCGAAAGGAAAGCCCAGTCCCGTCCGAACATCATGGCCCCATGCTCCCCCTTCTTCACGATGACGATGCGGGGGCCCAGGCGGATGAGGGCCCGAGCGCCCTTGGAGAGATGCATTTCCCCGGTCAAGAGGCGGATCTCCTGGTCGTTCACGACGACCAGGTCCACCTTTTTCAGGACCTTCATCAAGGTCGGTTTGGTGATGTTGATCCAAAGGTCGCGGGTATCCAAAACCGTGAACTTCGGGGATTTCATCTGGTCGAGCACCGAACCCTGGAGGCTGGGATGGATGGCCGCCAGGAACACGAAGGGGATTTCCCGGTTTCGGCCGGTGATGCTGGGGGCGAATTTCTCGAAAACCCCGAGGTTGATCTTCTCGGTGTGGGCCACCGCCATGTCGTTCTCGTAGCGGCCTTTCCAGAAGAAGGTTTTTCCCTTCTCACGGGTCACCATTTCCGTGTTGATCCCCCGGTTGCGCAGCATCCGGAGGTCGTCCTCCCGGAAGTCGTCCCCCACCACCCCCACCAGGCGGACGGGGGCGAAATGGGAGGCGGCCAAACCGGAATAAACCGCCGCCCCCCCGAGTGTGCGGGGAGTGGAACCGTAGGGTGTTTTCAATCCGTCATAGGCGACGGAACCGACGATCAAGACTTCGGACATGCTTAACTCCCGGATAAGAATAGGATTTAGGGCTTGCTCGGCTCGAAAAGAACGTATCCCCGCCAAACGCAGAAGATGATGAAAACCAGGACCGCCAGCAAGGCGTCCCCCGTCAACCGCAGGATGAGCGGATTATCCTCGTGTTTGTTGCATTTCACCTTTAATCCATGGGCGGTTTCCCCTACGAAGTAATAGTGTTTTTCATGGTCATAGGTCAACGGCTTCAAGAATCCCGCCTGGACCAGGGCGTTTTCATCGATGTCTTCGGTGACGGGCTTGGAGGGATTAGCCATGTTCCATTGGTTCACCGCCTTTTGGAGGATTTCCACGCGGTGGTAACAGGCCATTTCATCGGCCGGGATCAGGAGTTGGCGGAGGCCGTAAACCGCCACGACCGTAAAGATCCAGCATCCGGCGAAGATCGTCCAGCCGGTTTTCCAGGTTAAAAGGGTCGTTTTTTTGGGTTCCAAGGGAAAGCCCCCTAAATTTCGCATGAGTATAGCAAAAGCGGGGGGACTTAATTGAAAAATCACGGCAAGGGGGGGAGAGAAAAATTTTCGAACGGAAGATTACGCGGAATTGAGGTGGAGTTTTTAGCGTAGGATCAATAACTTGCCGATCCATCTCCCGCCATCCCAACTGGCTTCGACGTAATACAGGCCGTTGGCAAGGGTCGTCCCCCATCCCTCGGAAAGGGAAAGGACCACATCCTCCCCTGGTTGAACATGCCGAAAGACGGTTGTTCCCACTTTGCGGGAAGCGACGGTGAACACCTGGACCTGAACGTCCGCCGGCTTGGAAAGCTTCAGTCCATGCAGCCGGACCGGCTTGGTGCCGTCGGCGGGATTGGGATAGAAAACCGTCCCGGTGTCCATCCCATTCTCGGTGGAGGGCGTCGAATCGGGGGTCGGCGTATCCGACTGCCCCCTAAGCGACGCCGGCGCGAAACCCGAGCAGCTTCCGGCGGTCACCGCCGGATTGGCGAAGGAAACCTGGTCGAAATTGGGGCCTCCCGAGTTGTTGGAGGAGGTGGGTACCAAGCGGATCAAATTACCGCCTGAGACGAGCGGCACCGCCGCGTTCAGGTTGGCCCATGTATCCCAATTGGTGGTGACGGTGAAGTTGACCGTCACCGCGCTGGAAGCCGAGGGGCTGGAACGGCTGAACAGCATGGCCCGGGTCGATCCGCTCCCATTGGCGTAACGGAAAGTGAGTGTCACGGTTTGGGCGCCAACGGAGTTCAGGGCGAAGGTGATTCCCGCCGTGTTGTTGTTGGTTAAATCCACGAATCCCGTGCCGTTGTAGCCGGAGTGGTTGTTGGTCACCGCCCCGCTGAAACCACAGGCGTTCTCCGCCTGGATCACCACCGTCAAGGGGGTGGGTGTTTTCGTGGGGGTATTGGTCCGAGTCGGGGTGCCGGTCCGGGTGGCCGTCGGCGTGGCCGTCCTGGTGCGTGTGTTCGTCGGCGTACTGGTCCGGGTCGGGGTACGGGTATTGGTGGGGGTGGAGGTCCGCGTGTTGGTCCTAGTCAGGGTCGGGGTGGGCGTCCTCGAAGGCGTGGGACTGTTGGTGGCCGTATTCGTCGCGGTGTTGGTCCGGGTATGGGTAGGGGTGTTCGTCGCCGTTTTGGTCGCCGTCGACTTAGCCGTGTTGGTCGGCGTCAACGTCGGGGTATTCGTTCCTGTGTTCGTGGCGGTCTTCGTGGCCGTGTTGGTCGGCGTATTGGTGGCGGTGTTCGTTCGGGTAGCCGTGGCCGTTCCCTGGCTGGGATCAGGCGTGGGGGTGAAGGTGGGGTGGAGGCCGCAAGGAAGCACCTTATTGACGACTCCACTGATATTGATGGAGTAGGCCGCGGAAGCCTCGTCCACGGCGATACCAAAGGTGTTTCCGGAAAGAACAACCTGGTCCGGATTCAGCCAATTCCGGTCGTAAAAAACGTAGCCCCCGTCGCTCCAATCCGCCACGTAGAAGCTCCCGGCGTCCACCGCCAAGGCCGTAGCGGCATAGGTGACCGTTTTGACCACGGTTCCAGTTCCATACGCGAAAGGGTTCCCGGGGGTTGATTCGGTAAATTTAACGATTCGGCTATTTCCACCGTCAATGACATATAAATCGGACCCCACCTTCAAAATGGCATTCGGGTTACTCAACCCCGAGGGCCCCGAGGACACCGTTGGGGTAAAGGTATGGGGTGTTCCATTGGGTTCCAGAATATAAACATTGGGGCCGTTATAAAAACCATAGATATTCCCGGCCGAATCCGCCCCGATGCCAAAGGAAGGTCCAAACGCCGATGTAACCGTGGTGGCTTGGTTGGAGGAGAGATCAACCTTGTCGATGGTTCCACCCTGGGTCTCAACGTACATGTAGGGATCAGGTCCTGCCGCCACCGCGTAGGCGCCCGGCAAACCCGTGATGGTTTTAACCGGGCTGCCATCGCTGGTCTGGTACACCCTCAAGGCTCCCGAGGAAGTGTCCGCGACGCAAAGCCAATGCCGGGTGGTATTGACCGCCAATCCCGGGCTGCCGCCGTTCCCGCCGCCGGGAACCGTGGGGGGGGACCAGGGCGCGCCCGCCAGCAAGGAACAGATGGGTGTCGGGGTCGAGGTGACCGTGGGAGTGGCGGAAGGCGTGAGTGTCCCCATCGGGGTGGACGTTGGCATGGGGAAAGGCTGGAGGTAGATGAGAACCCGGGAACGGTCCATATCGGTCGTGTAAAGGTTGTTCTCGTTATCGAAGAAAGCGGAATAGACGGCCGAGCCAACATCCTTGAGGGTGCCCCACGCCGGGGAGGCGTTTTGCGGGTCGAAAACGTTGCGGGGGTTTGGCACCACCACCGGTTGCAGGGAACCGACGAAATCCCCGACCACCATGACGCTGTCATCCACGGTAAAAGCCGGCTGGAAAGTGAAGTTGAAGCAGGGGTAATTGCCGGCCGGACAGTAGGTCGTAATGTTGGTGAAGCTCCCATCCCGGTCGAAAACGTGGATGTTGGAGGCGGGCACCGCGCCGCCGAACGCGCAACTCACCCCGTTGTTTTGGATTCCGGCGGCGTCGTACTTCAAAAGGCGGGCGTTCCCCGCCGCCTCCAAGGACGAATCGGAGATATAAAGATCCCCCGCGTGGTCCAATGTCAGGGCGCCGGGCACGTTCAACGTATAGGCGCTGGGCGCGCCTTCCACGCAAGGCTGGCCGGGTTGGCTCGTATCGAGCGTCCCATGGTTCCCGCAGTCGTTGTTATTGGCGTCGTTCTGCCCCAGGATCATGTCCACCGTCCGGGACGGGCTTAAGGGGTTGCGGATCCTCAATGCCCGGCCATGGAACTGGTCGGCCACCCAAAGGTAGGAGACGGCGGCGTCCCAGGAGGGGATGAAGTCGAAAGCGGTGAAATTGACCTGGGCGCCTCCCCCGTTTAAAACCGGGAGGGACGTCGGTAGCTGCAGGGCCGGTACGTCCCCGCCATGGAGCGGCAGGTTATAGACCGCGATGTTGCCGTTGACCGGAACCCACAAATGCTGTTGGGGAGCGCCGGTGGAGGTTCCATCCGCCGTGGCTTGGTCCACTTTGGGCCGGCCGAAGAAGGTTTGGTTATCGTCATACTGGTAGAGCGCCGGCGTCTCCTGGGGATTGACCACGAACCCATCCGCGGCCTGCCCATTGCGGAGGGCCTGTGGGCCCGAGGGCATGTTCCAATACATGAGCCGGGTTTCGTCCGCCACGATCAGCTGGTGGGCAGGCATGTTCTCCTCCACCACCACGCCCACCCCTTCCTGGAGGTTGGCCGGCCCAATCTTTTGGATCGAGTGGATCTGGTTCTGCTTGAAAACGTCCACGTCCGCGGAGTGGGCCTCGCCCGCCGGGAGGGTCCCCATGTCGGGGATGGGCGCGGGAAAGCGCCACACGTCGCTCAAGCCGTTCTTGTAGCCCAGGTAGACATTGCCGGTGGAATCCACCCCCACCCCCACCCCGCCGTCCGTGTAATACAGGGGGCCGATGTTATTGGGCGGGTAAAGGTAGCTGAAGGGATTGGACCCGTCCCCAGAGGTGGAATTGGGGAGGTTGGTGAGGGATGTCGGGATTTGGGCTTGCAGCAGCAACTTTTGGGGCGTGAAGCTGATGGAGCCTGTCGAGGGAATGGTCACCTTGTACATGATGATTTCCGAGTGGGGATCGGTCACCCAAAGGTCGTCCACCGCGTTGCCGGTCGTGCTGGCGGCATCCGGCAAAAGGTCAATGGAATGAAAAGCCGAACTAGGGATATTAGGGATAACCTGGTCGTAAGGTTGCCCGTTCTGGTATTGGGGCACATTGTTCGCGTCATGGGAAAGGGGCCGGTAAATCACGATCCTCCCGTCACCCACGAAGACATTGCCGGAGTCATCCACCCTCACGGCCAAAGGACTCACCAGTTGGTTGGGTCCGGTCCCGCTCCCGGCGGAAGTGAAGTCCGGTTGTCCCAATACCAGGTCGGCCGTGGAATCGGGGATTCCACCCAAACCGTTATGGTTGGGGAAACGCAGGACGCGGCTGTTCCCGTAATCGGCCACCCAAAGGTTGCCCCAGTCGTCGATGGCGGCCCCGGACACTCCCCCAAAACCGGGGTTCGGCCCGCTGAAATTCAGGTTGTTGTTGGCGGGCCCCGAAGCGCCGGCGTTGGGAAGGTAAGCGGTGAAGGAACCCTGCCCCCAAATGGCCACCGCGTTGATCGGTAAGGGGTGGCTGGGATCCAGGTCGCACTTGTTGAAGCGCAAGACCCGGTTGTTCAAGGGATCCGGAACATAGAGGTTTCCTTGGGAATCCACGGCCATGTTGGAATAGGAACCTCCCTCGGAGATGGACTGTTGCTTCTGCCCCATGCCGCAAAGGGTGTGGGCGTTGGGCGGGGTGAGGTCGAAGGGATAGTTGTTCTGGAAGTTCTGGTAATTGCTGTCCCCATTGCAGGCACAATGGCTGAAATCGGGCTGGCCTAAGACCAGGTCGGCGGCGTAGCCGGGCAGGTTGTCCGAGGTGAGGGCGGTTGTGGCGTTGGGATGGAATTTGCTGATGTCGCTGAATCCCAAAACGCGGTTGTTTCCCGCGTCCCAAATGTAGAGCCGGTTCGGGACGGAGAACCGGTCCACGACCAGATTTCCGCCGTTGTAAATGCCGCTCCGGGTGGCCTGGTTTTGTTTGGCCTCCGCGAAACCGGAATTGGCGATGGATACTCCGGACCCGTCGGGCGCCTGGTCGGTCTGCCCCAGAACCCGGTCGGCCCAAAGATCCCCCGCGACTCCCCGGGTGGCCAAGACGGAGGGCGGTTGATAAGCCACCGGGGCTTGGGGCGTGCAGTTGAGGTTGGGAGTGGAGGTTGGAAGCGGGGTGGGGGTATTGGTAGGGGTGCCGGTGGGGGTGCACCCAATATCCATATAGCCCTGGCTCTTCACCTCGATGGCGGACACCAACGCGTTGTCATCGATCCCCACGAACTGGATGCCCAGGGTCAGGTTGGAGGGCGAGACCGCAACGTCATAGGATTTGGTCAGCAGGGACCGGGTCCCATCCGGGGCCACGCAGAGGGAAACCAGGTTGAATTGATCCACTTGGTTTCCTTGCATCAGGATCTTGAAGGTCCGGCTTTCCCCGTAGCCGTGGAAACACTCAGTGAAATAAAGGGTCACGTGATAGGTCCCCGCTTGGGGCACGTCGAATTGGTAAAGCACCGAGCCGTTATAGAGGATCGTGTCGAACAGGGGGTAAAAGGCGGGATCGACTCCCTGCAAAGCGCATCCCCCATTAATGGGATTCCCTCCCCCCACGTTCCCGAAGGAGCCGGGGGCGTAAGCCCGGTCGGCCACGAAGGATTGGCAATTGGGGCCCGTGATGTCGGCCCCGCCGCAATTGATTCGGGCGGCGTAGGGCGCCGAACCGCCCGGGGTGGCGCTGTTCGTCGGTGTCAGTGTGGGAGTCGCGGTCAAGGAGTTGGTAGGGGTTCCCGTCGGGCTGTCCGTGGGGCTGTTGGTCGGGGTTAAAGTGGACGTCGGTGAAGGGGTTGGGGTGGCTGTATCGGTGGGGGTGCCCGTAGGACTGTCGGTGAAGCTGTTGGTGGGCGTGAGGGTGGGTGTCAGTGTGGGCGTATTCGTCGGGCTGGGGGTTGCGGTGTTGGTCAGGCTGTTCGTCGCGGACGCAGTGGGCGCAAGGGTGGGCGTTCCACAACCCAGGAAAAGGGGTTGGCTGAAGCAGGGCTGCATCTTGGCCACCGTATTGGAGGATTGCCCAGCCACGTAAACCGCCCCGGTTTCATCCACCGCGATCCCGAAGGCCCCCGCTAAAAGCGAGCCGTTCGTGCAGGTGGATTGGAGGCTCCAGGCGCCGTTGAAAATGAAATAGCCGCTCGCGTTGCTGGAAGCCGCGTAATAGTTCCCCGCCAAATCGCGGGTTAAGGTGTAAGGGCTGGTCACCGATGGCACCACCACGCTCAAGGCCCCGTAAGTATAGGTCCCCGTTTGCGGCAGGCTCACGATCCGGTTGTTGACCGTGTCCGCCACGTAAAGCGTCGTCCCCACCTTCAAGGAACCCGTGGGCACGTTCAACCCGTAGCCCGTCAGCGTGTTTTGCGGGGTTCCGCTGTTATCCAAAAGATAGATGGAGCCGGTGTCGCTGCACACGTACACCGTGCCGGCATCGTCCACGTCGATGCTCCGGTTCGCCCCACCCGCCACGTTGGCGCTGGTCCAAACCACGTTGCCGTTGGCGTCCAGTTTCACGACGGAACCCGTGGGGTTCTGCCGCTGGACGATATAGACCCCGTCATAGGCGCAGCTTCCCACGGCCACACAGAAGGCCTGCAGTCCCGCCACCACGCCGTTCACCCCGAAGGAACTCACCGGCGCGCCGTTGTAATCGAAAGCCTTAAGCGCTCCCGTCACGCGGTCGGGGACGTAAACCCGGTCCCGGCTCTTGTCCACCGCCACACCCGCCGCGCCCGAAAGCGTGGGAGCGGTCCAAGGGCTGGCCGGCTGGCAGCAATTGGCGCTGGGCGTGTTTGTCGGGCTGTGGGTCGGGGTCAAGGTGGCGGTCCAGGTCGGCGTGAGGGTGGCGGTAGGGGTCGGGGTATGGGTCCCGCTATTGGTGGGCGTGGGGGTGGAATCGGAGGTGGGGGTGGAAGTGGCGCTGTTAGTCGGCGTGGCCCCCCCGAGGGGTTGGCTCCCGGTAACCTGGATGGCCGAGACCAGGGCGTTGTCGTTGACACCCTGGTACTGGAGGTTCAGGGTCAGGTTGGCCGAAGTGAGCGTCACCGCGTAACTCTTGGCTAGGAGACTGCGGGTCCCGTTGGCGGCCACACAAAGGGGCACCAGGTCGAATTGATCCACCTGGACCCCTTGGAGAAAGGTCTTGAAGACGCGGCTTTCCCCGGGATTGTGGAAACACTCGGTGTAGTAAAGGGTGACGTTGTAGACGTCGGGCTGGGGCACGTCGAACTTGTACTGCAGGGCCAAGCCGTAACGGATCGTGTTGTAAAGGGCGTAATCGGCCGGGCTGACCGCCTGGGGCGCGCAGTTTCCCTGGACGACCACGCCCGTTCCGTCATTGCCGAAGGAACCCGGGGTATAAACCTGGTCGGCCGTCCAAGCCCTGCCGTCGGTGGAAAGCATTGAGACACCGCCCGCGTTGAGGCGCGCGGCGTAGATGTTGGTTGGAAAAGGCGTTGGGGTGGGGGTTCCGGTGGCGGTCGGGGTTGGGGTGTAGCTTCCCGTGGGCGTGGGGGTCAAGGTCGGAAGCGGGGTCGGGGGGCCGAAAGGCTGGTAGTAAACCAGGATGCGGTTGCGGTTCAGTTCCGTGACGTAAAGGTTGTCCTGGCCGTCGAACTCGGCGGCATAGGACTGGGGGCCGAAATCGCTCAAGGTCCCCGCGGGGGTGTCCCCCGATAGGGGGCTGGTTAAGACCAGCGGGAAACGCAAACCGGGCCGCTGGCTGTCCTGTCCGGTCACCATCACGCTGTCGTTGGCGTTAAAGGCCGGTTCCCAAGGGCCACAGATCCCGTTGCCGGACTGGCAACCGGGAGCCGTGAAACTGCCGTTGGTGCCGTAAACAGCGTCGGCCGGGATGCCACAGGTCACGGCCGTTCCAAGATTGGCCACTGCGGCGGCCAACGTGGAGGCGTTCCAACGCAGCATCCGGAGGTTGCCCGCGCATTCCAAACCGTGGTCGGAGACGTAAAGGTCCCCGTGGTGGTCCAGGACCACCGCGCCCGGTACGTAAAGGGTGGATTGGCTGGGGACGGGCTGGCTGCAGTTCCCGCATGAGTAGCCGTTTTGGTTGGTCCCCGATCCGTTGCACCCCACCGAGGTGGCGTTGGGCTGGCCGAGGATGACATCCACCAAGGGGTTGGTCAGGGGGTCGCGGACGCGGAAAACCCGGTTGTTCACCTTATCGCTGAGCCAAATAAAATTAGCCGAAGGGTCGACCGCCAGCCCTTCCATGCTGGTCCAGCTCAAGTTGCCGCCCCCCAGTATGGGAAGCGGTGAGGTGAGGGTCTTGCCGGGCATGGGCATATCCCCGTTGTGCAGGGGCAGCAGGTAGGGCTCGACCTGGATCGTGTTATTGATATTGTGAAGGACCCATAAATGCTGGGTCGAGGCGTGGTCTTCCCGGATGCGCCCGAAGGGATTCGCGATCCAAACATTGGGCGCGGCGGTGCCGGCGAACCCGTCCGCGGCCTGGCCGTTGGCGAGGCCCGAGGGCCCCGAGGGGATGTTCCAGAAGGCCAGGCGGTTCACGTTCGACTCGATGACCTGTCCCCCACCGACCGCCACGCCACCGGCGACGTACATGTCGGTGGTCCCGATGTTGTTCATCACCCGCCATTGGCTGGGCTTGAAAACCTGCAAATTGGCCGCGTGACCTTGGCCCGCCGGAAGGCTTCCGATGGCCGGGATGGGGGCGGAAAAACGCAGGACGTCCTGCCAGCGGCCGCCGGGGACATAAACGTTGCCGCTCGAGTCCACTCCCACCGAGCCGCGCAGGTCTTGTCCCATGAGGACGGCCGAGGGCGATTCTCCCGCCGCGTCAGGAGGAAAATCGGGCCCATCGCCGCCGGTGGTGGGGGAACTTTGGCCCGGACCGATGGGGGCCGACTGCAGGAGAACCTTGGTGGCGGAAGCGGAAACCGTGGGGCTCAAGGTGAAATGCAGGAGGACGCTTTCGTAATATTGGGAAACCCAGAGGTCTCCCGAGGGATCCCATTCCAGGCCGTTCACCTGGTCCATGTACTGGGTGATGGCCGCGCTGGCCGCCAATCCCATGTTGGTGGAGCCGTAACGGGGCTGTCCGTTGGCGTCGGTGCCGGTCGGCTTGTAGACCAGAACCCGCCCGGCCCATCCAAAGGCGCTGGCCGAATTTGTCACGATGTCGGCGACGTAAACATTCCCCGCCGCGTCCACCCGGACCGAGCTGGGGTGCTTCAAGTGGCTCAAGTCCCCCTGGGAGGCCGCCACCGCAGAGGAGAAGTTGGGTTGGCCCAGCACCACGTCCGCCGTGGCTTGGGGGTCTCCCGCCGCAGGCGCGTTGGGGTTGGGAAAGCGAAGGACCCGGTTGTTGGAGGCATCCGCCACCCACAAGTTTCCCCACTGGTCGGTCCCCACTCCCGCGTAATAATGGTTGTCCCCAACTCCATTGGGGTAGAAATTCAGGTTGGAGGAGTTGGGCGAACCTGTCGTGTTGCCGCCGACGTTGTTGTACTGGTAGCTGTTGAAATCGGGCTGTCCCCAGACGTGGGAGGCGGCTTCCCCGCTGGAAATAGGCCAGTCATAGCGGACCACCCGGTTATTGAAGTAATCCGGGACATAGAGGTTTCCCTGCGCGTCCACGTCCATGTTCCCCACCGAGCCCCCCTCGGTGGGCGACTGTTGATCGTAGCGCAAGCCGCAAAGGCAGGAAGCGTCGGGGGTGGGCACGGCGGGGTAGCTCAGCCAGGCGGAATCATGGTTGCAGGAGGAGTGGGTGAAATCGGTCTGGCCCAGCACGATGTCGGCCCCTTGGCCGCTGGCAAGCGACCCAAGGTTGCTGACGCCCAATACCCGGTTATTGCCGTCGTCGTTCACGTAAAGGATGTTGTGGAGCTTGTCCACGACCGCGCTATAGGGGTTGAACAGTCCCTTGGGGCCCACTTGGTTGGGGGCGATGTCCCCGAAACCCGGCTGGCCCAGGATCAGGTCGGCCCAACGGTCGTTCAGCGACCCACGAATAGGGCTGGTTTGGGAATAAACGGGGAGGGATAAAAGGAAAGCGGCTAAAAGCGGAAAAGACCGTAGGTTTCGGCCGACCCGCGCGGGATGACTGAGGTTTTTTCGAATGCTTTCAGGCATTTTTCTTTACTTGAAGCTGGATTTAAAACTTTCCCTCTCCCAATAAAGTGGGGGCGGGAGGCTTTTCCATCCCTTTCAAGCACACTTTTTTCAAAAAATAGGCCGGCTTGATTTCCGGCTCATTTTCAAGGTTATTGGATGATTTGGGGGGGTGAAGATTAAAAAATTTCGTCTTCGGCGCCCGCGTACGCCGTACATTCGGCGTTGACACCAATCTCAATAAATTCCGGCTTGATCCATATTTTTTCCATAATCAACCTCCCCCGAAAATTGACTTAACAGTCTATCGCGCCTCAAACTCGTCAATGCAATACGGCCACTTTCCCATGGTAGGTGGTCACACGGCTTCCGTCATCCACCCGGAGCAAGTAAAGGTAAAGGCCGCTGGCCACTGGCGATTCCGACTGATTTTTCAGCGTCCATACCATCGTGTTCAACCCCAAGGTCCCTTGCATCGAATCCTGGTAAATGCCTTCCCCCGTCAAGGTGAACAAGCTTAGGCGGATTTCAGCAGCCTTGTCCAAGGGGACCATGAACTTCACCGGCTCCCCGCCACGGGAGACGTTCGGCGCGGCAACGGGACTGGTGATTCGCAAAGGCGTCGGTGTTGGAGTGGGAGTAACCGTGGGAGTCGAAGTCGGTGTCGCATTACCTTTCGAATTCCCTTGGCGCAAAGCCATCGGTTGACCCTGCGAAGTCGTACATGGATACACCTTGAAGAGCGTCTCGTTTTGGTTAATGAAATATACCGCACCCGTATGATCGACCGCTAACCCGAAAACGTTCCCCAGGCTCACGATCGAACTGTCGGTGAAATTCTTCGGCGACAGCAGGGACCAGAAGGGGGGGGTGGGGTTTTGGTTCTTGTACAACCAAAACCCTCCGTCGAAGCTCCCGACGTAGATATTTCCAGTCTGCGAATTTCCTTGGAGCGCTATCTGGCTAGGGTTGGCGGGACCGTGCGATCCATAGGGAACCACCGCCCCGGAACCCGAAATGTACGTATTATAATTGGACAAGTCCAAAGAAACGATCCGAAGATGAGACGAATCGGTAATATAAAGAGTCCCTCCATCATTCCCGATTTTTAAAATATCATCCGGATAACCGAGGGGAAGTCCGTTGATATTCCCCGGATTCAGCGGAGTGACGGTTCCACCGGTATCCACGACATAAATCATGTTCCCGTTACCATCGTCCTCAGTCGTTACATAGACTTTTCCGGTGGGATCCACACAGATCCCCCGAACCTGTCCAATCTGGCTCGTTAGCAAGTTGACCGAATTGTGGACCAAATCAACCCTGTAGATACTCCCGCTACTCCCATCCCTGCATCCGACATACATGTTGGGGGATGAGTCGGCAGCCACAACATAAGCGTTGTTTAATCGGGAATCCAAAATGGACTTCACGAATTGGCCGTCATAGGCCTGGTAAATGTTCAATCCACCTGCCTTGGCCACGGCCAGCCAATCCAGATAGGGGTCAAGGGCCAGCCCTCGGATTCCACCAACCGAATTCTGGTTGACCCAAGGGACACCGGCGACTTGCCAACAAGCCGGGGTAGGGGTTGGTGGGAAAGTCATTGGTGCACAAGCCTGCATCCGCACAATCCGATTGTTGCTCTGGTCGCTGACGTAAACTTTCCCATCCAAATCCGCCCCAATACCTTGCGGTTGGTAAAAGTTTGGTGGTGTTGTTCCAGTTGGTCCCCCACACGAAGCGATCGGCTGCCAATTATTGTCATAAACGACATATTGGTTGTTATTATCCGTTACGTAAAAGTGACTCAGATTGTCGCATGATAAGTACCTCGGCAGGTTGATCGTGCCGGTCAAATCAGCCGCCTGAACCATGCCCGAAAAATCCGACAAAAATTTCCATACTTTTCGCGTCCCCATGTCGACCATGTAAACATCGCCCCCGGAATCCGAGGCCAAGCCAATGGGGTACTGAATGGGATACTGCGTTTGAGTGAATTTTTGCACCGTGTTATAGACGCCATTAATTCGCGCGAACACACGGACAGATTGACTGCTGAATTCCGTCACGATTAAGGTGGTTCCGGCGCCGTTCGCCCAAATGGAGCGCAAATCGCCCAGAGTTCCCGTTGTACCAGGCAGGCCTGTAGAGCCATCGATCGTGGTCCAGCTGGTTCCATTGATGTCGTCAAACCGGTAGATTTTTTGATTTCCAAAATCGCACACGAACAAATGGCCCAAACCATCCATCGCCACTCCAGAAGGACTCACAAAGTCCAGTCCCGGATGGTCGGAATTTTTGATAACAGCACTTGGCGACGAACCATCAACCAAAGTTTTGTCATATATCGCCACTTGAGCGTTGCCAGTGCCATTCCCCGCCACCGCGACAATCACCTTGTCAGCCGTGACCCGCAGTTCTTGCGAGGCTGTCACTCCGTTCCAAACCAGATCGGATTGGCAACAATTTAATGTAGGCGTAGGAGTGAAGGTAAATGTGGGGGTAAGGGTCGGGAAAACCAGATCCAAACAACTCTTCATTTTAACAACCCGTGGTTGGATATACCCACAAACATAAATGCTTCCCATGTTATCCACCGCGATTCCCGTGGGGTTGGAAAAGGGCGTTCCATCGGCGGACGCGCAAGTGGATTTAATTGACCAATCGGGGTTATAGACCACATAGCCCCCCAAATTATCCGTCACATAAAAATCACCGAATTTATCGATCGCGATGTATTTCGCGTTACCGATTCCTGTTAGATTAATTTGAACTGGAGGTATTGTGAAATCCGAACATTGATATTTCCAAACGATGTTTTCGTTATCCACGACATAAACGTAACCATGCCCATCACCGGCGATCCCAATGGGCACAAAATTGGGGCTAGCTGTCGGCACAAGACTGTTGACTTGGACGAAGGTATTTCCCTGTTTCTGGTACACCTTAATGGAACGCTGATTTTCTCCCTCGGTGACCAACACAGTAGTTCCTGCAGAATTGGCCCACATTCCAAAAGGGGCACCAACAATGCCCTGGAATGTTGTTAACAAAGGATTTCCACTGGCCGTGCCGAACTCATAGTTAGTCATATTGATGGAGTCACTCACGAACAAATGGCCTTGTCCGTCCAACGCAACACCCATGGGACTTTGAAAATCAAGCCCAGGATGATTTGACGCGTTGATAACAGCAATGGGAGCCCCCCCGATGGATTTATCAAAGATGTCGATTTGGTCGTTTCCAGTGTCCGCCACGTAAAGGTAGTTGTTGTCCACCGCCGTGTCATAAGTAATGATTCCCGGGTTGAACACCAAATCCGTTTGGCAGCAAAGCGAAGTTGGTG
>DATKOC010000145.1:0-6987 GCA_035524855.1 bacterium
GGCCCTTCTCTGTTGAAAGCCTCTGGCCCGAAACCACAAGTTGAGGGCCACGTCTTGAGTGTGCCGGGCCCAGTCCCGAACCTGTGAGGGACTCAAGAGGGCCCGGCGCCCCAGCCAAATGGCCCGTCAGGACAAACTCCAGTGAGCGAAAGGGACCATGAAGGCAGTCCGCGGTCCGCAGTCGGCAGTTGGCAGTTAAGGCTCAAGAGGCCCTAAGTTCCAACCTGTGAACTGCGGACTGCCACCTGCCGCGAGCCTACCAGGCGAGTGGCGTGCCTTGGTAGTACCAACTGTTAAACAACAGTTGGTGTCGACTGTCAGCTGTCTTTTGAGGGCTTGAACCGCCGGGCCCCCTGTGAGCCCTCGCAAGTTCAGGCTCTGGACCCGGCACACCCAAAGCTCAACCCCCGCGCCAAATCCCTTATTACGCCTTGGGATTTGGCACACTCAAAGCTTTCCCCTCGACTGGTGGTCTCGGGGAAGAGGCTTGTGGTCTCGGGTTTTGGGGCAAAGGGAGCCAAAAAAGAAAACTTCTCCTGGCTAGTTAAAACCCCAACAAATTCTTCGCCTTGTCCACGAGTGAATTAATCCTCATCCACTAGGACGAACTCAGTCTTGCGGGCGCCGCAGGAAGGGCAGGTATCGGGGGGCTGGGGGCCCCGCGGCATCAATTCGCCGCAGCGCAGGCATTTCCAGAGGATCTCGACTTGGCCTTTGTCGGCGTCGTACCGGTAGTCGGGGGACAACCCGGGTGGGGAGAGAGGGACTTTGGTCCGCATGGCGGATCCTCCTTTCCTAGGCGGAACCCGGGGCCGGCGCCTTGGACGCCTGTTGGATCCCCGTCGTTTCACCTGGAACCACTTCATACCCTTGCCGGGGAAATAGCAAGGCCCGCCCCAAAGGCGGAAGGCAAGTTCGCCAGGAGCACACAGGGGTCACACAGGGGTCAGGCTTTCATTTTACATTTTTCAACCCGCCGGGCCGGGCGCCCCGGCTTTTCCGGACGGCGTGAAAGGGGCGGAACGGCGGAGGGCCTTCGGGCGCTCAGTCCGACAGGGCGACGCTGTCCGGTTTTCCCGCGCGGTGGATGTTTTGGGCGGGCAGGAGGAGCGCCGGCAGCATGGCCGCCACGACGATGACGCCGCCCACGAGGAAAGCGTCCTCGAACGCGGCGACCGTGGCCGCCTTAAACAAATGGCCCGCCACGACGGCGGCGGCCCCCTTGAGGGATTCCGCGCGTGAAAGGCCCAGGGAATGCAGGCGCCCGGCCACGCCCGCGAGCGCCGCTTGGGAAGCGGGGCTGAGGACGCTCCAACTGGAGGCGGCCAGCCCCTGGTGGAAAACCTCGCGGTGGCTCAGGACCGCGCCGAGGAACCCGATGCCGACCGAGCCCGCCACCTGTTGGGTCAGGTTCATCATGGCGGAGGCCATGCCCGCCTGGTCCTTGGGGACGCTGTTCAGGGCCGTCACCATGACCGGGGTGATCAAAAGGGCGATGGCGACGCCCCGGATGAGGGTGGGCTCCACCACCTCCCAAACGCTCGTGTTGATGTCCAGGGTCCGGTAGACGTACATGAAATAAGCGATGCCCGCCAGCCCCACCAGGGAAGGCCAGAGGGGTCCCACGCGGTCGCTGAGCCTCCCGGCGAAGGGCATGGCGATGGCGATCACCAGGGACCCGGGAAGCAGGATGAGGCCGCTGTCGATTTCATTGAAGCCCATGATCTGCTGGAGGAAAAGGGGCAGGAGGAAGGTGCCCCCGAAAAGGGCCAGGGAGCGGGCCGACACGACCAGCATGCAGGCGGAAAAAACCGGGGACCGGAGCAGGCGGATATCCAGGATGCCGTGGGGGGTGAGGGATTCCACCAGCGTGAACCCCACGAAGCCGGTGAGGGCCAGGCCCCAGCAGGTGTGGATGTAGGGGGAGGACCACCCCTTTTCCTCGCCCTGGCTCAAGCCCAGCAAAAGCGAAACCAGGAAGAGGGAAAGGAAGAGAAAACCCTCCAGGTCGAAGGGGTGCTTCCGGGCGTGCTCGGAGGGCTTGTCCTCCCTCAGGAGGGCCAGGGCCAGCAGGAGGCCGAGGATGCCCACGGGCAGGTTGATGGTGAAAATGGACCTCCACCCGAAGATGTTGGTCAGGTAGCCGCCCAGGGTCGGACCGAAGGCGGGCCCCACGATGACCCCCACCCCCCAATAGCCGATGGCCTTGCCCCGCTCGTGGGGCTCAAAGACCTCCGTGATCATTGCCATGCCGGTGGGGGTGATGGCCCCGCCCCCCAGGGCCTGGATCACGCGGGCGGCGACCAGGGAAGGCAGGCCCCAGGCCATGGCGCATAAAAGGGAGCCCAGGGTGAAGACCACGAGGCTCCCCACGTAAAGCCGCTTGTAGCCGACATACTCCCTCAGCCAGGCCGTCAGGGGCATCAGGGTGGCGAAAGCCAGCATGTAACCCGTGATGACCCATTCGATGTCGTCCACCGGCGAGCCGAAGTCGGCCATGATGTCCGGCAGGCAGACGTTGACGATGCTCTGGTCCAGGGCGGCCATGAGCGTGCCGATCATGACGACGCCCAGCACTGCCCATTTGTAAGAGGCCGGGGAGGGGGCGGCGGCGCCGGGCATCAATTCACCTTGATCTTGATTTCCACCGATTGCCCCGCCTTGAGGACCCGGTCCGGGTGCGGATCCAGGGCGACCTTGATGGGAATGCGCTGGACCAGCTTGATGAAATTACCCGAGGCGTTCTCCGCCGGCAGCAGGGCGAATTGGGAGGCCGTGGCGGTCGTGATTTCCAGCACCTTCCCCGTCAAATCCCCCCCCTCGTCCAAGTGGATCCGGACCGGCTGGCCCGGCCGCACTTTCCCGACGCTGGTTTCCTGGATGTTGGCCGTCACCCAGGCGTGGTCCACGTCCGCCACCGTCAGGGCGGTCTGCCCCGGTTCCAGCAGGTTTCCCTCGATCCCGGTCTTTTCCACCACGATCCCGTCCACCGGGCTTTTCAAATAGGTGTGGTCCAAGGCGTTCTGGGCCAGTTGCAGGTCGGCCTGGGCTTCCTGGGAGTTGGCTTGGGCGGCCTGGTAATCCCTGCCCGAAATGGCGCCCTGCTTGAACAACCGCTCGGCGCGGTTGAAGTCGGTTTGGGCCAGGGTCGCCCGGGCCTGGGCTTTCAGGAGTTGGGATTGGTAATTGGCGTGGTCCAATTCCACCAGGACCTGGCCCTGCTGGACCCGGTCCCCCTCGGCCACGTTGACCTTGAGCACCATGCCGCCCACGCCGTCGGGGGCGACGCGCACCAAGTTCTCGCCCACCCGGGCGTCGTCGGTGGAGATGTAGGGCCGGAAGGCGAAAAACCAGGCGGCCACGCCCAAGGCCACCGCCGCCAAAAAGGCGAACCCGGTGTTTTTAGCCAGCGTGGACCGCCACCAGGGCTTAGGCGCGGCGGGGTGATGGGTTTCCAATGTTCCTCCCTCGGTTTTGCCTTTGCCGGATTCACGCCGGCCTTTCCTGAATACTACCCCAGGTTCCTCAGGACCGACAGTGAAGAAAAAGGGGTCAGGCTTTCATTTTACATTTTTCAACCCGGCGGGCCAGCGCGGGCTCCTTGACCACCCGGTCCCGGACAACCCCGCAGCGGTTGCCCACAGCGGAATAGGACACGCCGAATTTTTCGCCGATTTGCCGCAGGGTTCTCCCGCCTTCCCTTTGGAGCAGGTACATGGCCACGTCCCGGGCCTCGTTCCCCTTTTTGCCGGGCCTCAACAGGTCGTCCACGCCGGTCCCGTAGGCCACGGCTACCCTCCGCAGGAGGTCCCCCTCCGGCGCCGGAACGCCACGTTTTTGGTAGCGGGGAATGTCGGGATGATCCAGGTCCCCAACGAAGCCGCGTACTTTGTCGCGGAAATCCTCCCCGCCCAGGTAGAGGCGCGTGGCCTTTCCCATGGGCGATTCCTTGAGCCGGATCCCCTGCGACACAAAGTCCCGGTAGGCGGACCGGGCCTCCGCTGGATTCCGCCCGAATTGGCCCCAAAGCCAGCCGACCGACAACCAGGGCGCTGGTTTCTCAAGCCCCGCGGTGGCGCGGTAGCTGCTCCATTTCCAATCCCCGGGCCGCTTCACCATGCCCGCCCTGACCGGATTAAGGACGACATATCGGCACAGCTCCTTCAGGTAAGCCTCCTTCTCCACGTGGATCGCCTTGAAACGGCCCTGGAACAGGTGGCCGACCCGCTCGTGCCGCCGGTTGTATTTTTGGGTATAGACGGCGTTGAGGTGCTTCATGGCGGCCGACAGGTTTCCGGCGGGGGTTTCCAGTAGGAGGTGGTAGTGGTTGTCCATCAGGACCCAGGCGTGGCAAAGCAGATTGAAACGGTCCGTCGCTTCCGCCAGGAGGCGGACGAAAAGCCACCGGTCGGAGTCGTCCTGTACGATCTTCCGCCTTTCGTTCCCCCGCGAGGTAACGTGGTAAACCGCGCCTTCATATTGGATGCGACGGGGCCTGGGCACGGACCCATGCTAACGGTGAAGGGGAAGATGTCAATAATGAAAAATGAAAGCCTGACCCCTGGTTTTTCCCCGGGGTCAGGCCTTGGGGGCGGCGGGGCGGACTTTCTTTTTCTGGACGCGGGCCCTCTTGAAGGCGGAACGGTCCTGGTTCGCGGCCAATTTCAGGGGATTCTCGGTCCTGAAATATTTTTTGGCGGCCTTATCCTCGGTGCCTTGGAACTGGATATAGGTGAGCCGGTTCTGGACCTTGCTGATGACCCCCAGGCCCCATTCGGGCCGGGCGGGCAGTTGGACGATTTTCCCCAAGTCGTTCTCGTTGATGAGCATGAAACTTCACCTCCACTGGATTTTTGAGTCTTTGAAACCGGCCCGGGGCCTTCGGCTTGAACCTTCCCCCGCCCCTCCCCGGATAAACGCCTTCCCCCCTTCCCTGGGGGTCAGGAGGGCCTGGGGCTTGAAAAGCTTTGATTACGCCGGGCTCCCCGGGCCATCCCAAGGCCCTCGGGCGTGAGGGTGTAATCCTGCGACCCCTCGAATTGGTAGCGCAGCCAGCCCTTTGAGGAGCAATGCTCCCGGGCGGCGCGCACCTTCGCGGCGGACCATTGGGCGGTCTCGGTGATCCGCTTGTCGTTGAAAACCGCCGCCTGGTCCGCGGGGGTCCTTTCCCATATCTTGAGCAGCGCCACCATGTAATCCTGTATCTCAACCTGCGTCGCCTGGTTCACAATTCCCTTTCCCGGCCCGGCCCGCGCGGAGCTTCCGCCCTCAGGGCTTGACGCCTTCCCAGCGTTTCAACGCGTAAACCCGGTTGGACAACAGGACGGCCAGGAAGCGGGGAAAGCGCATTTCCATCATCTTGCGCCGGACGCTCTCCCTCATCTCTTCCGCCGTCATCTGGGGCTCGGTGAAGATCCCCTGGCGGTAGCAGCGGCGGCAATAGGTGTCGGTGAAGGAGCCGCCCTTTTCCGTGCCCCGGTCCGATTCCTTCAGGAGGGGGGACCCGCAGCTTTGGCAGACGGCCTTGATGAATTTCAGCTGGTTCATTCCGCGCCACCGGGGGTGTCGGTTCCCTCCACCGGCATGCCCGCCCGGTGCCACTCGAGGATGCCGCCGGGGTAGTTCTCCGCGTTGACCCCCCGGGCGACCAGGGCCCGGGTCGCCAGGAAGCTGTCCAGCAGGCCGAAACGCTCGCCGTAAAGGATGAACCGCCTGTCCTTCCCGTACTTTTCGGTGGCTTCCCGGCAGAATTCGTCCAGGTCCTTCGTGAGGGAGAGGTTTTCCGACCCCTTGATGCGGAGCTTCCGGAAATCGCCCTTGGGCAGGATATTGAGGACCACGACCTCACGGTCGTTCATCCTTTTCAACACTTCTTCCTTGTCTAATGCCATGGTGGGTTCCTTTCAAGGCGCGGCCGATGGGCGGGGGAAAACTTCCGGAGTCAGGAGGGTTCCTCTTGGATGGGTCGTACCTTGACTATAGGCCCTCGGGGGGTGGAAAAGGGATAAATCGGCGGAAAAAGAATGGCCGCCGCCGGGGGGGCCTTGGGGCGCCAAAACGCCAAAGGGATCGGGCCCACCAGGCGCCCGCCGGCCGGTCCCCGGTTAGGGGGAGAGCCAAAGGAAACACTCCCCAAGGCGGATTGAACCACGGAGTACGGCGAAGTTCACGGGGTAATGCTCCCTTCGTTGAAAGTAAAAACCAGCTCACCGTTCGCGGCCGGGAAGAAACACCGAAGCGGGACCGAAAAACGCCGGGCCTCACGTAAGCCTTCGCGGGCTTGGCTTTGGCCCGCCAGGACCCGCTCAAGGCGGCGGCATACGCCGCAGGCGGCACGTTTACCCCTTCCCGTTTTTCCCGCATTTTTTTACGTTTTTTTTTGGAAGAAATCCCCCCCCGCCCGTCTAGAGGTCGTCTGGCAACGAACTCAAGGAGAGAACAATGCGCGTGAACTATCTCGTTTCGGACCTGCTCATCCTGGCGGCCATGGCCTTCCTGGGAGGAGGCTGTACCCCCGCTCCGGTGACTTCACCCACGGGGCCCCTCACCGAAACCCCCACCCCGACGCGCACCGCCACCGGCACCCCGACGGGCGG
The DNA here is from genome assembly GCA_035524855.1 of bacterium. Classification (GTDB taxonomy): domain Bacteria; phylum Oederibacteriota; class Muellerivitia; order Muellerivitales; family Muellerivitaceae; genus DATKOC01. Next base: position 6,597 of record DATKOC010000145.1, read on the forward strand.
CGCTCCCTCCGACCCCACGCCGACCTCCACGGCCACCGCCACCTTCACCCACACCCTGACGGCCACCTTCACCCCCACGCCGACCGTGACCCTGAGCGCCACGGCGGCCACGTCCTTCACCCCCACCGTGACGGTCTCCCCCTGCGCCAACACCGCGATCCTGGGGGACGCCGTGGCGGGGTCGGGCGGGGTCACCCACACCGGCGGCACCCTGGTTCAGAAATACGTCCTGGCCCAGGCCGCGGCGGTGAGCCAAATCAACGTGCAGGTGATGGCTCCCGTCCTGATGTCCGTGGGGATCTACGGGGATTACAACGGGAGCTACCCTCTCAACCTGCTTTGGGCCTCGGCGCCCCAGTCCATGGCCGCGGGCCTCAACTCGGTGGCGGTC
>DATKOC010000146.1:0-2630 GCA_035524855.1 bacterium
AACCGCCACATCGATTACACCAACGTCTGCGCCACGACCTGCAAGTTTTGCGCTTTCTCCCGCTTCGAGGGGGAGGAAGGCTCCTTCGAGTTCACTCACCAGCAGATCGCCCAAAAGGCCCGCGAGGCCTACGAGGGGGAGCACATTACCGAGCTTCATATCGTTGGGGGACTCCATCCCTCCTATAGCTTCGAATGGTATGAGGACATGCTCCGGCTGTTGAAAAAGACCGTCCCGACCGTGCATTTAAAGTGCTTCACGGGCGTTGAAATCCAGTTTTTCGCCGACAAGTACGGCATGACACCCGAGGAAGTCCTGACCCGGCTGAAGGCGGCAGGGCTGGGTTCCATGCCGGGCGGGGGGGCCGAGATTTTCCATCCGGAGGTGCGGGAGCAGATTTGCCCCGGAAAGGCCACCGCCGACCAATGGATCGAGGTGCACCGGACCGCCCACCGCTTGGGGCTCAAGACCAACGCCACCATGCTCTACGGTCATATTGAGCAGTACAAGCACCGGGTGGATCACATGCGCCGCTTGAGGGAACTACAGGACGAGACGGGCGGTTTCCAGACCTTCATTCCCTTGGCCTTCCACCCCGACCACACCCAGATGGACCATTTCGCCAGGCCCAGCGGCATGGAAGACCTGAAAACCCTGGCGGTAGGGCGGGTTTATTTAGATAATTTCCCCCACATCAAGGCTTATTGGATCATGTTGGGCGTGAAATTGGCCCAGTTGTCCTTGTCCTATGGGGTGGACGACATTGACGGAACCGTGATTGAGGAAAAGATTTATCATATGGCGGGCGCCGACACGCCCGAGATCATGACGGTGGGTGACTTAAGGAAGCTCATCCGCGACGCGGGGCGGGACCCCGTGGAGCGGGATACGTTGTACAAGGAATTAAAGCCGATTTTGGAACCGGCGATCGCCAAGTAAATCCAACAAAGGAAAAACGACCATGAGTGACTCTCCGGCAGCGACTCCAGCAACACCGGCCCCCGCGCCCAAACCGGCGCCGGTCCCGGCACCTGCCGCGTCGGTCCCGCAGGCCGCGGCTCCTACCGCCGCCCCGGCGGCCACTCCCGCGCCGGCCCCCGTTGCGCCGCCCAAGCCGGCGGAACCGGTCAAGTTCATCGCCAAGCCCATGAAGATCGGGGTGGTGCCTTTCCTCAACGCTCAACCCCTGGTTTGGGACATGAAAAACCACCATCAACTCTTCCAAGTTCCGCCCAGCCAAATGGGAACGCTCTTGAAGGAAGGGCGCCTGGATGTTGCCCTGGCCCCCATCGCGGCTTATTTCCTGAACCCCGAATTGAAGATCGTCCCCGTGGCGGGCATCGGGAGCAAGGGACCGGTCAAGAGTGTCCGGCTTCTTTCCCATCGCGCTTTGCAGGACGTGGACACGCTCTTTACCGACTCCAAATCGCAAACCTCGGCTCTCTTGGCGCAATTGATCCTTAGGAAATGGTTTGGGGTGAAGGGACTCAGGGTGAAATCAGTGGACATGGATGGGTTCCACCCCAACCAGGTCAAGCCCTGGGAAGCCGTCCTGCAAATCGGCGACCTGGCCCTTATCGCGGCGCCGACGGGCATGCTGGTGACCGACTTAGGCGAGGAGTGGTTCCGCTATACCCAGAAGCCATTCGTGTTCGCCACCTGGATGGCCCGCAGTGTTCCGATCGCCCGTGAAATTGAGATGGACCTCCTGGCCGCCAAGAACGAGGGAATGAAGCATTTCGAGGACATCGTCAAGGTTTACAAGGGCATGTGGGTTTTCGATCATCCCAAAGCCAAGGAATACCTGGAAAAGAACATCCATTACGCCTATGGCCCCGAGGAAGTGAAGGGCCAGTTGGAGTTCCAAAAGCTCCTGAAGGAAGAAGGGTTGATGCTCTGATGCCGACCGCCACGGTTGAAACCCTCCAGGAGAAAGTGCTCGACGGACACGTCGTGGACCGCCGGGAGGCCCTCGATCTGTTCCAGGGCTCCAGCCTGAACGAGCTGGGCGCCATCGCCGACACGCTCAAGACCCGCGCCAAAGGCGACAAGATCGCCACCTACCTCATTGACCGCAACATCAATTACACCAACGTTTGCGTGACCTACTGCAAGTTCTGCGCTTTCTACCGCGAGCCAGGTGACGAGAAGGAAGGCTACGTCAACGAGGCCGACAAGATCATCCACAAGGTGGCTGAGGCTAAGGAAAAGGGCTGTACCCAAATCCTCCTGCAAGGCGGGCATCACCCGGACCTGAAGCTGGACTGGTACCTGAATATGCTCTCCAAGGTCAAAAATGCCCACCCGGACATCACCCTGCACGCCTTCTCCCCCCCGGAACTGGTGCATTTCTCCGGTCTTTTCGGCATGTCGGTCATCGAGATCCTGAAGAAATTCAGGGAAGCGGGTATGGATTCCATGCCGGGTGGCGGGGCGGAAATCCTGGTCGACCGGGTGCGCAAGGAAATCGCGCCCCTCAAGGCTTCCACCGAGGAATGGCTGGGTGTCATGCGGGACCTGCACTCCCTGGGCATGCGCTCCACGGCCACCATGATGTTCGGGCACGTGGAAACCATCGAGGACCGCATTGAGCACATCTTCCGGGTGAGGGAACTACAGGAAGAAACCGG
>DATKOC010000147.1:0-4869 GCA_035524855.1 bacterium
AGGAAATATTCATCCCGGCGTCCAGGTATGATAATCAAAAAATAAAAAAAGAGGGGATTTTTTTGAAAAATCCCCCCTTTGAAGGGGCGTTAAATTTAAGTTGTTTTACAGGCGGGTGATCAACGAGATGTAGTGGATTCCACCGATGGAATTGGCGACAAAGGCATAGTCAATTTCAAACAGGTAAGCCCAGACGCCTACCCCGGCCGAGGGGGTAAAGGAATCGGTGTCGAATTGGAAGCCTTTGGACTCCAAACCACCGCGAACCGCCACGAATTGACGGTACCAGTATTCCACTCCCAAGTGGTAGTTGTTCAAGGACTTATCAACATACAAGCTGTCGAAATCAAAGTTGACGGAAAGAGTGCTCACAGGGACCGGGGCATCACCCTGATTCTGACGCTTCCCCAATTCCTCAGTCCAAGAAGCTCCCAAGGTGACGCTGGGTTGCAAAACGTCGGTGCGATTGGAGTTCGTATTAGACCAAGTAATATAGGACCCCCCTGTATAATCGCGGGCCACCAAGCCAAAAGACAACTCCTTGATGGGCTTAAAGAGGAATCCAATATCAGAACCAAAACCAAAAGCGGAGGCGGTATAGGCATCAGTCTTGAGGAACTTGACTGTTCCACCAACGGCAAATTGCTTGCCGATTTTCCAGCCACCGGAAATCAGCCCAGCTTGGTCGGAATAGGAGGCTTGCGTGATAACCGTGGGACTGTTCGCGTTCGTGATATTGATGCCATCCACTCCCAGGCGAAGATAGCTCAAAGCGTAGGAACCGGCGCTTTCGGTTTTAAAGGCGAGATTAAGGAAATCGTAGCTTTGCAGGTCGGATTGGGCCGAGTGCATGGTCGTGATCTCAATGTCATCGATCAAGGCCAAACCGGCGGGATTCCAATAAGCCGCCGTTGCATCGCTCGCGGCCGCCACAAAAGCCCCGCCCATCGCTAAGGGACGCGCCCCCGCCCCTTTGGTCAGAACCTCAGCGGCATAGCTGGTATCGTCGGCGTAAACCGCCACCGGAGCCAGGATTAACATGGCACCTACAAGTGCCCCCAACGTAAATTGTTTTAAGTTCACAACTTTCTCCTCTCTTCAAAGAAGGTCTTTTAGGCATTGTAAAATTGGGCGTGTGAGAAGTGTACCAACCTATGCAATAAATTGCAACTTGTTACACTTTCCCATAAAACAAGAAGGTTTCTTGTTAAACCGAAGCAACACTCCTAATAAAAAACTTGTCGCCCTATCCCGGGAACTTGAAAAAATGCAAGTCCAACAGCGAGAAGATAACGTCATAACTTTGGGCGGAGGATGGAATGACTTGCTCGAATGGAGGCGCTTTTTAAAGTTGCCATACCGGCACATGGAAATAGATTTCTTTATACCTTAAGCAGTTCAGGAAAGAACAATGCCCAAGTTCGATTCGAGAGAAATTTGTTTTACGGGAAACTTGATGATTTGAGGCCAATACCGAGGTGTCGTTTTGTTGACAAATGCTTTCAGCACTGGGTATAGTTTAGCGTCAATTTTCTTCAAATCCCGTCGGGATTCATCTTTCAGCATTAAATACCCTCATCATCTAAGGAGTTTTGAATGTCCGAAACCAAGGTATGCGGAAAATGTGGTGCTAAAAATCCCGGCTCCAACAATTTTTGTGAACAGTGCGGTACCAAATTGACGGTGGGCCCCGCACCAGAAAAGTCCTCCAAACCAACGAATGCTCCCAAACCCTTGAAAGGAACTTCCGGCGAATCCGAATACCGTGAAAAAACCCCCTCCGGCTCTTCCTCGGCCATCAACATTAATCTTTCATTCTCGTGGCGGGAGTTGGCATATGCCGCCCTGATTTTGATTACAATTTTCACCCGATTCCATCACCTGGGTGACAAACCCCACCATCACGACGAAAGTATGCATTCCTTTTATTCCTGGCAACTCTTTCATGACGGGGATTACGAATACAACCCCATGATGCACGGTCCCTTTCAGTTCCATGGAAACGCCTTCATGTATTACCTTTTCGGAGTTTCCAATGCGACCTCCCGTTATTTGGCCGCTTTCTTTGGGATTTTGACGGTAGTCTTGGCCATCTTCCTATCCCCGTTCTGGGGCCGAACGGGTGCCCTGCTGGCCACAGCCTTGATCGTTTTCTCTCCCAGTTTCATGTACTTTGACCGGTTCACCCGGGAAGACGCCTATATCGCGGGGGGAACTTTCCTGATGGTGGTCTTCTTGATCCGCTACTACCGTTCGAGAATTCCCATGGATCTCTGGCTGGCTTCCCTTGGCTTCGCGATCGCTTTTTGCACCAAGGAATCCATCTTCCTGACAGTGGCCGTCATCGGCACCTACCTCTTCATCCGTCTTTTGCCCTGGGCCGATGTTTTCATCGCGGGCGGCTTAACCGCCTTCGGCGTTTTGACTCAGTTGATTATCCCGAAGACCGAAAGCTACCGTTTACCCGTCTTCTTAGTGCTTTTGGGCTGCGCCTTCCTTTACACGGTGTACCAATTGATCGCCCGCTGGGAAGCCAATATCAAGCAAAAGGAACCCGAAAGCCAAATCTGGGAAGTCATCTGTGGTTTGGGCATCCAGAGGATTATTCCCGAATTATTGGGTTCTATCGCCTGGTGGTTGGTGGCCCTTATTGCCTTTGAAAATCCTTGGTATAACCTCAACCACGGGACTATTTTCTCGCTCATCCTCCTGCTTTCCTACTTCTACTTCGTTTTCCGCTTCTGCTGGTTGTGGTTGAAAAATGTCTCCCCCGCCCTAACCGGCGCCATCTCCATTTTCCTCATCGTCTTCACCCTGCTCTTCACGACTTTCTTCACGGTGGGAGCCACCCAACCGGATTTCCTGAGCCGCATTCACGGATTACTGAACAACGGCACGGAACGGGGCGGCGTTTATAACGGCGCGATCGGGGGACTGAAGTACTGGTGGGGTCAGCACGATGTCCATCGGGGGGACGAACCGCCTTATTACTACCTGGCCCAATTGCCCGCCAACGAATTGGTTTCCTTTCTCTTCTCCGGCGTTGCCATGCTTTATTATGGGCTTTTCCGGCGCCGGACCATCCCGCTGTTCCTCTCCTATTGGTATGTGGGTTCCTTGGCCCTTTTCTCATGGGCGGGTGAAAAGATGCCTTGGCTTATCCTCCATCCTCTTCTGCCCGCACTCTTGCTGACCGCCTATTTTGTGGGAGCCATCATCGACTCCCATCCCACGGAGCAAATTTGGAAATGCGCCAGGGGGGCGGCGATCCTCATATTCACCGTTTTGGCGACCTACTCCCTTCACTCGGCCATCCTTTTGAGTTTCTACCACGAGGCAAACCCCGTCGAACCCCTTGTTTACGTGCAATCCGGCCCGGATGTCCAGGAAGTGGAAAGGATCGTCCGACAGATTTCCTATGCGGAAACCGGGGGCCCCAATCCGAACGCCCCCGCGGGAGTAACCGACGCGGAAAAAGGCATGCATGATGGACTACCCCTCACGATCGAGGACAAATGTTCCTGGCCTTTCGCCTGGCAATTAAAGGATTTTTCACGCCGCAATCATCCGGCGACCATCACCACCGCCGACAATCCCATTATCATGACGGGGACCGAGTCTGACGCCCAGGCTTATCCCATCTTGAGCCAGGCGGGTTATGTGAACCGGAAATATAAACTTCGAATTTGGTGGGTACCTTCCTGGTACAAGAAAGGATTCCCAGGCTCGGAGATGACACCAAGCCTGTTCGTCGATTGGTTCTTTGGCAACTTCCTCCCAATTTTACCTTGGGTGTTTCCTCCCAAGCCGGATATGGTGGACTGGCATGACCTCAAGCAATGGCTGCTCTACCGCGAGGTTTGGTCGGATTTGGGAAGCTATAACATGAGGTTGTGGATCCGGCCTGATTTAGCCGCCAAGTATGGGTTTACCGGCACGGAAAGGGCCGATATCCCCTCGGATTATCCCAAGGCTATGCCCACCCCCGTTCCCACGCCGGAGAAGAAACACTCGCACAAGTCGGCGAATTCCGCCGGCCATTAACTCCACGTAAACAAAAAGGGCGCCCCGCGTCGCCGCGGGACGCCCTTTTTGTTGAGTCGTTCCCCAAGACGCGTTAGGCTTTCCCTGCCCAAGCCAAAAGTCGCAGTTTAAAGACGGTCCAACCGAATCCCAGCAACTCACCCACCGATAGTTTGCTCTCTCCCTCATGCCGGTTGACGAAAATGATGGGAATCTCGGTTACCCGCGCCCCCGCCCGGACGGCCCGGAAGAGGATTTCCACCTGGAAGGAATAGCCGGGGGAAAATATCTTTTCCAAACCGATCTTCCGGAGCAGCTCAGTTCGATAGCATTTAAACCCGCCTGAACAATCCGCCTGGGTCAAGCCCAGCAAAAATCGGCAATAAAGATTGGCCAACTGGCTGATGAGGAAGCGTCTCGCGTTCCAGTTGACCATTCCCCCATCCTTGACGTAACGGGAGCCGATCACAAGGTCATGAGTTTTAATTTCTTCCAACATTCGGGGCAGATTTTCCGGGTCATGGGACAAGTCGGCGTCCATGGCGATGACATTGCGGTAGCCCCTTTCAAGGGCGTATTTCATGCCGTGCACGTAGGCGGAACCCAGTCCCTGCTTCCCTTCCCGGTGCGCCACGAAAACCCGCCCGTCCTTCCGGGCGATCCGGTCCGCGATCCCGCCGGTTCCATCGGGGGAATTATCATCCACGATCAGCAAATGGCAGTTTTTGGCAGCCTTGAAAATTTTTTGGTAGATCATCCCAATATTCCCCTTCTCGTTGTAGGTGGGGACGATGATCAAGGTGGGATATCTTGGGTTGGCGGGCATATCGGCCTCCAGCTTCTCCT
>DATKOC010000148.1:0-10937 GCA_035524855.1 bacterium
CTTCATTGGCTGCCGCAACAAGATGACGGTGGTCATGAACGCCAACAATGGCAAGGTGGTCAAGACACTGCCGATCGACGACCACGTGGACGGGACAGCCTTCGATCCTAAATCCCAAACGGTTTTCAATTCCTGCGGGGACGGGACCTTGAGCGTCATCCACGAAGATTCCCCCAGCCGCTACCGCGTAGTGGAAAACGCCCTGACCGAACCGGGGGCCCGCACCCTGGCCCTGGACGCCGAGACGGGCCACGTATTTTCGGCCACGGCCAAAATGGAGCCCCAGCCCACACCCACGAAGGACAATCCCAAACCTCGCCGCAAGATCGTACCGGGTACTTTTGAGGTTCTTGAGATTGGGAATTAAGATATAAAAGCCCGAAGGGGAATGACATGGGAAACACCGCAGGCGCACAGGAGGGTTTAGCGAAAGTTCCCGAGGTTGCCCTCCTTTTCTGGATCATCAAGATTGCCGCTACCACGCTTGGCGAGACGGGCGGCGACGCGGTTTCCATGTCCATGGGCCTGGGCTACCTGGTGGGGACGGCCATCTTCGCGGTTGTTTTCCTCGCGGCGGTCACCATTCAAGTGAAATCGCCCCGGTTCCATCCCGTCATCTATTGGATCACCATCGTCGCCACGACCACCGTAGGGACCACGATGGCCGACTTCGCCGACCGGTCCCTCCATATCGGCTACACCGGGGGGTCCTCCCTTCTTTTCGTCCTTCTCATGACCTCCCTGTTCACTTGGTACTGGGTGATGGGTTCGGTTTCCGTTGCCACAGTGAGTGAACCCAAAACCGAAATTTTTTATTGGATCACCATTATGTTTTCCCAAACACTGGGAACAGCTTTAGGGGATTGGGTGGCGGACACGGAAGGTATTGGGTATGGGGGTGGGGTCGTGGCTTTTGGATCCCTTTTGGCGGTGGTAGCCGCCCTCTACTATTGGACAAAGATTTCGCGCACCACCCTTTTTTGGGCGGCTTTCATCTTGACCCGGCCCTTGGGTGCGGTAGTGGGCGATTTTCTCGACAAACCCCTCGACCACGGTGGATTGGCCTTGAGCCGCTATACGGCTTCCTTGGTCTTGGTTGCCTTCATGGCCGCCTTCATTTTCTTTTTTCCTCAAAGGGCCGACCGGAAAGCCCACTGAGCGTGCGCTTTTGACCTCCTTCCGCGACCGAGTTTTCCCTTTTTCGTTCCATAAATTTGGGGCTATAATCCCACCCATGACTTTTAAGACCTCCTTACTCAAAAAAACCCTTCTCGTGATCCTGGCCGTTCAACTGGTGGGAATGACGCCTTTCCTGGCGCCCAAGGCCCACGCCCTCTATTGGGAGGACGACGGTGACGATTCCAACGACCCGAAGGAAACCAAGCCTCGCCCGAGTCATTTTTTCCTATTTGATTGGGTGGATGACCTCAACAAGGACTCCAAAAAGAACCACTACAAACAAATGGAAGACCGCGACAAAGGACCGGCCGTCAACAACGACGCCAGGACTTTCGTGATCGTGGGTTCAGGCCTCGTGGGGCTTGGCTTGGGGCTCTTCCTCGCCAACCGGATCTCCAACGGTTCCAGCACCCAGGCCTCCGATATGTTTGTCGGGGGAGCTTTGGGGCTGGGAGCCGGCATCCTCGTGGGCGCCTTGATTATCCCCGCCGATTACGACGTGGACCAAAGGGCCCAAATTGATTACATGAAGCAACGCCAGGCTTGGCTCCAGGATCCTCTCCGCCTCCAAGTGGCTCAGGCATTCCACCCCTCCCAGGTTGCGTTAAAGCTCCAATTTTAAATTCTCGATTTAAGTTTTAAATCGTGGTTGTTTTCGCCCGGCGAAAACCGCATTCATTTAAAATTTAACATTCAAAATAAAAAATTTACCCCGAGGTTAAGTTTGGCCAGTTACATTCGAGTGAAACTGAAACCCAAAGAAGAGGATCGTTTACTCGCTGGCCATCCCTGGGTCTTCGCCAACGAGGCGGACAAGGCCCCTAAGACCCTCTCGGCGGGAACCCTGGTGGAGGTGATCACTTCAAAGGGAGCCCCCGTCGGCCGGGGGGTGGCTAATCCCACCTCTAAAATCCTTATCCGGCTCCTGACCCGTGATTTCACCCAGGAGATCGACGAAGCTTTCATTTTCCAAAGGGTCCAAAAAGCGGTGGACCGCCGGCAAGGTTACCGGGAAAAAATCGGCACCGACGGCTTGCGGCTCCTGTTTGGCGAGGGAGACGGGTTGCCCGGTATCATCGCGGATGGCTTTGGTGACAGCGCCGTCCTGTCTTGCTTCAGCGCGGGATTGAAACCTTTCGTTCCCGTCATCGCCAAGGCCCTCCAGGCCAAAGGCTACCGGTTCATTTACGAGAAAAGCGTGGGGGAAGTCTGCTTGAAGGAAGGCATGGCGGAATTCCAGGGCTGGCTGACCGAGCCGGGTGTACTGCCCATGCCTTTCGTCGAGGGTAAGGCTACGTTCCAGGCCCGCCCTGACCAGGGCCAGAAGACCGGCTTTTACCTCGACTTCCGGGAAGCCCGTCGGCGAGTGGCCGAGCTCAGCGCCGGCAAGGTGATCCTCGACGCTTTTTGCTACTCGGGAGCGGCCGCTGTCCAAGCGGCCCTGGGTGGCGCCAGTGATGTCCTGGCCATGGACTCTTCCCAACCCGCCCTCGACGAGGGGGTCCAAGCCGCTGTGTTGAACGGGGTGGAAGGAAAGATTCGTTTTGAAAAAGGGGACAGTTTCAAGGCCCTGAGGGAGTTCAAGAAGGGCGGTAAAATGTTCGACGGCATCCTGCTCGATCCCCCGCCTATGGCCAAGAGCGCCCATGACCTGCCCGAGGCCCGCAATGCCTTCAAGAGACTGATGGGAAATTCCATGGACCTGCTGAATCCCGGAGGGTTCATGGTGGTGGGGACCTGCTCGCATCATTTTTCCTGGACCCTGCTGGAAGGGGTCGCGCGCGAGGCCGTGGAAGAATCGGGAAGGTCGTTCCGGTTGCTGGAACGGCTAACCCAGCCGCAAGACCACCCCATCGTCCTCTCGATTCCTGAAACGGAGTACCTAAGGGTCCTGGTCTTAACGGAAATTAGCTATTAAGTCATGTTGCGGTTAAAATAAAGGCTCAAATTCCAAGGAGAAATCACTTTTCATGAAAATTCTCGTCACCGGCGCTGCGGGGTTCACCCCTTCCTTTATTCATGTCTTTGATGGAGAAGGGGTCGAAGCTCACTTGAGATTACCCCTTGAGGTTGCCGAGGAAGGTAATAAGTGAAAATACTTATTACCGGCGCGGCAGGGTTCATCGGTTCCCACGTGGTTGCCCGTCTCTTGAAGGATGGGCACGAGATCATCGGCGTGGACAATTTCGACATCTATTATTCCCGCGCCCAAAAAGAAAAGAACCTCATGGATGTTCTTTTAAACACCCGCTTCAAACTGATCGAGGAAAACCTTTTGGACATGGCCATGATTTCGGTTCTCAAGGGGACCGAAGTCGTCATCCACTTGGCCGCCCAGCCGGGGGTAAGGGGCTCCTGGGGTTCCTCCTTCCATCGTTACCTCGCCAACAATATCCAGGTTACCCAGCGGTTGTTGGAGGAGTCCAAGGCCAATAAGTTGAAGCGGTTTATCTATGCCTCGTCGTCCTCGGTCTATGGGGACGTGGGGGAAGTCCTCCACGAGGAAATGAAATGCCAGCCTAAGAGCCCTTATGGAGTCACCAAGCTGGCCGCGGAACAGCTTTGCCAGCTTTACCACCATGAGTACCGCATGCCCACCGTGGCCCTGCGCTTCTTTTCCGTTTACGGTCCCGGGCAGAGGCCCGACATGGCCTTCCACCGGTTCTGCCAAAACATCCTGCATGACGCCCCCTTGACCATCTATGGGGACGGCCGCCAGACCAGGGACTTCACTTACATTGACGACGTGGTGGATATCGTTGTGGGCTCGCTCACGGCGGACGTGGTGGGACAAGTGGTGAACGTCGGCGGGGGGTCACCGGCCACTCTCCTGGAAGCCGCGGGAATCCTGGAGGAACTCAGCGGAAAACCATGTCCCAAGACCTTCCTGGAGCGCCAAAAGGGGGATGTGATAGCCACCCGAGCCGACACGGCCAAGTTGGAGCGCCTTTTCGGGTCCAAACCCAAGACCACCCTGCGGGAAGGATTGACGCGTGAATGGGAGTGGATGAAAAAGTTCGTCCATAGCGAGGATGAGGAGCAGGCGATCAAGGCCCAGGTTCAGCCCATCCTGGGCGTGGATGAGGCCATGCTGGCTGAGGCCAAGGCGGACGAGAAGGCCCACAAGAAGGCTTCCCGCAAGGCCAAGGCGGGGAAAGGCGGCGGCCGTCCTAAATCCGCGCCGCCTGAATCGGAAGAAACCACCTTATAGCGACTCCGCCGTCTGGATGGGGTGAGTTCAATTCAAAATTCAAAATTGAAAATTCAAAATTCCCGGCGGTTCAAAATCGCCCATATCATCACGCGCCTGGAACTGGGCGGTGCCCAGCAGAATACCCTTTATTGTTGCGCCCATCACGACCGCAAAAAATTCGACGTTATTCTCATTTCGGGTAAAGGCGGTTACCTGGATGAGAAAGCCCGCAAGATCAAGAACCTCAAGGCTTACTTCCTGCCAGAACTCAAGCATCCCATCCACCCCTGGTGGGACCTGGCGGCCGTGCTCAAAATCGCCTCCATTCTCAAGCGGGAGAAGGTGGATATTGTCCACACGCACAGTTCCAAGGCGGGAATTTTGGGGCGATGGGCGGCAAAAAAGGCGGGGGTGCCGGCCATTCTCCACACCGTTCATGGATGGGGTTTCTTCCCCGGACAGTTTTTTTTGACCCAATGGCTCTATCAAACACTGGAAAGATGGGCCGCGGGGTTTACCCAAGTTCTCATCACCGTAAGCGGGGAAAACAAAAGGGAAGGTTTGGCGGCGGGAATCGGCCGGGAAGGGCAATACCGGGGCATTCATAGCGGCATTGACCCGAAACAATACCAGCTTTCACTCGTGGCCGCGCGGAAAGCGCGCAAGGTGCTGGGAACCGAAGGCCGCCCCACGGTTTTGGTCTTGTCCAATTTTAAAAGGCAAAAATCCCCCTTGGACGTGGTGGAAGTGGCGAGGGAGTTATCCCGCCAGCTTCCCTCAGTCCTTTTTTTGTGGGCCGGTGACGGGCCCCTGCGCGGGGAAGTGGAAAAATTGATTGGGGATAGTGGACTGGAAGCCAACTTCGAGCTTTTGGGTTGGCGGGAAGACGTGGCGGAATTACTGGCCGCCAGCGACGTTCTTCTCCTAACCTCCCTGCATGAAGGATTGCCCCGGGTGGTGCTACAAACCATGGCGGCGGGGAAACCGGTTGTGGCGACCGCGGTCAATGGAACCCCCGAAGCGGTGGAGGAAGGTGTGACCGGCTTTTTACATCCACCCCACGCCACCTCGGGGATGGCCACGAGCTTGTTGAAACTCCTCCGGAATCCCGGCCTGCGCCGGAAAATGGGCGAAGCGGGGCGAAAAAGCCTGAGGGGTTCCTTCTTAATCGCTGAAATGTTGCGGCAAATTGAAAAGGTTTATGAAACCTGCGGGTTAAACCTTCAAAAGCGGGAAAAATAAAACCGGTCCCATTTTGGAAAGGTCCTAGATAAAGGGTAAAATAAGCGGGCGTTTGAAAATCCTTCTCATAAGGACACCCCGTGATTCAACGCCTGGCTGGTTTCAAAACGCTTGGCTATCCCTGCCTCATCTCGGCTTTCTTTTTACTCGCCCCCAGCCTTCCCGCCCAAAACGCCGTGACCGTCACCTCGAACGATGGGGGTGACGGCCTTTCGGGTTCCCTTGGATGGGCTGTCACCAACTTGAACGCCCTGGGGGCCGGCACGGTCACTTTCAACGGCGCTTACTACATTACCCTTCTTCAGCCTCTCTCGGCTTTTGTCCATGATGTTACCTTCTCGGGGCCCTATCCAGTGATCTACGGCCAGGACGCCTCCCAAGCCCAGCTGCTTTTTCAACAGGGCTTTCAGCAAACCGACAGCATGGACCTCATCAATAACGGTGGATTGGGCACCAGCCTGGACGCCGCCATCACGGCCCTCGCCTGGTCCATGGGAACAACCGCCCTAGTTCAAGTGCGTGGAGGGATGGCGGCCGGCTTCAGCACGATCGGGGGAGCGGGGGCCGTTGGTCCCGATGGGGGTAACGCCTCGGTGAATGTGGGCACTTGGTCCACGGGCAGCAATGTTTTCCTGACGGGAGGGGACGGCGCTTCGGTCACGGATAGCGGAGGTTCCAATGACCAGGGCGGGGCCGGTGGCTCGGCCGCCTTGACCGTGATGGCCCTGACCCTGCCTGGCTACGGGTTCAATATGAGCGGCGGAGCGGGTGGAAGCGTCACGGATCTGGTGGGGGGAAGCAGCGCCGGCGGGTCGGGCGGGTCGGCTTATGTTACCGCAGGTTCGGTTTCCATCGGGGGATCCACCAATATGACTCTCGTGGGCGGGTTGGGTGGCGGGGGAGTGACCGGTGGCGCCGGGGGCGGGGCCACTCTTCTGGCTGAATCGGTCACGGTAAATTACGGGCTTTCCCTGACCGCCGGCCGTGGCGGCGATGGGGTCACCATCGGTGGTAACGGCGGCAGCGCGTTTGTTTCCTTCGGCAGTTTCATCCAATCCTCTTCCATTAATACCCAGATACTGGGCGGAGACGGCGGGAATTCCTCTCAATCCATCGCTGGAAACGGGGGAAGGGTCTTGATGGAAGGCGACAGCCTGAGCTTAAACAACCTTTCTGGCTTGATTGTCCAGGGAGGCAATGGCGGCACGGACGCGGGCCTTGGTGGATCGGTCGCGGGCGGGAACGGCGGGGACGCGGGCGTGTCCCTTGGCAGTTTCTACGACGCCGCCAGCGGCTCTTCCGGGGCTTATGTGACGATCGCGGGCGGGAACGGCGGCGCGGGCAGTTCGGGTTCCGCTCCGGGAGCGGGCGGAAAGGGAGGAAACGCGGACTTAACCCTGGCGAATTTTTCATTCAATACGGCCAACAACATCATCCTGAGCGGGGGAGCGGGCGGCGCGGGCGGCGATAACACCGGAAGCGGGCCGGGGGGTACCGGAGGTGACGCTGGCGACCTTACGATTGCCCTCGGGAGCCTGTCCCTTGGCACGGGCTCCAGCCTAACCTTTACCGGCAACGCGGGCGGATCGGGGGGCGCTTCAGCCTCGGGGATAGGTGGTGCCGGAGGAGGGGGTGGAAATGTTTACTTTTCCGCGGGCTCGGTTACTTTAGGGACGGGAAGCAGCATGGACTTGGCGGGGGGTCTTGGAGGGGCCGGGGGGACCGGCGCCACGAATGGCACCGATGGGGCGCAAGGACAAGTTACCGCCATGGCGCTTAGCCTGGCCAACCAGGGCAACTTATTCCTGGACTCGAACAACGCGATCCTGCTGGTGGGAAGCGGGGGGTTTACCCAGTCCGCCGGGGCGACCCTCCGGTTGGTATTGGACGGAACTGGAGCCTCTTCCTCCGGGTTCGTGAATGTTTCCGGCGTGGCTTCCTTGAATGGGGAGTTGGTCCTTTCACCGGGCCTGGCCTTGACCGCCCCGGCCCGTGGAACCTCCCTGTCGGTCCTTTTTGCCTCCTCGATTTCGGGGACTTTCCGGAATGTCGGCGAAACCTTGCCCGGCATGAGGTTCTACAATTATTACGACTCCACCGCGGTTTCGCTCCTTTCCATCAACCCTTCCTTCCGGGATTCAGGCCTTACCCCCAACCAAAAGGCCATGGGAATTGACCTGGATACTTTCGTGTTTGATCCCGTCCTGGCTGGAGTGGTCACCCAATTGGGCGTCCTGTCGGATACTCATTTGCAAACGGCCGAGAACCATATTTCACCCGAGGATTTGGCGTCGATTTACCAAGCCGGGTTCGAGGCGGCGCTTTCCCACGCCGACCTGGTGGAGGAGCGCTTGGGCCGGTTAATGGATGACGTGGACAACGGATTCTGGATGCCGGGTTTTTCCGATTCAGGAAGCCCTTGGTTCGCGTCCGACCTGCCGGGCGCCCAGGAAGTCGCGCTGGCTCCGAAAAAGAACGGTTCCTGGGGCGGGTTTATTTCCGGAAATGGGGGATTCTTCAACGTGGCCTCCGATTCCAACGCCGCCGGTTACAAAGTCACCACTTTTGGATTGGAGGGGGCGGGGGCCGACTATCGCTTGTCGCACGAAATGGGGGTGGGCGTATTGGCGGGTTATGGGCATACCGACGTGACCCTCGGGACGGGTGGAACCCTTTCGGGGAATGGTGGGGAGTTGGGGCTCTATGGTTTGTACTACAAGGATGGCTTTTACGGAACGGCGTTGGTGGAGGGGGGCATCAATTCTTACAGTTCCCAACGCTTGAGTTTTGGGGGAACCGCGACGGGAACGACCCAAGGGACCCAGTATGACGGCGCTTTGGAGGCGGGTTACGCCTATAAGAAGGACAAGGCCGCAATTGGCCCCTTTGGTTCCATCCAATACGCCCATGTGGGAATCGATGGTTTCACCGAGCAGGGGTCAAGCACCCCTCTTGTCCTGGCCTCTCAAGGACAGGATTCGGTTTTGTGCCAGGCCGGTTTGAAATCGAGCGGCTACATCAAAATGGGCAATGCCACCTTGGTCCCGGCCATCCGCCTGGGTTGGGAGCATGAGTTTAGTTACCGGGGTGGAGCCATCCGGGCGGCTTTCGGCCAAGGCGACAGTTTCACCGTGCAAGGCCCCAAGGTCGGCCAGGACGGCATCCGGGTAGGGGCGACGTTGTCGATGGATTTCAGCAAGGAAATCAGCGCTTCACTCGGCTATCAGGGTGAATTGGCGAGGACCAACCTGGATTCGCACCAGGTCGGAGCCGGGGTGGGGTTGAAGTTTTAATTTCGCAATAAAAGGATCCAATCTTGTGTAAAGAATTCCTGGTTCGCTCGCGGGTCGGCCGGTGGTTCATCCTGATGATTTCATTTCTTCTTTCTTCCGCGTCGTTGGCCCAGACCAACGTTACCACGAACGCCGGCGACCAAAGCGCGGGTTCACTCGGCTGGGCCGTCACGACCTTGAACAACGCGGGAGCGGGAAGTATCAGCATCGACGGCGGCGTGGGCCCCATTACCCTGACCCAGCCCCTGGCGTCGGTTTCCCAAAGCGTGACTTTTCAAGGAGCCAACTCGTCGGTGGTGGGCCAGGATAACGGCCAAGCCCAGTTCAACTTCCAACAGGGGTTCGCCCTGGACACGGGCGCGGCCATGACTCTCACCAATAATGGTGGCAATAGCTTGGGATTGGACTCGACCATGACGGCGGGGACCATGACCTTCTCCTCCGGCTCGAATCTTTCCCTGGATGGAGGGAGTGGCTTGAGTGGCGCCCCCGCTGGGTCAGTATTCGCCACATTCGGCGCCTCCACGGCCGCATCGGGTTCCCAATTCGATATCAGCGGCGGCCTAGGGTTCACTAGTGGTTCCTCTAACGGCGGAAACGCGGGGAGCGCGACGGTTTCCATCTTGTCCCTCAACCTGACGGGTTCCAATGGAGTCGTCGCCGGTGGCGCGGGGGGCGATGGGCCTGGTGGCGCGGGAAGGGGGGGCGATGTTTCATTTAGCGCCGGCTCTGTTTCCTTGTCAGGAAGCGGCGCTTCCCTGAATTTGACCGGTGGCAATGGCGGTAACCTGACGGGTTCCTTGCCGGGTCCCTCCAACGGCGGGAACGGCGGGAACGTTGGGGTAACAGTCGGGTTTATCGAGGCCGATTCACAGGCGGACGTGACCGTCCGGGGCGGCCAGGGCGGCGACTCCTTTGCGGGCGGAAACGGCCCCGGTGGCACCGGCGGCAGTCTGTTGTTCAATATGGGCTCGGTGACCCTCACGAGCAGTTCCACTATGAGCCTTTTAGGGGGCGACGGGGGCGACTCAGGCGGGGTGGCGGGAGCCTCGGGCGGTGCGGGTGGGGGCGTGAACCTGCTTTTAAACAACCTCACCTTGACGGGGGGGTCCACCTTTATCGCTGGGGGAGGAACCGGTGGATCGGGGACGGGACAGGGAGGGACAGGGGGAAACACCAGTTTCTTTGTGGTTAACCTGAGTTTGGATGCCGGGTCCCTAGTGGAAGCCTACGGCGGGGACGCCGGAGCGGGAGGTTCGGCCACCGGCGGAACCGTGAATTCCCTGATTGGTGATTTAGAGGGCGCGGGAACCGTCAGCTTTGGGACGGGTGCCATCGGCCTTCAAATCAATTCCGGCAATTTCAGCGGCGTCCTTGAGGGGGATGAGTATCTTTACAAAGTCTATCCCGGAGACTTGACCCTTTCGGGGGCCAATAGCTATACGGGTGGAACGACCATCAATGGAGGCACGATCTTCATCGACACGGGCGGATCCCTGGGGACGGGAGGCATCCAGGCCAACCAGGGCGGGACCTTGGACTACCTCAACAATTCCATAGCGGGGCCCAACACCATCACCCTCGTCGCGGGCGGGGGCACGCTGGATTTTCACAACAATTCCAGCGCGGGAAACGCCGTCATTGACGATGGGAGCTACCTCACCTTCGCCGACAATTCCACGGCCGCGAACGCCTCCGTGACAGTGGAAAATACCGGCTGGGCGCACTTTTTAGGCGGGGCCCAGGGGGGCAACGCCCACTTCACGGTCAATGGCATCTTGGACATTAGTGGTTCTTCTTCCGGAATTACCTTGGGTTCGCTCGATGGATCGGGCCTTGTCAGCCTGGGCGGGTTTAACCTAGGCGTGGGCGCTGACGGTTCATCGGCTATTTTCTCCGGTGTGATTTCGGACAGTGGTTTCGCGGGGGGCGCCGGCGGGTCGCTCACCAAATTAGGGACTGGGACCCTGGCACTGGCGGGTGCGAATAATTATTCAGGAGGAACCAGCATCATCGCGGGGACCTTGGCG
>DATKOC010000149.1:0-14088 GCA_035524855.1 bacterium
CATCGACCAGGCCCTGGTGGCGGACACCGGCAACTTCCGTTTCCAGGTCTTCAACAATGGCGGGGTGCCGGTAACCTTGGAGGGATGGTTCGGGGAGGGCCCGGCCCAGTTCAAGGAACCCGCGGGCATCGCGGTGGGCAAGGACGGCCTCATCGCCATCACCGACGGCATGACGGGCCGCGTGGAATTCTTCAACCACCGTTTCGAGTTCATCGGCCAGTGGTCCGCCAAGGACGACATCCTCACCCCGGGCTACCACCCCCGCTACCGGGGCATCGCCGCCGATTCCCAGGGGCGCCTCTACCTCACGGACACCGAGAACAGTTCCATCGTGCGCCTGAGCCTGGTGAAAGCCCAGGCCGAGGAGACTCCCAACCCGATCCGTCCCACGCCCACGCCGCCGGACAACAACCCCTATGGGGGCGTGGGGTTCCCCATCCGCTGACCGATCCCGGAATCTCAGTACCGGCCGAAATGGTCGTAGAACTCGGCCGTCCTTCTCGCCAGGCACAACGCCAGGAATTTGTCCGACTGGACCTCCGCCGGCGGATGGAGGAATTGGGCCTCCGCTTGCCGGTAGGTGGCCAGGTTCTTGACCTCGTTCACCGCCGAGCTCAAGCCCTGGAAATAGCCGAAAACTTCCCCCGACCAACGTTCCAACCTTTCCCGGTTCCCGGAAGCGAGGGGAACCCATCCCAGGACCAGGTCGTATTTCATCCCGGCCCCCCCGCCTAAACCGGTCCATTGTCCCCCGGGAAAAAGTTGTTCCGCCAAAGGAGCCGTTTCCCTCTCCACCAACAGGGCCGCCCAACGGCAATGGTCCGGCCTCAGTCCCCTCTTCCAAGCGGCGTTGAAGGGGTAAGTGGATCCCCGCAGTGTCTGGTCCCTCTCGGGGGTGAAATCGGTGAACAGGAGTCCGGGGCCCTCCGCCGCCGCCTTGGCTTGAAGCCATTGGTAACCCCGGTAAAGGGCCGGATTCTTGTCGATCTTTCGGAAGGTCTCCTCATACTTCGAGGGATCCTCGTAAGGCTGGAGAAGGCGGTGAAAATCCAGGGCCGCCGATCCCGCCAGCACCAGCCCGGCCAGGGCCCAACGCGACGGGAGGTTTCCCCACCCGGCCAGGCGTTGGAAGCCCAGGACGACGAGGCAAAGGGCCAAGGGCATGACGGGCACGATCCGAAGGCCCTGGACATTCGTGGAGAGAATGCCCGGCAACAGGAAGAGCGCCAGCCCCGCCGCCAAGGCTTGAGCGAAAGGCTCGCGCCGGAACCTCCACGCCTCGGCCAAACCCAGCAGGAACAAGCCGCCCAACGCCGGGTTCAGGTAACCGCCTTGGAAGGGAACGTAGCGGGGCACCTCGCCCAGGTAACCCCAAACCAGGATGTTGAAATAATCCGCGATGACCAGAAGGTGTCCCGCCCAGGTGAAAGCCGGCTTTCCCGCCCACAGGTTGGAAATGTGGTCCCCATAACCTTCCCGAACGCAGGCCACCAGGAAAAGGATGGCGCCCAGGCAAAGGAAGAAAACATAAACCGTTGACAGGCGGAGCTTTTCCCGGAACGAAAATTTCTTTTGGAAAAAAAGGACCCCCGCGAATAGGGCGGGGATGAAAACCCAGGGGACGTAGGTATAGGCGCCCAGGCCGGTTATGAACCCCAACAGGACGGCGCTTTTCAGTTTGGACCCGTGTGAAGCCCTCAGGTATTTCCCCATGGCCCAAAAGGCCGCCATCTCCCAAGGCGGGAACATCACCACCTGGAGGCAAAGCCGCCCGAGGTAAAGGGGCCAATAAGTGAAGGCGACCAACCCGCCGAAAAGCCACGCTACGGTGGGCGGGAAATACTGGCGGGCGGTCGCGTATCCCAAGAGCGGGGTCAGGACGGAGAAAATCACGGGTGGAACCCAAAGGTTGAAGAAATAGGAGTCCGTCGTTTTGAAGAAGAGCGCGCAAATCCAATCCAGGACCGGGGGGGATTGTCCGTCGCCGTAAAAAAAGCGCCAGTCCCACTTGCGGCTCAACTCGATACCGGCGATCCCACTGAAACCCTCATCCGCCTGGGGCCAAACCAACAGGTTCGTGATCCCCCAAAACCGCAAGGCGATCGCCGCCACAAGAGGCAAAAGAAACATCCATAGTCCGGGCGCCGAAAGAAGGTCCCGCTGGTAAGGGGGCGTTTCTCCCGCCCGGGCGGATTCCTGGCGTCCGACCAGCCATAGCCAGGGAATTCCCAAGCCGGCCAAGATCAGGGCGGCCCTTATTCCGAACGCGAGGGGAAAAAAAGAAAGCGCCGATAGGACGAGAAGAAAAAAAATCCACGTGAGTGAATCCTGAATCCGGGGCGTCATGGAAATCCCGCCTTAAGTCTTCTGTCCCGAAAGGCTTTCCCAGCAATCCAGGAACATTTCCCGCAGGGTCCTCGTGCGCAGCCCCAACTCCCTCTGGGCCTTGCCGGAATCGAAAAAGGTCCTGGCGCAAAGTTGGGCGACCAGTTCGGGGGTGATCTCGGGGGGCTTTCCGGTTAAGAGGGAGCCCCATTGGGAAAGGCCCGCGTAAACCCGAAGGGCGATTTCAGGAACCGTCTTGACCTTAGCGCCGGCGCCCAGGATTTCCTCGATGGTCCGAAAGACCTCGGCGTAGCTGGCGTCGGTCCCCGCCAGGATGTAATTCCCGCCCCTTTTCCCCTTTTCGAAGGCCGCCACATGGGCCTTGGCGGCCTCCACTGCGTGGACGAAGGATCCGGCCCCGGGGGGCATGCCCGGCATCTTTCCTTCCTTGACCCGGATCAGGGACCGCCCCCAGTGGTCGGTATCCAGCGGCCCGATGATATTGGCGGGGTTCAGGATCACCGCGTCCAGGCCCCCTTGGACGGCCTCGAGGACGACTTGTTCGGCCTGGGCCTTCGTGCGGAAATAGCCGATGGGGGACTCCAGTCCCGCCCGGGGGAAGCTCTCATCCACCCGCCGGTCGCTGTGGCCGTAAACCCCCACGCTGGAGGTATAGATGAACCGCCGCGCCCCGCGCTTGCGGGCGGCCCCCACCAGCGTCCGGGTCGCCTCCACGTTGTCCTGGAGCATGAGGCGGTCATCCCCGCGCCAAAAACTGACCCGGGCCGCCACGTGGAAAACAGCGTCCACCCCCTCGGGAATCGCCGACTCAACCGAGGCGGGCTCGGCGAAGGAACCCTGCCGGAGCTTTAGGTCCAAGCCCTTGAGGCGCCAAAGGTCGGAACTCGCCCGGTGGAAGGCCGTGACCTCCCATCCCCGGGCGAGGAGTTCGCGCGCGAGGTTGGCCCCGAAAAAACCGGCGGCCCCGGTGACGAATGCCGTTTTGCGTCCCACGATCCCTCCTGGAGTTGGCGCCATCTTAGAGGATTCGACCTTTGAATTTAAGGGACTCCTTCGGTTTCCCCGGGCTGAGATTATCCTTTGGGGCGTCGAAAGCCAATCCGTTATACTCTTCCCGATTCGAACAGGCCGTTCCCGGGGGACCATGAAAACGCTCAAAGACAAGCTGGCGGTGGTCACGGGAGCCGGTTCGGGCATCGGACAAGCCCTAGCCCAAAGTTTGACCCGGGAGGGTTGCCGCCTGGCCCTGGCGGACCGGAGCGCGGCGGGCCTCAAGGAGACCCTGCGGGGGCTCAAGGACGCGAGGGCCCGCGCCTGGGTCCTGGACGTGACGAAAAAGCCGGCGGTCGGGAATTTCGCCCGCCGGGTGGAAAAAACGATGGGCCCCGCCGACATCCTGGTCAACAACGCGGGGGTCAACAGTTATGGCCGGGTGGCCGACGTCAGCGACGAGACCTTGCGCTGGATGATGGACGTCAATTTTTGGGGGCTTGTTCACATGACCCGTGCCTTCCTCCCCCAACTGCTCTCGAGGCCCGAGTCTTCCCTGGTCAACCTTTCCAGCGCCCTGGGGCTGCTGGGCTTTTACGGCCAGGCGGGCTACAGCGCCAGCAAATTCGCGGTGCGGGGATTCTCCGAGGCCCTCGCCCACGAGCTGGCGGGGACTTCCCTCAAGGTGACGCTGGTTTTTCCCGGCGGAGTAAAGACCGGCATCCACAAGGCCTCGCGCAACGAGTACCGGCTCTCCCCGGGAGAACGGGAAAAGGGGAGGGTCGAGATGGAAAGCAAACTGAGGAGCACCGCCGCCCAGGCCGCGGAGGCCATCCTGCGGGGCATCCGCCGGGGCAGCCGCCGCGTGCTGGTAGGGCCGGACGCCAGGCTCATTGACCGTCTCGCCCGTTTCGCACCCGGGCTGTCGGACCTCTATATGAAGATGGCGAAAAAGAACGACCCCTTTTGGAAAAAACTTCAGCCGGGTCACTAACCCCGGCCCCCCGTAAAAAGGACCCCACTGCATGAAACGCCTCAAGGCCATCGCGATCCTTTTCAGCCTAGGTCTCTTCGCCTTCCTGCTATCCCGCCTGCAATTGCAGGCATCCTGGGAGCGCCTTCGGCACCTCAACCTGGGCTATTTCTTCCTGGCCTTCCTGGTCGGCGCGCCCGAGTTCCTCTTCAAGTCCCTCCGCCTGAGGTCCTTCGTGGGGAAAGCCAAGTCCCACCTGTCGGTCAAGAACGCCGTCCTCACCTTCTTCTCGGGCCAGCCCCTGGCCTCGGTGACGCCGGGCAAGCTGGGGGACGTCAGCCGGATCGTGCTCCTGAACCGGTTCGGGAAAATCTCCATGCCCACGGCCCTGGCGGTGCACGCGGCGGACCGAATCTACGACCTGGCCTCCATCATCCTGCTGGCCGTGGTGGGCCTGGTTTCCTACATGAGCGAGATCGCCAAGGGAAGCCAGGCCCTGGGAACCCTGATCGGGATGCTTTGCGGGATGTTGTTGATCCTGGCCCTCATCAACCCCAAATGGATGAAATACATCCTCAAGCCCCTGGTGACGGGCCTCCTCTCGCGGAAACTGGCCGACCAGCTTTCCCACCACGGGCGCGAGTTCAACGAGAAGCTCCACCTCCTCCTCACTCCCTCCTTCAAGATCTTCGGTCCCTTCGTCCTCTCGTTCCTGGCCTGGGAGACGGCCTTCCTGCGGAACTATTTCATGGTGCTGGCCCTGGGGCTGGGCATTCCCTACCTGAAGCTCGTTTTATTGATCCCCGTCATGGTCGTGGTAGAATTGCTCCCGATTTCCATCCTCGGCTTCGGTCCCCGGGAGGCGGCGCTCTTCATGCTCTTCACCACGAGCAGTGTCCACCAGGAGGACCTGGCCGTCTTCTCCATCCTCATGGCCATCGGCGGCCCCATCTTCGCGGCCCTGCTCGGCATCCCGGCCACGTCCCATTTCATCCCGAAGGATCCCGGCCATGCCCCGTCCTGATTACAGCGTCGTCATTCCCATCGACCGGCCGGAGAAAACCGTCAAGTCCGTGGAATCCCTGCTGGGGCTTCCCGCCGGGGAGCGCCCCCGGGACATCTTCCTTTGCGTGGGGCGCAACCCCTCCCTCCAGCGCAACCTGGGGCTGAGCCTCTGCCGGAGCCCCCTGGTTTATTTCCTCGACGAGGACAGCTGGGTCATCCCCGGCACCACCGCCCGCCTGGCCGCCCAATTCCAGCAGGAGCGGACCGCCGCCGTGGGCGGACCCAACCTCCCCTATCCCGACGCTTCCCCCTTCGAGAAGACCGCCAGCGCGGTCCTGGCCTCCTGGATGGGCAGTTTCAGCGTGCGCACCCGTTACGCCTCCATCGGTTCCGTCAAGGAAGCGACCGAGAAGGACCTGATCCTGTGCAACATGATGGTGAGCCGCCGGATCTTCCAGGAAGTGCGGGGTTTCCGACCCAACCTCTACCCGAACGAGGAAAACGAGTTCTTGAACCGGCTCCTGCACTCGGGCTACCAGCTGGTTTACGACCCGGCCGCGGCGGTTTACCGCCCCCGGCGCAAAAACGCGCGGGAGTTCTGCTGGCAGTCCTTCCGTTACGGGAGGGGAAGGGCCCGGCAGATGAAGGTGTACCCCTGCCTCTCCGACCTGGTGCACCTGGTGCCCTTCGGTTTCGTGCTTTATATCCTCTCCCTTTTCCTGCCCCTCTTTTTCCAGCCCGGCCAACCCGCCTGGGCCGGGTGGCTGGCGTCACAGTGGTGGCGCGGGCCCCTTTACCTTTTCCTCCTGCTGGCCTTTGGAACGGGACTTTCCGTGGCTTCCTGGTTCCGCCAGCCCATGGATCTGATCGGGGTTCCGCTCCTGATCTTCCTGCGGCAGTTCTCCTACGGCATCGGCTTGTTCACGGGGCTCTTGCTTCCCCTTCCCCAACCCTCGAAGGAACCCATCCGCTTGTTCAAGGTTTCGGGCAAGGCCGGGAAATATCGTTTCGTCCCCGTACCGGCCCCCAAACCCTGAGCCGCGCCCGCGAAAGCCCCGACTCTCCCTGGGGGTCTTGAAGAGGGGCTCCCCAAGGCCTAGTTTGATCCTGCGGGTCCTATTAAGGAGAGCCTTCACCGGGAAAAAGTCCCGGACGGCCCTTCCTTGACTCCCTTTGTAAGCCCATGCTAACCTTCAAATGGCTTGAAAATATTCAGTGCGGGCCCTTTCCGGCCTGTCCGGCGCGTCCAATCAAAACCGAGGTTTTATGCATAGCGTTCTCCTGACCGTCTCCAACCTTCGCTCCATTTTCGGCGACGCCAACGCCGTCCCCGGCCACCCGCACACCGGGGTGGCCTACCTTTCCTCTTATTTGAAGTCCAAGGGCGTCCACGTGGACCTCTACGACGAGAGGATGGACGGGCCCGACCGGCTAGTGGAACTGCTCAAGAACAAGTACGACCTGGTGGGCGTGACTTCCTTCAGCTATTCCCTGCCCCACGTTTACGCCCTGATCGACCGCATCAAGTCCCTCACCAAGGCGCCGATGGTCATCGGCGGCCCCCACGTTTCCGTCAGCCACGCGCAGGTGCTCAAGGACACCCAGGTCGATTTCGCCATCAAGGGCGAGGGCGAATTGACCACCTTGGAGCTGTTGGACGTGATGAAGTCCCCCAACCCCGACTTCGCGAAGGTCCGGGGCCTCTTGTGGCGTAATGGTTCGGAGGGCGTCGAAAACGAGGAAAGGCCCCTGATCGCCAACATCGAGGAGATGCCCTATCCGGATTACGAGGGCTTCGGCATCGAGCGCTACCCTTGCGCGCAGGTCAAGGCCATCCCCCTCATCACGCAAAGGGGCTGTCCCTATAAATGCACCTTCTGTTCCGTGCCCCTGACCATGGGGAGCGGCTTTCGGTCCCGTTCGGCGGCCGACAGCGTGAAGGAAATCGAATACTGGTACAACAAGGGCTGGCGTCACTTCCAGATCAACGACGACGTCTTCAACCTCCATCCCCAACGGGTCATGGAAATCTGCCGGCTGATCATCGACAAGAACCTCCAGATCACCTGGGAGCTGTGGAACGGCATGCGGGTGAACGGCGTGACCGAGGAATTGCTGACGATCATGAAGAAATCCGGCTGCCGGCTGGTGAATTTCGGCTGCGAGTCGGGAAGCCCCCGCGTCCTGAAGGTCATCAAGAAGGGATTGAACAAGGAAATGGTGGTGAAGGCCGTCACCCTGACCAAGAAGGTGGGCATCCCCTCCTCCGTCGGGTTCATCGCCGGGCACCCCACCGAGACTTACGAGGAGGCGCTGGAGAGCCTGAGGTTCGCCAAGAGCCTGCCGGCCACCTTCATCAACTTCAACAACGCCACGCCCTACCCGGGCACCGAGCTTTTCGCGTTCGTGAAGGACCACGCCAGGCTCCTGGTCCCCAACTACCTGACCGACATGTCCTACAACTCCAAGTACCCCATTTACGAGACCGACGAGTTCACCAAGGAGGAGCGGATGGAAATCATCCGCAAGGGAAAGAACCTCTACGAGTGGAGCATGCTGCGCTACCGCATGGGGCCCTTCTTCGGGTCCCTGGCCTATTACCTGAGCCGCTTCAAGTTCATCGACCATTGGGGCCGCAAGTTCGTCACCAACACCAACATCGGCCACATCATCTTCAGCAAGTTCAGCGAGAAATTCGGTGGAATGGTCTGGATGCGATAACGGCCTTTGACGGTCCACCATTGAGCGCCTGACGAAAAGCCTCCTAAAAAATCATCTTCCCGCTTCATGTTTCTCCCTTACAATACAGCCTGTTTTCGCGAGTCCCAGTGGCCTGTATTTCGCGGCAAGGGGTTTTCATGAAACATTCCATCGTCGCCGGGGGCGCCGGCTTTGTCGGCTCCCACCTCTGCGACTTCCTTATCGGCCACGGCCACCGGGTCACCTGCCTGGACAACCTGATCACGGGAAAAAAGGAGAACATCGGCCACCTGCTGGGCCATCCGCGCTTCCGTTTCATCCAACGCGACGTCACCAAGCCCCTGCCGTCCGGGCTGGGCAAGGCCCACTACGTCTTCCACTTGGCCTCGCCCGCTTCACCCGTCGGCTACATGACCTATTCCATCGAGACCATCCTCACCAATTCCATCGGCACCCAAAATCTTTTGGTTTATTCCCAAAAATCGGGGGCCAAATTCCTGTTCGCCTCGACCTCGGAAGTTTACGGCAATCCCGCCGTTCATCCCCAAGTGGAAACCTACTGGGGCAACGTGAATTCCTTCGGCCCACGCTCCTGTTACGACGAAAGCAAGCGGCTGGGGGAGGCCCTGGTGTACGAATACCTCCACAAACACAAGGTGAACGCCCGCCTCGTCCGCATCTTTAACACCTACGGCCCCCGCTTGAACGAGAACGATGGCCGAGTGGTCTCCAACTTGATCACCCAGGCCTTGAAAGGCCGGCCCTTGACGATCTACGGCGACGGTTCCCAAACCCGGAGCTTTTGCTTCGTGACCGACCTGGTGAGGGGTTTGTGGAAAGTCATCTCCACCCCCCATACCGCGGGGGAGGTCTTCAACCTGGGCAACCCCCAGGAAACCTCCATCCTTCGCTTCGCCCGGTTGGTGAAGGAGCTTTGCGGCAAACCGGGGGCCAAAATCGTCAAAAAACCCCTGCCCCAGGACGACCCTATCAAGCGCCGGCCGGATATCACGAAAGCGAAAAAACGGCTGGGATGGAAACCCGAAATCCCGTTAAAAGAGGGTTTGCGCCTAACCATAAACTGGTATCGCAGTAGAATATAACTGGCGGTTGAGGTATCTTTTTGGGGCTTGAAGCGTCCATAAATTCACCCTATTCCTAAGACGAGGTATCGCATGCGAGCGGCAGTTGTTTATCCCCCTTTCCGGAAAGACGGCGAGCTTCCCCTTTTAACCCAGAACCGCCACCTGAAGTTCACCAAGACCCTGGAAGTCCGTATCTTCCCGTTGGTCCCCGGCCACCTGGCCACCAACCTGAAGGTGCTGGGCCATGAGGTGCTGTGGCTGGACGGCATCAACCGCCGCATGAGCGATGAGGAATTCGAGAAACGCCTGGACGACTTCAAGCCCGAGGTCATCTTCCTGGAAACGAAAGCCCCGGTGGTCAAGCGCCACTGGAAGTACATCGAGGAGCTGAAGACCCGCTACCCCGGCGTGAAGACCGTCCTTATGGGCGACCACGTCTCTTACTTCCCGGGCGAGTCCATCGAGAACTCCAAGGTGGATTACGTCATCACCGGCGGCGACTACGACATCGTGGGCCGCAACCTGGTGCAGTCCCTCTCGGGCAAGGAACCCCTCGGCCCCGGCCTTTGGTACCGCGACGAAAACGGCAAGGTGGCCACCACCGGCCCCCACAAGTTGACGGACGCCCTTGATTCCCTTCCCTTCATCGACCGCGAGCTCACCCGCTTCCAAGACTACGGCGAGGCCTACCTGCTCCGCCCCACGGCCTATATCCTCACCGGCCGCGGCTGCGGCGCCTCCGAGCATTCCCCCGGCGGCGTGGGACTCTGCACCTTCTGTATCTGGCAGCACGCTCTCTGGGGCAAGACCGCCCGCCTGCGCTCCCCCGCCAACGTGGCCGAGGAAATGAAGGAATGCGTGGAGAAGCACGGGGTCTGGGAATTCTTCGACGACAACGAGTCCGGCCCCATCTACAACATCGAGTGGCTCAAGCAGTTCCACGAGGAGCTCAAAAAGCGCAACCTCCTGGGCCGCTTCCAGTTCTCCTCCAACTGCCGCGCCGACACCCTGAGCCCCGAGGTCGTGGACCTGCTGGTCAAGTGCGGCTGGCGCCTCCTCAAGATTGGCTTGGAGTCCGGCTCCGACTATTCCATCAAGCACCTGGCCAAGTGCGAGACGGTGGACCTCATCTCCAACGGGGTCAAGATGGCCAAGGACAAGGGCCTGGTGGTGCTCCTCACCACCATGTTCGGCTATCCCTGGGAAACCGAGGAGGACATGACCAAGACCTACGAGGTCACCAAGGAACTTTTGAACTATAAAGTGCGCTTCGGGGACTGCATGCAGGCCTCCGTCGTCATCGCTTACCCCGGCTCGCCCCTCTGGCGCGAGGCCGTGAACAAGAACTGGCTTTTGGTCGGCAAGGAAGATTATGAGCGCTACGATATGAGCCATCCGATCCTGCGCGTCAACGTCAACCCGGCGCCCTGGACGAGGAAAACCTGGAGCCTGATGAAGAGCCCGAAGTTTATGATCCGCCAGCTGGTGACCATCCGCCACTTCCGGGAGCTCGACCTCCTGTGGAGGGGCCTGAAGTCCCTGCTCGGACACGTGCAGGACTATCAAGAACCGATGCCCGAAAGCGCGACCCATGCCCCCACACCGCAAACAGCCGCCAGCCACTGAGTCTTCCGCCGAAAAAAGATCCGCCAGTCCTTCCGCCGGGGTTCCCCGGTGGAAATGGATCCTGGTGTCCCTCCTGTTCGGCCTCATCGCCCTGGCTTCCCTTTGGGGCACCGGGGCCTTCCGGAGCCTCTTCGCCGGCCCCAAGATTCCCCTGCCCCGCGCGGTGGGCAGTCTGACCCTGGGCATGGACCTGGATGAGGTGATCCAGAAATATCCCCTGATGAACCTGACCGACCTGATGAAGAAGTACCCCAAGATGGGTCTCGAGGAGATCGTCCGCAAGCACCCCAACCTGAAAAAGAAGATGCCCGAGATGCAGAGGGCCCTGCGGCCCTTCAACAACGACCCGCTGTTCGGCATCACCACCCTCAACAACCTGAACGGCCTCTCCGGCGCCTCCTCCATGGACCTGCTCTTCTTCAAGAACCGGCTTTATTTCGTTTCGGCCATGTGGGAGGGGGCGGAAGCCCAATCCCTCCCTTTCCAGGACTGGGTGAGGCAGTTCCGCCGCTGGAATTCCAATGCCCGCGGCAGCGAGGAACCCCTGGGGTCCGACGTGATGCTGAAGGAATGGAAGTTCAGCGACGGCCCGACCGAAATGACGCTCCGGGACTTGAATTACTCGGGCAAGATCCAGCGCTGGCAGGACCTTCGGGACTCCTCCGACGCCGAGGCCCAGGCCGCCTTCGCCAAGTACCGGCTGGAAGCCGGTGGAAACTGACAAACTTGAACCACAGAGGTCACAGAGTACACGGAGTTAAGACTTTAAAATCTTTGGGATTTACCCAATATTAATGCCGTACTCTGTAAACTCTGTGTACTCTGTGGTTAAATTGAGGTTGTATGAAACTTAAAGTCCTACTCATCAATCCCCCCCGGGTCAAAGGCCTTCCGGTCGTGCGCGAGGAGCGCTACGAGCACCGGGACGTGGGTTCCGTCTATCCCCCGCTGTCCATCCTGCAGGGCGCCGCTTCCCTGCGCCACGCCGGTTTCGACGTGAAGGTGGTGGACGCCAACGGGTTCGACCTGAAGCTCGAGCACGTCGGCCGGGTGATCACCTCCTACCAGCCCCACATGGTCGTGGCCCGCATGGCCTTCGACTGCCAGGAAGAGGACTTGAAGGTCCTGGAGATGGCCAAGGCCGCCGTCCCCAACTGCGTCACCGTCATCCGCAACAAGATCATCTCCGAGGTGCCCTGGTTCCTCGAGGACGTGGTGAAGGGCCACCCCGAGATCGACCTGTACCTGATGGGTGAGCTGGACGCCATCCTGCCCACGCTTGCCAAGGAACTCGAAAGCCACCTGACCCCCGAGGGGACGCTTCCCCCGAAGTCCACCGGCTGGTTCAAGGGCATCAACGGCTTGACCTACTACAACGAGAAGGAGGGGTTCCAGAAAACCCCTCCCCCCATGCTCATGGAAGTGGGCGCCGCCCCCTTCCCGGCCTACGACCTTCTTCCTTCCATCAAGCCCTACCACACGGGCGTGTTCCAGGAAGACTTCGTGATGATCCAAACCTCCCGCGGCTGCCCCTTCGGCTGCACTTTCTGCGCCTACGCGCTGGAGAAATACCGCCCCCGTCCCCACCAGCACGTGGCCGAGGAGCTCAAGTGGTTGAGGGATAATTTCGGCGCCAAGAACGTACTGTTCTTCGACGACCTGCTGGCCCTGAATTCCGACCGCACCGCCGCCCTGGCCGAGCAATTGATCAAGGACGAGGTCAACATGGAATGGGTTTGCTGTACCCGGGCCAACCTGACCGACGTGCCGTCGCTCAAGATGATGCGCCAATCCGGCTGCCGCGAATTGGCGGTGGGCATCGAGAGCGGCGACGAGGGCATCCTGGAGACCATCAACAAGGGCGTGAGCAAGGAAGACATCGCCAAGTGCGCCTCCGCCTGCAAGGAAGCGGACATCCTCTTCTACGGCATGACCATCTGCGGCCTGCCCGGCGAGACCGAGCAGACCTGGCGCAAGACCATCAACTTCATCAAGGAAATCGACCCCTTCTACACCCAGTTCTGCTTCTCCACGCCCTTCCCCAACACCGAGATGTACCCCTATTACGAGAAGAACGGGTTCCTGAACCACAAGAACTGGTCGGAATATTCGCCCCTGGCCCCCACCCCGGTCATCCGCACCGAGGCCCTCACGACCCAGGATTTGATCCGCCTGCGCCGGGAGGCCTACCGGGAGGTGCTGTTCCGCCCCAAATACTTGCTCTCCAAAATCCGCCTCACCGACCCCCTCTGGAACCTGAAGGGCGGCTGGGAAATCGCCAAGCGCGGGGCCGCGGTATTAACCGGCCGAGATGTCCGGTAACCCAACCTCCTCACAACCTCCGTCGAAGCAGTCAAACTCCAGACCGCTAACAAGCCTAATCAACCGATTCGCCGCTCGGGACAGGCGCTCGGTCTATTACGGCCTCATTATCGCCCTGGCGTTCGCCCTCGGCACCGCCTACTTCTCCTCCAAGCGCATGCTCTACAGCGACCGGGCCGGATTTATCCCCGCCGGACGGCTCGCGCTTTACCAGCCCATCCTGTCTTTTTACAGAAAATACTCCCGCTGGCCCAACGACCAAGTGGAATTGCGGAAGTTCACCGCGGAAAGCCCCGGCGAAACCACCCTCAACCCTTATCAGGACATCACTTTCAAGCCCGAAAAGGACGGCTCCGTCAGGGTTAAGTACATTTTTAAATCAATAGGCGGCATCGAGAGCGAATCCTTTATACTGACAAAACCATGAACGAATTCAAGGAGCCTCCCATGAAGCGTTTCATCCAGTTAGCCTTGGCTTTCACCTTTGCCGTCCTTTTTTCGTCCTGCTCCCTCCATTACGTGGCGCAACAGGCAAACACATACCCCGCGAGCTACGAGTATTGGTACTATCCCGAGTACCATTACTATTACGACACATCTCGCCAGCTTTATTTCTATCCCGTCAACAATGGTTGGGCCCAATCCTCCCACCTGCCCGTCGGCTATTCCACGTTAACCGAGCACGTCGTGGTGAACGTCGCCTCGGACAAGCCCTATGTGGATTACCCCAAGCATCGCCAGAAGTACCTTTTTACCGGCACTCCTTCCAGCGGCAACAACGCCAATGGCGGGGGGACCTTTAACCAGCCCCAAACCCAGCCCAACCCCGGCATGTCCCGGGAAAACGACAGGAGAAACTCAACGGAGACCACCAATGGAGACGACGCCTCCAACGGAAAGCCCAATGACGGCATGGGCCACCCAAATGGAACTGGTCACGCGAGGATGGATCGGGGCCATCTGGATCAACCGGCTCCCGGAACCCCGGCCCAGGAACATGACAAGGTGAAAAAAAATGAGGTAAAAAACCCGAAAGGCAAT
>DATKOC010000150.1:0-7478 GCA_035524855.1 bacterium
ATCTTTTATGAACAGGGATATCCGTGCGGATTCAAAAGAATCTCTTTGTACTCAAATACTTACTTTTTATTCTTCCCGCCCTTTCGACGATTCCTTTGCTCGTTTATGCCCAACAGTCAAAATCAAATCAGCCTCAAAGCCTTAGGCCGCATTCCATTAGCCCACAGGCTTCCCTGCGACTAGATTCGACTTATGGCCACCTCCCCCTTTATTTCGAACCCAATATGGGCCAAGCCGATCCCAAGGTGAAATACCTCTCCCGGGGCAGGGGCTACACCCTTTATCTGACCGAGGAAGGTCCCATCCTGTCCCTCGCCTCACCCTCGAACAGAGAGCCCCAAGCTTCCCCGATGGTCCCAAAACCACGAATGAGAATTCCCTCTACCCCTACCGCTCCCAAAATTGTCAGTTTCAAGTTGGACGGTGGCAATCCCCATCCGGCTTTTGAGGGAATCGAGAGAACGGGAGCTATCAGCAACTACTTCATCGGCAAGGACCCGAGTAAGTGGCGGACAAAAATACCCCTCTACACCCAAGTGAAGCTCAAAGACGTTTATCCCGGAGTGGACATGGTCTATTACGGCAAGCAAGGCCACTTAGAGTACGACTTCATTGTAAAGCCGGGGGCCGACCCGAAAGCGATCAAGCTGACGCCGAACGGTCCAAACAAGATGGACTTTCAAGGAAACCTAATTCTTGAATCAGGAAAACAAAAGGTGATTATGAAAGCCCCTGAAATCTACCAAATCAAGGACGGCCAAAAGGTCTGGGTGGCGGGCCGATTTAACCGCTTCAAAAACCTTAAGATCGACTTCCGGGTAGACAGGATCGATCCCCTTCAAACCCTCGTCATCGACCCACAATTAGACTTTTCGACTTATATCGGGGGAAGTGGTAATGAAGAGGGCCGTGGCATCGTAGTAAGTCCTGGTGGGAATGTTTTTTTGGCCGGAGACACAGGTTCCGTTAACTTTCCCATCTCTCCAAATGCCCCTCAAACAACTCTTTCGGGTAGTGGCGACGCCTTTGTTTTCGAATTAAATTCGACAGGAAGCGATCTTATTTATTCCACTTATTTGGGAGGGACCAATTCAGATTTTGGCATTGGTATTGTAATTGACATAAATGGTAATACCTATCTAGCCGGAACTACGTATTCATCGGATTTCCCTATAACCCCTGGAGCTCCGCAATCGCTCTTTGGCGGCGGAAGCACTCCACAAGATGGCTTTATCGCGAAATTAGATTCAACTGGATCCGCTTTGGTTTTTTCCACTTATGTAGGTGGCAGTAGCGATGACCTTTGCTGGGGAATAACGTTAGATTCAAGCAATAACATTTATGTTACCGGTTCAACATCCTCTCTAGATTTTCCAACGACAGCCGGCGCTTATCAAACAACCTATGGTGGACGAGGCTATTCACCTACTGCATTCGATGGTGACGCATTCGTCACCAAAATAAACAGTTCCGGAACATCATTTCTTTATTCTACGTATTTAGGTGGAAATGGAACTGATGTTAGTTCCGGTATTGCCGTGGACTTAAATGGTTCGGCTTATATCACAGGGGCAGCGGGCCCAAATTTCCCAACTACGGCCGGAGTAATCAAACCCATCTTTGGCGCTCCAGGAAATGGACAACACGTTTTCATTTCCGAACTCAATCCTTCCGGAAGTGGTTTAGTTTTCTCGACATACTTGGGAGGAAGTAGTTATGACTCTGGAACAAATATAGTCTTAGATGCATCCAATAATTGCTATGTTGTCGGTTCAACTGATTCGGCCGATTTTCCAACTACCGCCGGGGCTTATCAAGCAACTTATGCCGGAAATATGGATTGTTTCCTTACTAAAATAAATTCAACCGGCACTAGCTTAGTTTATTCGACTTTGTTGGGTGGCCCAAATGACGACTGGGGAAACGCAATTGCTATCGACTTAAACGGAAACACCTATGTAACCGGGACAGTAGGTCAAGGATTTCCCACGACGAAGGGCGCTTTTCAGCAGACTTATGCCGGAGGTTACAACACTTTTGGCGATGCTTTTGTCGCCAAAATTGACCAAACTGGAACTTTTTTACTCTATTCATCCTATCTTGGGGGAGGGAGTGACGATAGCGGTGACGGAATCGCCTTGGATCCAATTGGAAATGTCTATATTTATGGCTTTTCCTCTTCTTCCGACTTTCCCACTACAGGTGGAGCCTTTCAAACCAGCCTGGGAGGGCCCGAGGACGCTTTCGTAGTTAAGTTCGATGCGACGGCATTCGATACCCCGACACCGACCCCACCCATTTCTGACGCCTTTTTCGTTTCAAAGAACCTTTTCAGGCCCGCCAACAATGAATCGGTATCCATCCATGTGGAATGTTCAAGCTATCCGGGTAATTACAACCTTTTGATTTATAACTCGGCGGGGGAATTCATCCGTCAACTAGATAAACAAGTTTTGACGGGCCCATTGTGGCAGGATTATCTTTGGGATGGAACCAACACTCGGAACGAAAAATGCGCCAGCGGCCTTTACCTCATTTTCATGAACAAGCCTTCCAGTCACGCCATTAAGCGGGTTCTTCTGGTCCGATAGTTACATCCATCATTCCAATGTTCTGCCCTTTGTTTCCGGAAACAACCAAATCCATGCCCCGGCTAAAAGGGCGAAGATCGCCGCCAGGGAAATCCCGGCGCCCAGGCCATAGAACTGTCCGATCCAGGTGATGAGGACGGGCGTGAAAAACTGGATTCCCCGCGCCAAGTTGAAGGCTGTCCCCATGGCGGTATTGCGGATTCCCGTGGGAAAAAGTTCCGAGAATAATGGCCCAATGCCCCCAAACATGCCGGTCCCAAAACCCACCAGAAACATGAAAGTCAGCACGATCACCGGCGTTCCCGCCACCAGCTCCCAGAACCAAGTCACCATCCAGAGTCCCGAGGCCCAGAAAAGGGCGTAAACCGAGAAGGCCGGGCGCCGGCCGAAATGGTCGGCGAAAAAACCAAAGAGGAAATAACCCAAAAATCCGCCCGTTTGGACTACCAAAATCCATTCCGCCGATTTGGCCATGGAAAAATGACGCTCTTGGTTCAGGTAACCCGGCAGCCAAATGTAAGTAAACCAATAGGCCGACATCTCGAAAAGTGCCAGTACGAAACATAGAAGGAAAGCCCCCCGATGCTCGGCCGAGAGGAGGGATAGGACACGGCCTTGCCTCTCCATCCCGGTCGGCTTTCCCGCGCCGCGGGATTTCTCCCATAGATCGGACTCAGGCATGCCCTTGCGGATGAAGACCACCAAGAGGGCCGGCAGGACGGAAAGGATAAAACAAAACCGCCACCCGTAGCTTGGCGCCAGGAAACCACCTACCAGGGAGGCCAAGGCGATCCCCAGCGGCGCCCCCGTCTGCATGAAGGCCCCGTAACGCCCCCTTACCCGGGGCGGAAAAGATTCCCCCACGAAAGTCTGGCCCGTCGCCCACTCCCCGCCGACCCCCAAACCGGTCACCAGCCGGAAGAACATCAGGCTCCAAAAATCCCACGCAAAACC
Source organism: bacterium (assembly GCA_035524855.1). GTDB lineage: Bacteria > Oederibacteriota > Muellerivitia > Muellerivitales > Muellerivitaceae > DATKOC01. Next base: position 3,546 of record DATKOC010000150.1, read on the forward strand.
ACACAAGAGGGTGCCCAAGCTGTAGGTGAGGATGGTCCATTGAAGCGCCTTCTTCCGCCCGAAACGGTCCGAAAGGACGCCGAACAAAAGCCCTCCCAGGGCCGTGGCGGCCAAGGCCCCGCCCAGCACGTAAGAAAGGGAAGTTTTGGAGAGCTTCATCTCCTCCCCAATGGGGCCTAAAAGGAAGGAGAAGAGCATCAGGTCGTAGAAATCGAAAATCCAACCGGCCCAGCTGAAGAGCAGGATCTTGTAATGGGCTAGGCTGGGTTTCTCGTATTGGTTGAGGAGCATGGCTTATTCTCGGAAAGAAAAGGTAGCCATCACTATGATCGTCGTCAGGGGTGGGTTGTTATGGGAATGAGAATTATCCGGATTTGCTCCACGGAAACATCCTCGCCAAGCCCCACTCCCAGAGGGCGTCCGGCAGGAGCCACTTCAGGTAATAAACCAGGAAATCGTCCGGCTTCACCAGGTAACGCCGCTTTAAGGGGTAATCCCCCAGGGCTTTGAGAAGAACACCAACTAATTTCTCGACCGGGGCCGCCCTTTTGAACCGCTCCTTCTGGAAATTCTCGAAGACGCGCGTGTGAGGCGCGTAATGCGAGTCGCCCGATTTGACCTTCCCGCCCAGGCGGGCGTTCTCGACCACCGCCGTTTGAATCTCGCCCGGGGCCAGCTCGGAAACCTCGATCCCGAAGGGCCGGTTTTCCATCCGCAAGGCCTCCGTTAAGGAAGCCAGGGAATGCTTTGAGGCCGAATAGGCCCCCAATCCCGGGGTGGCGATGAACCCCGCCACGCTTCCCACGTTGAGGATTCGCCCCGAACCCCGCTCGCGCATCCCCGGCAGGACCGCCCGGCTGACCCGGATCTGTCCAAAAACATTGGTCTCGAATTGGTCCCGCAGGTCCTTATCCGACAAATCCTCCCAGAAACCCGCCATGACGAAGCCCGCGTTGTTGACCAAAAGGTCAATGCGGCCCTCCCGCTTGAGGATTTGGGAAACCGCCTTTTGAACCGAGGGCGTCCGGTTCACGTCCAGGATCAGGGGAAAGATCGGAAGCGTCCGCGACAATTGCCAAAGTCCTCCCGCCTTCCGGGGATTGCGGTAGGTCGCGTAAACCCGGTAACCTTTTTCCGCCAGGGCCTTGGCGGAAGCCAAACCGATGCCGGAATTAGCCCCTGTCACCAGCGCCACGGGAGCCTTGCCGGCGGGGAGCATGACCTTGTGGGTGGTCTTCGACTGGAACCGCCGGTACATCCTTTTCATAAGGAAATCAAAAAGGAAGTCCGGCATAAACCACCGGACCACCGGAAACCATTGGGCATCCAGCCCCGCCGGATAACGGATGGCCATCGTGGAAGCCGACAAAGCGTTGAGGACCTTTTCAGCCACCTTCGCGGGCCCGGGGGTCGAGGGCGAGAAATGGTTGCCGTAAGCCAGGACTTTTTCCAGGGCTTCCTGGTGGGCCGACCGTCCTTTCACGAAAACAGCCGCTTTCCGGCGGTTCACCTTGAAGGGGGTTCGGATATTGCCGGGTTCCACCACCGCGGCTTGGACCCCAAAAGGTTTCAACTCCAATCTGAGGCTCTCGGTGATGGCCTCCACCGCGTACTTGGTGGCGCAGTAAAGGCCGATGCCCGCGAAGGTCATCCTGCCGGCGAGGGAACCGATTTGGACGATTTTCCCTTTTCCCTGGGAACGCATGGCGGGGAGCACTTCCCGGGTGACCCGCATCAGCCCGAAAACGTTGGTCTCGAATTGGGCGGCGATTTCCGCGTCCGTGAATTCCTCGATGGCCCCAAAGGCGCCCCAGCCCGCGTTGTTGACGAGGGCGTCAATGCGGCCGGCTTTTTTGAGGACGTCCGCGACCGCCTTTCGCACCGAGGCGGGCTTATCCACGTCCAAGGGCAGGATTTCCAGGGGCAACCCTTGGGCGACCCGGCGAAGAGGACCGGCTTTTTTCATGTCCCGCATCGTGGCGAAGACCTGAAAGCCTTTTCGGGCCAAAAGTAAGGCGGTCTCGTATCCGATGCCGGTGGAACAGCCGGTGATGAGGACGACAGGTTGATTTTCCATAAATCTAAAAAACATTGAACCACAGGGTGCTCAGGGAACTCAGAGAAAAATGATTCTGAAATTCTTTCCCGAAAACGTTGGTATTGTCGAAGGTGCCCCGTGCTAAATAACCTCGTGATTTCATGGTTTCAAAACACTAAAAACGCCTCATTCCAAAGGCCTTTCCGCATTGCCGGAGCCCTTAAAAAAGGCTAGGATAAGGCCCTCTTTTGCCACCCCCTCAAGGAGCCCTTTATGCGTCTTCGGAAACTCTTGGGATTCGCTCTTGTCTTGCTCATCTTCCCCACCCTGGCCGGGGCCAAGTCCAAAACCTACAACGAAGCCACCATCGAGAAACTGGATGGGACCATCATGGTCCAGCGCAACGACGGCTCCAAACCCTTCGCGGTGCAGACCGGCACCACCCTCCAAAAAGGCGACATCCTTACCGTTTACGACAAGAGCTGGGTCATCTTCAAGACCCACAAAGGCGACCGCATCGGGCTGGACAGCAATACCACGCTGGTCATTGACGAATATTTCATCGAGGGCCCGGACCGCCAAATCCGCTTTCTCCTTCAAAAGGGCACCCTGTTCCTCCGGACGAACGGCTGCGGTTCCCGCCAAAGCTTCTTCGAGATCAACTCCGGTTCCCTGGTAACCGCCATCAACGACACCCAGGCCATCTTGAGCTATGAGCCCGGCAAGGACCACCTGAGGGTCCAGTACCTGTACGGAAAACTCTCGGTGGTGGACAAAGATAACGAGAGAAAGTTCAGCGACATGCACACCGAGCGGAATTGGGAAGGCGGAAAGATGGTCGAATCCGCCGACACCGTCATCCCCGTGGAGGAATTGGACGTGTTGAATTACAACCGATTCTACAGCGGGGATACCCGCTTGACCGCCGCCAGCAACAATATCCTCATGCCGGAGAAATAACGGCCCTCCCCTTGAGTTCCCCCAACGCCGAATTCGAGTGCCCCTATTGCGGTTATCCCAATTTCTCCCCCCTGGACCCCCTTTCCGGAACCCATGAATTCACGATGGATTGCGAGAATTGCTGCAGGCCCATCTCATTGAGGGCCAAAGTGCGTGGGGGTGAGCTGGAGGAATTGGACGTGGAGCGGGAGCAGGACTGACACCAGTCCGCAGTCGACAGTCCACGGTCGACGGTCTTGAAAAACCTGGTGGAGCCCCCCGGCAAGCCCGGGGCTCCACGCAGTCCAAGCTTCGCTTGCCAGGCCTTTTTGGCCCGGTCCGCTTTCATCCACGGGCAAGCCCGTGGATTTCAATGCGCTAACTTCAAATCTTTTCAGTCTTGCTGTCGACTGTGGACTGCCAACCTTCGACTGACTTTAGGAATGGATAAACGGCGCACCGCCGGTGTGAATGAGGTTCATGACCACCTTGCCGGCCATGAAAAGGTAGTAGCCCAAAAGCACCATCCCGCAGGTCCAGGTGATGCCCCTGAGGGCCTTCCGGTCAAAGAGGTTCCGGCTGTAATGCACCGCGAAGCCCAGGCAGAGGTACCAGGCCATTTCGCTCATCAGCACCGCCGAGAAGAAAGAGGTGGCGGCTCCCCCGGTTAAATCGATATTCCCGGACAGTTGCAGGGTGCTGACCATCCCGATCCAATAAAGCAGGGTGAAGGGGTTGGTGGCGGCGATGAGGAAGCCCATAACGAAAGGGTCGTCCAGGAACTGGATCTGCTTGCGCACCTTGGGCACGCTCATCATCTCGGGATCGTCCCGGATTTCCATCAGCGTTGAATAGGCCAAATAAAGCAGGAAAACCGCGCAAAGACCCCAGAGGATGATTTTTCCCACCCCCACGATGCCGACTTTCAAGAGCCCCGCGAAAACCAAGTAGGCGCA
>DATKOC010000151.1:0-8708 GCA_035524855.1 bacterium
GGATACGGGTCTGATAAGTAATCCATTCCTCAAGAGTTTCCATAAGACCGTCCATCTTGGACGTATCAATCCGAATGATCTTTTCTTCCCCTTCCGGGTCTTTGGCCGGAATGGCGGAGGGTGGAATTTTCTCATCCGAAGCGGAAACATTCGCCGGGGCGTCTTTCTCGAACAGGGAGGGGACAGGACAAATTTCAATCCGGCCCCGACCAAGTCCCTCCCGAATATGGCCCGTCTGGAGCCGAAACAAATCCAGAATTTTTAAGAGGATTCCCACTTCCCGGTTGGTCGGCTTTCCACCGGATTTTTTAAAAGGCTCCAACAGATTTTCCGCCTGGTGGGACAGGGCGCTTAAGGACTGAAAACCCAGGTATCCGAAAAGGCTCTTGAGGGTATGAAAGGGCCGGTAAACTTTCAGAAGGTCCCAATTTTCCCCGTTATCAGCTTGGAGCAAAACCTCTTCAATCGCGGTAAAGTGGAATGGAGCCTCCAGGAGAAAATCTTTCAATCCCGGAATGTCTTCTTCCTTCAAGGCTAGGAAATCCATTGAATTACCCGTAGAAAGGTCGGCGGGACCGGTTGTTCCCGGATGGAAGACCAGTACTTCCCTGCCAGGAATGGGCAAGTCGGCTTTCTCAGCCTCCCTAGCCAGAGTTTTATCCGCTTCCAAGATGGACCGGATGATCCTTTCCAGGCCCTGGCTGGTGGGTCGGCCGGCCTTCAAACCCTTGATCACTTGATTAGCTTGGAGAAGAAAAGCCGAGGTCCAAGCCCCGTAGATTTTTTTGGCTTCTTCCGCCCAAAGCTTCAGGAATTCGGCCAGTTTGAGGACCGCGGCAAAATCCGCGGGTTCGGCTTTGACCGCCAGATAGGAAATTTGAGAGAGTTGTTCCCTCAAGTCGTCTTTTCCAGGATTGACTTTTTCACTCATAAATTCTAATCCCCGTCCAACGCCGTGTGAGTTGGGTTGATCCAAAGTTCGACGTCCAGCACGACCGATTCGATGGCCACGGTCATTCGGGCATCGGCGGGACGTCCGGGGCGGCTTGCTTCGGGGACTGCCAGCGGAAGGAAATGGCGGAAGGCGACTTTATCCGAAACTCTGATCTTGTTCATGATGTGCCCACAGAACATGTTGGAGAATTCGCTGAAAGCGTCCTCCGGGCTTGTCGGTTTATCTTCCAAAAGGGCCCTCGCCAAGATCCCACCCAGGGATTCGGAGGTTTTCAGCATAACCAAGCCCTCATATTGGCCTGTGAGTCTTACCCGCCGGAATAAGTCAAAAGGCCTTGTGATTTCGCCCCCTCTAACCAATTGCACAAAAACTCCCGGCCAGAACCACAGAATACTTTCCAGGGCGTCATAGAGATCGGCGGTAGTGGGGACGTGGATGTCTTTAGGCTGTTCGGCACCCAACAAGTCCCTACCGGATAAGTTTTCCATGCTTGTCACCCAAAATCGCAAAGTTAAAAATAATGCAATAGAAACTTAGCGGAAGTCATAAATCGCCGAATTGAATTCATGAAATTTCTAGGTAAATTATTTTCTTGATCTTCAAACCTTTCTTTATCTGGCCATATTTTCCTATTCGCGAGTCAAACCATGCCGCTAAAATGAGCCCCTGAATCCTTTCGTTTTTAACAAGAAATTTACCTTTGAGATAATTAAGGGCCTTTAGATTCAACGCTGCTATTTGGCTTTCTAAGGATCATCATGCCGACTCTTGCCGCTATTGATGTGGGTTCCAATGCCATGAGACTGGCCATTGGTTTCATGGACCACAGCCGCAAACTCCACGTGGTGGAGGACCTGCGGGAACCCGTCCGTTTGGGGCTGGACGTGTTCACCAAGGGTTCCATATCCAGGGAAACCACTCGCCGCTCCATCGAGGCCTTCCAAAGGTTCAAGGAAGTCATCGAACAGCACCAAGTGGTCAAAACCCGGGCCGTCGCCACCAGTGCCTTGCGGGAAGCCCTCAACCGCGACGCTTTCATTAAGAAAATCCAGGTGACGACCGGCCTGGACCTCAAACCCATCAACGCCGAAGAGGAAGCGCTCCTGGTGTACCTGGCGGTTTCGAAGAGAATCCCACTGGAGGGTAAGACCGCCATGCTTATTGACATCGGCGGCGGAAGCGTGGAAATCACCCTGGCCCGCAACGGCAAAATCCTGGCTACCGAGAGCTTTCAAATGGGGGCCGTCCGGCTCCTGCAGGTCCTGGAGCAGAAAAAATACGGGGAGAAGAAATTCAACAAAATGGTCCAGGAATACACCGAGGCCGCCCGAAAGAGGTTCAACCAAAAACTCCCCAATGAGAAAATCGACATCGGCATCGGGACCGGCGGCAACCTCGACGCCCTTGCGGACTTGAAGGGCAAGCTCCTGAGGGAGAAGGAACCCAATTTTGTCACCCTCCGGGAACTCGACTTGCTCATCTCGCGCCTCCAAAAATTGACCCTCGAGGACCGCATCGTCAAGCTGGGCTTGAGGCCCGACCGCGCCGACGTCATCCTGCCGGCGTCCCTGGTCTTGCGGAAGGTGATGGAGACGGCCAAGGTCAACCGCGTTTATGTCCCGCACGTGGGGGTCAAGGAAGGCCTCCTCATTGACATGGTCTCGGAATTGCTCACGGGAAAGCCTCCCCTGCATCGGGACGAGGTCCTGGGGTCCGCGCGCCGTACGGGCCTCAAATATTCCTACGACGAACTCCACGCCAATACCGTTTCTCGGCTTTCCCTGGAGTTATTCGATAAGACCAAGAAGCTCCACCGCCTGGGGGACGAACACAAACTTCCCCTGGAGGCGGCCGCCCAGTTGCACGATATCGGCCAGTTCGTCAATTACGCGGCCCACCACAAACATTCCTATTACCTCATCAAGGCCTCCCAGTTGATCGGGCTCAAGCCGGACCAAGTGGAACTGGTGGCCAACATCTCCCGCTACCACCGCAAGGCCATGCCCAAGCTCACCCACGAGAACTACCGGCTCCTGCCCCCCCGGGACCGGGTCGTGATGTGCAAACTGGCGGCCATCTTGCGGGTGGCCGACGCCATGGATCACGACCATTCCTCGAATGTCCAGGGCTTCCGGATCCAGTACAAAAAACCCCATTTCTCGGTGAAACTCCTCGGCCAAGGCGACATGCTCCTGGAGAAATGGTCCCTGCTGAAGAAATGTGACCTGTTTGAGAAGGTTTTCAAGGTGAAATTCTCGGTACGGAGTTAACCCATGCCAAATCCCAAGACAACCGAATTAGAGGGGAAGCTGATCGCCGTGGAGGGCCTGGACGGCTCGGGAAAATCCACCCAAATCCGCCTCCTCAAACGCTGGCTGGAGCTCGAGGGTTACAAGGTTTTTTTCACGGAGTGGAACTCCTCCGAGCTTGTGAGGAAGGCCACCCGGAAAGGGAAGAAAAAAAAGCTCCTGACCCCCACCACCTTTTCCTTGATCCACGCCACCGACTTCGCCGACCGGTATGAGCGCCAGATCCTCCCCCTCCTGAAAGGCGGGTACCTTGTCCTGGCGGACCGGTATGTTTATACCGCCTTTGCCCGGGACTCCGTTCGGGGCTGTGACGGGGAGTGGCTCCGGAAGCTTTACCGCTTCGCCCGGAAGCCCGATATCACCTTTTTCTTCGAGCTCCCCTTGGAGGTCGCCTTAGCCCGTATCCTGGAGGGCCGTCCGGCCTTGAAGTATCACGAGGCCGGGATGGACATGGGCTTTTCCAAGGACCCTTACGATTCCTTCCGGATCTTCCAGGGAAGGATCTACGAGGAATACGGGCGCATCTTCAAGGAATTCCCCGTGGAGCGGATCAACGCCACGGATCCTTCCGAGGATCAGCAGGCCAGGATGCGCGAGACCGTGCGGCGCCTCATCGACCTGAGAAAATTCAAGCTGAAGCGGGGGGTGAACCCATGAGATCCAAGCGTTTTTACGGAAAGGGCCTTCCCAACATTGACCCTTCCCTCCTCAAGGGGACCCTGATCGTCATCGAGGGCTCGGACGGGGCGGGCCGGTCCACCCAAATCGGCTTCCTGCAGAACTGGCTCGAGCGGAGGGGATTCCCCACGGTGGTCGTGGGCCTCAAGCGTTCCGAACTCGTGGGCGAAGCCCTGGCCGAGGCCATGCGGGGCAACACCTTGAACGCCATCACCTTGAACCTTTTCTACGCCACTGATTTCGCGGACCAGTTGGAGAGGGTGATTATCCCCTCCCTCAAGGCGGGCTTTGTGGTCCTGGCCGACCGTTACATCTACACCCTCATGGCCCGGGATATCGTGCGGGGATCATCCCCCGAGTGGTTGAGGGAACTTTACGGCTTCGCCTTGGTGCCCGACGCCGTCTTTTACCTCAATGTGAGCCCCAAAATCCTGGCGGAGCGTAATTTCCGCAAGCGCGGCCTTTTGGACTACTGGGAGTCGGGGATGGACATCCAAAGGGTGGGGAGCATGTATGACAATTTCATCAAGTACCAGGGGCGCCTCCACAAGGTTTTCCAAAACCTGCAGAGGGAGTTCAGCTTTTACACCCTCCAGGGAAGCCGCTCGCCCCAATCCATCGCCAAGGAGATCCGGGGCCGGGTGGAAAAAATATTGAGCGCGGCCGTGATCGCGGAGCGCGCCGAGAAAGCCTTCAAGGCGGAAAAATCACCCGCCCCCTTGGTGAAAGAGCCTATCGGCAACCCATCGGACAAAACCCCGGTTTCGGAGACCCCGCAAGAAAAGGACTCGGCCGCAGACAAAGCGAAATAGGGAACCCCCGGGCCGGTTTCCCATTAAGCCGCCGGTGGCAGAATAACGCTGAACGAGCTTCCCTTTCCCGCCTCGCTCCGGAGGCTCACTTCCCCGTTCATTTTTTCCACTAAATGCTTCACGATCGCCAAACCTAAACCCGTCCCTCCCGCCTCCCGGTTGCGGGCGGCGTCCACCCGGAAGAAGCGCTCGAAAACCCTTCCTTGGGCTTCCTTGGGAATCCCGGGGCCATGGTCTTCCACGGTGAATTCCAACCTCCCATCCCCCGTTTGCGCCGAATAAATCCGTATTTCGCTTTTTGGCGGGGAATATTTCACCGCGTTGTCCAGCAAGTTCTCAAACACGTGAAACAGCCCCTCCCGGTGGGCCTGCGCCTTTTCCCCGCCCTTGATTTCCTGGCGGATCAGGATTCCCTTCGCCTCCCACTTGGCCTTCAGGATGTCAACAGCCTGTTGGGCCGCCTCCGCCGCGTCCACCGCTTCCAGGGACGTGATGAAGGCCCCACTCTCGATCTTGGAAAGCTCCAGGACGTCCGTGATCAGGGCGTGGAGCCTTTGGGCCTGGTCCGAGATCTTTTGCAGGAATTGGCCCCGGTTTTTCTTGTCGTCGATCGCGCCCTCCAGGAGGGTTTCCACGTATCCCAGGATGGCGGTCAAGGGGGTCTTCAACTCGTGGGAGACATTGGCCACGAACTCGGTGCGCATGCGCATGAGCCGCTTGAGGGAGGTGATGTCCGAGAACACCACGATTTGTCCCAAATGCTGTTCCCTCTCCGTCCGGATGGAGGCCGCGCTCACGGCGAAGGTTTTTTCCTCCTTCCCCGAAAGGTCGATTTCCCCGCTGGCCATCCCCCCCTCCTTTTTGGACCGCGTCAACAGGTCGGCCAGGGACGGATGGCGGACCACCTCCAGGTAATGCTTTCCCATTCCATCTTTCTCCGTGGTGGCCAGGATTTTTTCCGCCGAGGGGTTCATCAAGACGAGCCGGTCCGCCTGGTTGAGGAGCATCACGCCCTCCCCCATGCTGTTCAAGACCACATCCAGCATGGATTCATGGGCGCCCAGGCGCTGGAGGATTTCCTCGAAATTCCTTCCTGGGATATAAACATCCCGGTCATCCCGATTGGCCCTTTCCACGGGGGAGACCGTCGCCGGCTGGCCTTGTGGGCCCTGCGGCGGTTTTTGTCCTTCCGGTGCCAGGGTGAAATAGAGGGTTAATCCCGCTCCCAGGGCAAGTCCGGCGAAGAGCACACCCGCGCCGATCCAGGACAAGTGGACCAAGGCGAGGAAGAAAAGGGCGACGAGAAGGGAAACCAGGAAAAGCAGTGGCAAGGGACGGAAAGTTCGTTTCATGAAAAGGGCTTTCAATTCAGGGTGGAGAAAATAAAACCGGGGCTAGATTTGATCCTTGAAAAGGTATCCATAACCCTTGACGGTCTGGACATGTTTCTCATAGGGGCCGAGTTTCTCACGCAGGCGCCGGACATGGACATCCACCGTTCGGGTCGTTCCGAAGTAATCATAACCCCAAACATTGTTGAGTAAAACGTCCCGCGAAAGCACACGGCCGGAATGGGTAAGGAAATAATCCAAAAGCTCGAATTCCTTGGCCGTCAGGTCCATCTTCTTGCCCTTGAGAACCACCTCGTGTTTGGAGCGGTCGAGGGTCAAATCCTTGAATTTTTGGACCTTTTCACCTTCCTGGGCCTTGCTGAAGCGTCGCAGGACGGCCCGGACCCTGGCCAAAAGCTCCTTCACTGAAAAAGGTTTCGTGACGTAATCGTCCGCCCCCAATTCCAACCCGACGATCTTGTCGGATTCCTCGCCCTTGGCGGTCAGCATGACCACGGGGATGTGGGAGGTTTTGGGGTTGGCTTTGAGGGTTTTGCAAACCGTCAACCCGTCGGTTTTGGGAAGCATGAGATCGAGCAAAACCAGGTCGGGCATTTTTTCCGGGATTTTTTTTAGGGCCGTGTCCCCATCCATTTCGGAAAGCACCCGGTAGCCGTCTTTTTCCAGGTTATAGGTGAGGAGCTCCACCAGGTCTTTCTCGTCTTCCACCACGAAAATCTGTTTCATCTCAGGATCTTTCTCCAAGGGGAATATTCATGGGCGGCCTCGTCCGGGAATTATATCCAATGGTTCCCCCGAACATGTTAATGCCTTGTAAAACAAGCGAGGAACCGTTTCCCGCAGTGTATTTAGGTTGAATTTTACCCGGCTTCAAGTCCGGCCGTGGCGGCAGGACTCTTTAACACCTAATTTACACCCCATTTACCTGGACCTGACGGCCCGGAATTATCCTCATGCCCGTCAATGGCCAAAGCCGACCTACACCTCCATACCGACTTTTCCGACGGGCTTCACTCCCCCCGCCAGGTGGTTCAAGCCGCCTCAAAAGCTGGCCTCCAAATCATCGCCGTGACCGACCACGACACCCTGGAAGGGGCCCGGCGGGCCAAGGAATACGCGTTTCGCCGGCCCGACCTGAACGTCCAAGTGGTGGTCGGCGAGGAGGTCAGTACCCTGAACGGCCACGTAATAGGGATTTTCCTGAAGGAATTTGTCCCCCCACGCCTGACGGCCAACCGCACCGTCGACCTCATTCATCAACAGGGCGGCATCGCCATTCTCGCCCACCCCTTCCATATTTACACGGGGAAGGATTCCGAGCATCCCAAGGCGGTGGAAATGCTCGCGGATATCCCCTTTGACGGGATCGAAACCATTAACCACGGCGACGCGCTTTCCTTTTGGAGCAACCGCAAGGCCCTGAGGATCATGGAACGGCATAAGCTCGCGGCCGTGGGCTGCAGCGACGCGCATAACGCCCGTTTCATCGGGATGGGACACACGGAATTCGACGGGGACACTTCGGAGGACTTGAGGGCGGCCCTTTTAAGCCGCAGGACCAAGGCCGTTTACCATCGTTCTTGGAAAATGACCGACATCCTTGTTCACCTCAAGGATGCCGCCCCGGTCCTGAATCGCTATTCCAAAAAAGCCGCGTTGATATAGAACGGCATTCAAGGGTCCTTTTCCTCACCAATGTTGGCATCTCTGGCGTAATTCATTGTAGCTTTCCGGAGTGTCGATTTTGGCCTGTTCCTCGGTCAATGTCGACTTGAACTGATCGAACACCGGGTCCAGAATCCCCGAAATTGTTTCTCCCACCTTCTTTTTTCCATCCTCGATCGACGTCACCAAGAGTGGATTGGAGGAAAGAGGGAGGTTTGGCGCCGCGCCAAGCGTATCGCGGATCACTTTTTGGAACCGGATGAAAATCTGCTTGTGGATCTCCACGTGCTGATTTTCGTGTTCCAAAGTCGCTTGGTACTCGCAGCTGCCTTCCGGATAAGCGCTGGAAACATAGACATTGAGGGTATTGTAGGAAAAATCCACGCGCAGGTTTTCCACCCAAAGGCTGTACTCCTCCCTGAACCATTTTTTGGACCAATTCACCTGATAATGGGTTTCCGTTTCATAATCCGCCTGGGTCAGCCCGTAAACATGGTATTTTTCCCCCGAACCGACCGTTTGGCTTAGTTGCTCGATCTGCGCCGTGCTGAGGTCATGGTGGTACTGGGGATCGGACATCCGGAAAACGTATTGGATGCCCGCCATGCTCCCGCCCGAATCCATGAGAAGGCCCTGGTGCGCCGCATCACCCTTCAATTCCGAGGAAGTGGTCCATGCGTCATAGGCCATCCAACCAAAAAAGGAAGCCAGGGTGAGTCCCACCAGCATGAAAAAAAGCTTATTGCTCATTGCCCCAGCTTACTCCAGAATAATTCGATTTTCAGCCCGCGCTTTTCCAAGGATAGCCATGTCCGAAGAAACCCTTCTTCAATCCAAAATCCATTCCCGTCAATCCGGTCAATCACTATTGGATTTTTTGAGCGGCCGGTTCCGGTATCAGGCTCCTGAAACCTGGAAGGCCTTGATTCTCAAGGGT
>DATKOC010000152.1:0-21115 GCA_035524855.1 bacterium
GCTCCCCGGAAGCCTCCGTCCCGGGCGTCGAAGTTATGGGCACAGTCCTCGACGACCCTTTTGAGGGTCGCCTCATTCAAGGCCCCGCCTTGGGTATCCGCCGGCGGGCGGGACACGGCCTCCGCCAATTGCTGTCCGGCCTTGGCGACGTCCTCGGGGCGGTTTTGCCAGGCCCGGGCGATGTCATTCAGTACGCTTGTAAAACTGGCCCGCCCATAGCGTTCGTCGGGCGGGAAATAGGTTCCCCCGTAAAAGGGCTTCAGTTCGGGGGTTAGAAAGAGGTTGAGGGGCCATCCTCCCTGGCCGGTGAGCATCATGACCGCGTTCATGTAGATTTGATCAACGTCGGGCCGTTCTTCCCGGTCCACCTTGATGCAGACGAAATTCTCGTTCATGAGCTTGGCGGTGGCCTCGTTCTCGAAGCTTTCCCGCTCCATCACGTGGCACCAGTGGCAGGTGGAATAGCCGATGGAAAGGAAGATCGGTTTGTTTTCTTTCTTGGACTTCTCGAAGGCCTCTTCCCCCCAGGGATACCAATCCACCGGGTTATGGGCGTGCTGGAGCAGGTAGGGGCTTTTCTCGTGGATCAAACGGTTCGTGTGCTTGAAGGCTTTTGAGTCGGAGGACATCCACCACCATCCTAGGCTGAGAGTGAGCGGCAAAACCAGGAACACCAGGGGAAATCGGAGCTTCATGGGTGCCCAGCTTGCCGCAACGACAGGAAGGAATCAACCTTCTCTCCAAATAAAAAAGGCGGGTCCAGGCCCGCCCCTTTGTCTCGATCATCCTGGAAAATCGCGTCTTAGACTTCCACCACGAAGGTATCGGCGATCTTATCGTGCCAGGTTTGGGATTTTTCATCCCAGAGCATCCAAAAAAAACCTAACCCGGCCGCCGCAGCGGAAAGTAATTTACTGACGGAACGAATAAAAGCTTTTAACCAATTTAATTGTCTATTTTGGTCATCCAATACTCGGATTCCCATGATTTTCTTTCCTATCGTTTGTCCGTTCCATTGGGAAATCAATATAGTTTCATAAGCGACGATCAGGATAATGATCGTAGTATCCCGAAGGGCGAAATCAAAAAAGCCAAAAAAAATCCCATCAATGAGACTCGCGATCAATCTTTTCCCAAAACCCGCTTTTTTCATTTTTTATTCCTGGCTTGGGCTTGCCGTAATGCCTCATACAAAACAATTCCGACCGCTGTTGAAAGGTTCAGGCTCCGAATTCCTTCTTCCTTCTGCGGGATACGATACATCCTTTCCTTATACTCCTCGTAAAACTTTTTGGGGAACCCCGCCGTTTCTTTTCCGAAGATGAGGAAAGAATCCTCGGTGAAAGAGGCGTCCCAAAGACTTTTCTTGCCCTTAGTCGAGAGAAAGAACAACTTGGCGTCTTTCGGAAGGCTTTCCAAAAAAATCTCCCAACTTTCATGCCGGTGAAGTTTCACTTTTTCCCAATAATCCAGCCCCGCCCGTTGGACCTGCTTGTTGTCCAGGTGGAAGCCCAGGCGTCCCACCAGGTGGAGTTCCGCCCCCGCTCCCAGGCAGGTGCGGCCGATGTTGCCGGTGTTCCAGGGAATCTCAGGTTCAATAAGAACGACGTGAAACATGCAACCTCCAAAACTTTGAACCACCAAGACACAAAGACGCCGAGTAAGGCGAAAGATCGATTGGTTCAGCCATTTCACACACTTATCTTTTGCTGTTCTGGGTGCCCTTCGTGCCTTGGTGGTTAATCGCCCTTGGGTACGGCGTAAGCGGCGTAGAAAGTGTCCCGGGCGTGGATCCTCCGCCCCGTCGCGGGATCCGTAGCCACCGTTTCGTTGTGCCCGGCGCCGTAAAAACTGAAGGTTCGCCGATGGAGCCGCGGCGGCTTCCGGCCCTCCGAGGCGTCGATATAAGTCACCACCATGTCCTTGAAGCTCTCCACGATGCCCGCGTGGGTGAAGAGGTCCTTGTCGTCGATATGCCCGTCGTGGTTGATGTCGTAGGTCTTGTTGAAGATGAGGATGTCCCCCGGCTGGATGTCGGCCGCGCGGGCTCGGCGGGTTTTTTGGTGGGTCAGGTAATAATTCAAGTCGTAAACCAGGTTGTGGTGATACTTGCGCCGGTTGAGAAAAGCGTCCATGGGGGGCGAGTGGTAGCAGGCCAGCACGAAGTGGGAGCAGTCGATTTTCCAGTTAGGGTTGTTTCGGAGGAACCCTTCCGCGTTTTGGATCGCCTCCTCCGGGGTCGCGGGCGTTCCGGTTTCGCGCAACCTGTATTGTCCCGGCACGCACCCAATCCCTAGGGCGGTGATCAGTAGCAGGAATGATAAAAGCTTAGCAATAGCCGGGTTTGAAGATTCTTTCCTGCCGACTGCGGACTGTCGACTGCGGACCGCCTTTTTCACTGCCGGTATCCCACCCGGTTTCCCTTCGCGATGAGGCCCAGCAGAGCGGTCAGGGCCACCTGCAGCGAGAGGTTGCCCGAGGTAACCAAATACTTGGGGCTCCATTCGGGGTTGAACTTCTCTTTTGACTTGCGGATATCCGCCGGGGGGGCTTCCCCGTGGTAGGGCGCCAGGATTTGCGTCACCTGCTTCTCAAAAGGGGCCAGCGGTCCCTCCTGCATATCCAGCAAGGGCGCCATGCCCAGGTTGAACCATTGGTGGCCCTTTTCCTTGGCCCAAAGCATGGATTCCAGGAGCAGGTAATCCTCCAGTAATTCGGATTCCCCCGCCGTGGACCGCAACAGGTCCACCGCCACCTCTTCTTTCGATCCCCCTTGGGTCAGGCTGGCGAAGGCGGCGATCTTCCCTTCCTTGCGCACGACCGCCAAGGGAAAGCGTTGGAGGTAGTCCTCCCGGAAAAACCCGACCGAGAAGCCTTTTTCACGGCTTTTGTTCTTGCTCAGCCAGGCTTCGGAGACCTCCTTGAGCTCGGTTAAATGGGGGTGAATCCACCCGGGCTCGAGGACCTCGAAGGTGTAATCGGCCTTTTCCCGGAAGCGCTGGGCGGTGCTCTTCAGGTCGCTGGAAGCCAGCCCCTCGGCCCTGAAACCCCTCAGGGAAACCCGGGCTTCTTCTGAGAACTTCAGGACTGTCAAGCCGGCGTCCAGGTAGAACTGGGATTGTTCCTGGTCCACGGTATAGAAAAGCGTCCAGGCTTTGTGGCGGCGGCAGAGGTCTTTGAATTTGAGGGCCAAATCCGCCTTTTCCTTTTCCGGGCCCACCGGGTCCCCCAGGGCGATCCAGCACTTGCCCTCGATGGCGTACATCAGGAAAGCGTCCGACTTCTTGTTGAAAAGCAGGGCCTTGTCCCCCAACAGCGCCAGTCCCGCTTCCGCCCGCCGGGATTTCCTGGTAACGGCCAGCGCCCTGTCCAATTCGGAGGGCGTGGGATATTCCGTTTCGGGCTGGGCCGGGCTCAAGAGGGTAATGAGGGAGAAAATGATCAGGAAAGCCGTTTCCCCCAGGATGGCCCGAATGAACCGGGACGAGTCTCCCAGCAGGTCGAACATCGTCCAGAGGTCGTTCGAATAATCCTCGTTGTGGTAATTAAAGACGCCTATCCAGATGGAGCCCAACAGGACGAAAAGGATGGCGGTCACCCAGAAGGGGGGATAGCGCTGTTGGAATACCGAGGATTTGCGGGGGAAATAGCGCCGGCAGGGGAGCAACGCCACGCCGAGGGCCAACAGCATCAAGGCCTCCCGATAGTCGAAGCCCTTGAAGAGGCAGGTCAACACCCCGATGCCCAAGGCGATGAGGGCGGCCACATAGGAGCTTTCCAGCCGTTGTTGGAGGCCGCGGGCCAGGACCAGGAGGGCGGCTCCCGCCAGGGCCGCCAGGAAATGGGACCCCTCCAGCACCGGCAGGGGCATCAAGTCCCCCAACCGGGCCAGGCGGTTCTCGGCCTCCGGCGTAGCATCGGACACCAAGAGGACGGCGCCACCCAGGAAAAGCAGGATGGAAAAAACATGCGGCGCGAAATCGGGCGCCCAACGGTCGAGGATCTGGAGCGCGCGTTTGAAACCGGCTTTGTTCCGGATGATCTCATAGATGGAAAAAGCGCCCAACCCCATCACGAAAGGGATCAAGTAGTAAACCATCCGGAAGGCCAGCATGGCCCCCAACACGTCGGAAGCGGGTAGGAGGGGGGAGAGGAGGAGAACGATGACGGTTTCCAGGACCCCCAAGCCGCCTGGCACCTGGCTTAAAAAACCGACGATCTGGGCCAAGAGGTAAATGGAAAGGAAAGTTGGAAAGTTCAGGGAGTTGGGGGGCAGGAGCAGGAAAAGGGCCCCTCCGGAACAGGTCCAGTCCAGGCAACCCACCAGCATTTGGCTTACCACAATGCCAACGGAGGGCGTTGGGAATTTCCATTTTAAGATGTGGATCGTCTTTTTGAAAAAAACCGCGCTCAGGAGGTAAAGCATGACGACCGTCACGCAAACGGTCCCAATGGAAAAAACGGAGTTGAAAGGAAGGTGAATGGAAGGGGGTAGTTCGGGCGGCTCCAGGAAAAAGAAAACCGCCCCCATGGTCAAATAGCCGATCCAGAAGGTCATCCCGCAGATGACCAGGACGTTGGCGGCTTCCCCCACCGTAAGGCCCCACGCGGAATAGAGGCGGTAGCGGATGCCCCCGCCGGTGATGGGGGCGGCCCCCATGTTGTGGCTGAAGCTATAGGCGATGAAGGACGTCAGGAGGATTCGGCCGTAGGACATGAGCTTGTGGATATGGAACAGGCCCAGGACATCGTAGAGGGAAAGGGCGAGATAACTTCCTAAACTGAGCCCAAAGGCCGCCAGGAACCGCCGCCAGGAGATTTGGTACAGGTACCCCAGGACATCCTGGGCGTGGCTGACCTTGACCTCCCGCCGCAGGACCGCCAAGGCGACGAAGAACAGCACCATGACCCCCAGGATGGTGGCCGTTTGGATGATCTTGCTCCGCGTTTGTTGGATCTGCTCCATTTATTTACCTGTCATTGCGAGGAATGACCGCCGAATAGGCGGGCGTTTACGACGAAGCAATCTCAGTTTAAATAAGCTTCAAGGAGAAAGCCTTTCCCTTTTCCATCCTCCCGGGCCCTTCCGCCGGTAAACCAACCGGTCGTGCAGGCGGTTCCTTCTCCCGCTCCAAAACTCGATGGCACTGGGTAAAACCCGGTATCCCCCCCAATGCGGGGGTCTTGGAACCGGTCGGTGGTGGTACTTTTTTCCCAGTTCCCTCATCTTTTTTTCGAGGACTTCCCGGTTGGGCACGACTTGGCTTTGGTGGGATGCCCAGGCGGAAAGCTGGCTTCCCAAGGGGCGGGTCTTGAAATAATCGTCGGATTCCTTGGACGTCACCTTTTGCGCCCGGCCCTCAATGCGGATTTGGCGCCCCAGTTCAGGCCAAAAAAACAAGAGGCAGGCGGCTGGGTTTTGATGAAGTTCCTTCCCCTTCCGGCTGAGGTAATTCGTGAAGAAAACAAACCCCTTGTTATCCAAGGCCTTCAAGAGCACCATCCGGGCGGTGGGTTTCCCGCCGGCGCTGACGGTTGAAAGGGCCATGGCGTGGGGGTCCAGGAGCTTGGCGTTGGCGGCCTCGGCGAACCAATGGTGGAACAGCCGGAAGGGGTTGGCGGGCGCGGTTTTTTCGAGGAGTTTCCGGTCGGGATATTGGCGGGTCAGCTTGGCGATGGAGGGCTTTTTCATCCCCCTAATTTCTCATAAATAATGGTGAATTAAAACAGATTCGGTTCTCGGGTAAGCTTGTCGTAATCACTTTGATTCTTCTACAATACGACTCCTTTTCCGGCCGCACATGGAAAAGAGTGGTCGGTCGGCCCCAAAGGGCCGCGACGAAAGTTTCCACCGAGAATTGGAGTAAACTGTTCCTTTCATCCATGCGTCCGCAGACGCATTCGATGTGACGAATAGGCGGTAAAACCAACAATTTATCTAAGCTGTTTGGACCCGGAGAGATGGCAGAGTGGTCGAATGCGTCTGACTCGAAATCAGATTTACGGGCAACCGTAACGGGGGTTCGAATCCCTCTCTCTCCGCCACTATGCAGCAAAACCGCATTAAGGTTTTGCTGCATAGTGGAGAGCGGTGGATTTGAACCCGGGGTTCGGCGTTGCCGAAGGCAACGGGGCGAAAATCTCTATTAAGAATAAAACTTTAAATAAATTTACTTTTCACCCTGACCGATCTCTCCGCCATATTAATAAAAGGAAAAACTTTGAGTTTCGCAAAATGGGTTTTTAGGATCGCTGGAATTTACGGACTTCTGGTGTTGCTGCCTTTTTATTTTGTGGAGAACAACCCCTTGGCCATCCCGCTCCCGGCCATCACTCATCCGGAATATTATTATGGCTTCATTGGGCTCGGGCTCGCCTGGCAGGTGGCCTTCCTGATCATTTCCACGGATCCGGTAAAGTACCGGCCCCTGATGCTGCCATCTTTGATCGAGAAGTTCTCCTTCGCCATCGCGGTGGCTTTCCTTTATTCGTCGGGACGGGTGGGACCCTATATTCTCCCCGGAGCCACCATCGATACCCTTTTGGGGATTCTATTTATTTTTTCCTACCTCAAAACCCGGAAGGCCTGATTCAGCGCTGGATTTTGACGCCGATCATGCCGTTCTTCATCGATATATAAAGCACGAGCCACATTCCCATCATCATTTCAGGCCCATGCGCCGCCTGGATATCCCCCAGATCCAGGATGTCGCTCCAGCCGAAGGATTTGAGCAGGTCCCCCACCTTGCTTTTGGCACCGCTATCGTTGCCAGCCATGAAAATAGTGTGGTCCCCTCCCTTGAGGGCTTTGGGGTTCACCATGAGGGGGGCGGTGATGGTGTTGAGGGATTTCACGACTTTCAGGTTGGGAAAGGCATTCTGGAGGTTGAGGGCCACCGAACGGGCGCCGCTGGCTAACACCGGAAAGCCCTTGCCGCTGAAATCCAGTTCGTTGGCCGTATCAATGAGGACTTTGGGCCCCACTTTGTCCGCCTCCGCCATCTTGAGGGCTTCGACGGAGATCTGCCCATGGGTGGCGTTGATGAGTAGTTCCCCGTGGGCGGCGGCTTCCTTGAAGGTGACGACCTTGGCCTTATTCTTCACGGCCGCCAGCCACTCGTTAAGCGTACCCGCCATGTTTTTCTTCTCGTCCAGCTTCTGGGGGTCCCTTGTCCCCAAAACCACCTCGTGTCCAAGTTCCACCAGCTTGGTTCCCAACGTTTGCGCCACCACTCCCGATCCGATAATGCCGATTTTCATAATGACTCCCGCGATTTGTGATGAAGACCGGCTAAGTCTAAGGAGTCCCCTTCAAAATTTTCAAGGCCGGAAGCGGGGAAAGACCTCGTTACAACCTTTTTGGGGCTTTTTCCCGTTCTTTCCAAAAAAATCACTTTTTGCTGACTTAAGTCATATAAGGAACATTCCCGCCCGCTTTATAAGGGGACTGTCGTAAGGGCTCCAAGGTAAACGCCCACTGTAGGCGTAGCGGGGACTGAGGTCCCAAACCGATAAGGAGCCCAGTCGTCGAAAGCCGGGGAGGCTGGCAAGGGTTCACTGGCGGCGCCTTTGGGGCGCCACGGGGACTGAGGTCCCAAACCGCGTGAAAACCCGGCCCGGGTGATCCGGTGAGTGGTTGTTCGCCGTTGGAAAAGGGGTGGTAAGACCTCTTTTCCGTTGTGGATTTAGGTTAGAACAATCGTCGGAAGGGTTCGAGGGTTGCGCCGCCTGGCGCGGGGCTGAGGGCCCAAAACCCATGGGAATCCGGCTGTAAATGAGGTTGAAGCAAACGATCGAAGTCGTTGGATATTTGCGGCCCCGGGGTCCAGTTGGACCCCGGGGCTTTTTCGTTTAAGCCCGGAAAATGCCCCGGATGATCCTTTGAAGGGCCGCCGCCGCGGGAGATAAAGGGGCTTTGCCCCGCCAGGCCAGGGAAAGGGTGCGGGTCGCTTTTGGACTGCTGAGATGGGCGTAAGCCACCCTGGGGTATCCAGCCACCATTTGGGGAACCAGGCTGATGCCCAGTCCCGCCGCCACCAGGGCCTGCACCGTCTCAATGCCCCCGCTCTCGAAGACCACCTTGGGTTCCAAACCCGCTTTCCGGTAAAAATCCAGCGTGATCTGCCGGAAGCCATGCCCCGGTTTCATGAGGATGAAAGGCTCATCCGCCACCTGCTTGAGGGCGAGGGAATCCTTGTCCGCCAGCCGGTGCTTGCCCGGCAGGGCCAGCAGGATTTCCTCCGTCAGGATGGTCTCATGGCCCAGCCCGGGCCGGAGCCCCGCCTCATCCAGGATGGCCAACTCGATCTCACCCTGTTCCAGGTCCCCCGCCAAATCCGGGGAAGACTCCTCCTTCAAGTGGACTTGGATTTTGGGGTGGGCCTTCCGGAAAGCCGTCAGGATGGGCGGCAACAGGTGGGCGCCCGTCGTGGGCATGCAGCCCAGGCTGACCTTGCCCAAGGTGAGGCCCGACTGGGCCTTGGCGTCCTCCCGGGCCGATTCCATCTCGGCCAGGATCGCCTTGGCCCTGGGCAGGAAAGTCTCGCCCCTGCCCGTGAGTTTCCCCCCCTTGCGGGTGCGCTCGAAAAGCGGCCCGCCCAGTTCCTCCTCGAGCTTCGCGACCTGGATGCTGAGCGACGGCTGGCTCACGTTGCAGGCCCTCGCGGCCGCCGTGAACCGGCCCGTTTGGGCCACCGCCAGGAAGTAACGCAATTGGTGGGTTTCCATAACAAACACCTTTTTGAACCACAGGGGACTCAGCGAACTCAGGGAAAGTAAACCCAATTATATAGTTATTAACTATATTAATAATATTAATTATATCTTATACAAATATATTAAATCGTCTTAATCTTTACGTGTTCCCTGAGGACCCTGGGTTCCCTGTGATGAAAATGTTTGGGAGGTTTATATGTCTAAAGGCACGCTTTACGACAAGGTTTGGAATGCCCACGTGGTGGACAAACTCCCCACCGGCCAGTACCAGCTCTTCATCGGCCTGCACCTGATCCACGAAGTCACCAGCCCCCAGGCTTTCGACATGGTGGCCGAGAAGGGCCTGAAGGTGGCCTATCCCAACCGCACCTTCGCCACGGTGGACCACATTGTCCCCACCCAGAACCAGGCCCGCCCCTTCGCCGACAACGAGGCCGAGCAAATGATGGGCGCCATCGAGAAGAACGTGAGGAATTTCGGCATTCCCTTCTTCGACTTCAACTCCGGGAACCAGGGCATCGTGCACATCATCGGGCCCGAGATGGGCCTCACCCAGCCGGGCATGACCATCGCCTGCGGCGACTCCCACACCTCCACCCACGGGGCCTTTGGAACCCTCGCCTTCGGCATCGGCACCACCCAGGTGCGGGACGTCCTGGCCACCCAGTGCCTGGCCATGGATGCCTTGAAGGTTCGGCGCATCAACGTGAACGGTAAATTGAAACCGGGTGTCACCGCCAAGGATGTGACCCTCTATATCATCCAGAGGCTGGGGGTCAAGGGCGGCATCGGCTACGCCTATGAGTACGGCGGGCCGGTGTTCGACGCCATGACGATGGAAGAACGCATGACGGTCTGCAACATGGCCATCGAGGGCGGCGCGCGGGTGGGCTATGTGAACCCCGACCAAACAACTTTCGACTATCTGAAGGGCCGCAAATACGCGCCCGCCGAGGATAAATGGGAAAAAGCACTGGCTTATTGGAAATCGGTGGCTTCCGATAAGGACGCCGTCTATGACGATGTGGTGAATTTCGACGGCGCCGACATCGAGCCGATCGTCACCTGGGGCATCACACCCGACCAATCCGTGGGCGTGAACGACAAACTTCCGGAGATCTCCAAGTTCTCGGCCGACGAGGTGAAGGGCATCGAATTGGCCTACAAGCACATGGACTTGAAGCCCGGCAACGCCATTAAGGGCACCCCGATTGACGTGGCTTTTATCGGCTCCTGCACCAACGGGCGTCTTTCGGATTTGCGGGAGGCCGCCAAGGTGGCTAAAGGCCGCAAGGTGGCCAAAACCGTGCGGGCCTTCGTAGTGCCCGGCTCCCAGCAGGTAAAAGCCGCCGCCGAGAAGGAAGGGTTGGACAAGATTTTCACCGACGCTGGTTTCGAGTGGCGCCAAGCGGGCTGTTCCATGTGCCTGGCCATGAACCCCGACAAGCTCAAGGGCCGGGAGATTTCAGCCTCTTCCTCCAACCGTAATTTCATCGGGAGGCAGGGCTCGAAGGACGGAAGGACCATGCTGATGAGCCCCGCCATGGTGGCCGCGGCCGCCGTCGCCGGCGCTGTCACGGATGTGCGGGAACTTTTAAAATAATTTTCACCACAGAGAACTCAGTGTGCTCAGGGAAAGATAAACAATATTTTTTTCTTTTTGGGGTGCCCTGAGTCTCTGTGGTCCAAACTTTGGAGGTTTTTCATGAGTAAAATTACCCAAATCGAAGGAAAAGCCGTTCCGGTCGAGGGCAACGACATCGATACGGACCGGATCATCCCCGCCCGTTATTTGAAGGAAATCACCTTCACCAACATGGGTAAATACCCTTTCTACGACGAGCGTTTCGACGCCGAGGGAAAACCCAAGGGCCACCCCTTTGACCTGCCCCAGTACCAAGGGGCCCACATCCTTTTCGTGAACCAGAACTTCGGCTGCGGCTCCTCCCGCGAGCACGCTCCCCAGTCCCTCATGCGCTGGGGCATCCGGGCCATCATCGGGGAGTCCTTCGCCGAGATCTTCGCCGGCAACTGCACCATGCTGGGCATTCCCACCGCCACCGTTTCCCGGGAGGAAATGCGGAAATTACAGGCTTTAGTGAAAGAAAAGCCGCGGACGAAATTCAGGCTGGATTTGGAAAAGAAGGTTCTCTTGAGTGAGGGAAAGGAGCATCTGAGGTTTGACATCCATGAATCCAAGCGCAATGCCCTGGTCAACGGCACCTGGGATTCCACCGGCCTGCTCCTCGCCAACGCTGGTAAGACGGCGGAAGTCGCTAAAAAGCTCCCTTATGTAAGTGGATTCTAAATCCTCATGGGCGAGTTGGTCTGTCTTCAATGCGGTAAGGAAATGGAGTACGACTGGGCGCCCTGTCCTCATTGTGGCTGGAAGCCACCGGAGCCTTGGGAAGAAATGGCGGAGGACGAAGGCGACTCGCCTGTTAAGTCTACCCTGATGGCTAAACCCAACCAGTGGATTCAATGGACGGCAGGAGTTCTTTTAGGGATAGCGCTCCTTGGTTTAGTTTTCTGGTTTTTAAGGTAACCACCAACTTATGAGGGGCGGGTTACTTATTTCCGGGTGCCTGGCAATTTGCCTAAGGCCGTTAACAAAGCCGATAAACTGAGCGAGAACAAAAGCAAAGGCAATCCCACTACCCGGCCAAATTCTCTTCCGGATTCCCGGGCGGTATCCGGGTGTGTAACGCCGATAATCATTCCTGATATGAAAATAAATCCGATCCAAAATACCAAAGTCCACCCTAATGCCACGAATACGAGGACAACGGTGTTTCGGGATTTGTCGGAATGATCCGGAAGACCTTGGGGTGCCCCGCAATGGGGGCAGGTTGGAGCTGTTTCATGGATTTTCTTGCCACAACCCCTGCAAAATACCATTCCCATTGGGTTCCCCTTGTCCGATTCCGTATTTTGAAGAAATCGTTTATAGCTGCTTGAACCGCCCATAATCCTTGAGCCTCTTTTCCATTCCAGATGACCTTGGGTGTTTAATTCACCGGCTTCATGATCCTCAGAACCGGTCCCTTGCCGGATTTCTCCAGGGGGAAATAGACGCAGTGGGTTTGGGGGTCCACCGCCACCGAGTGGGCCTTGACGCCGACCGGATAGTCGCCGTATTTCTCCACCTTGCGGTCACGCACGCGGAAAACCGAAACCACTCCCGATTCGGATGCCACGTAGAGGTATCCCAATCCCGGGTCGAAATCAATCACGTCGGGGTCCTTCCCCACCTTGGAAATCCCTATCTCGTCAAATTTGTTCAGGTCCAAAATCACCAGCTTCTCGTCCCCGTCACAGCCGAGGAAAGCCAGGCGGGAGTTGTTGTCCAGGTAAAGGCCGTGGGGATGCTTGCCTTCCCTCAAGGGATGGCGCTGGATGATGGCACGGCTCTGGGGGTCGATGACCACCAACTCGTTCTTGGTCTGGATGTTGGCCAGGATCACCTTGCGGGAAGGGTCGTAACGCACATTCCCCACCTGCCCGCCCATCTTGATGGAGGCCACCCGCTTGTTTTTCTCCACGTCAATGACCGTGACTTCCCCCCCCAACTCGTCGGCCACGAACAATTGCCGGGTGTCGGGGGAGTAAGCCATGCCGTCGGGGAAGTTCCCAGCCGGGATCTTGGCCACTTTTTTCAGGCTGAGGGTGTCGAACACAATCACCTGGTGCTGGCGGGTCACGCTGGCGTAAAGCCGGTGGGTTTCCGGGATGACGAACAAACCCGTGACCATGGGCACCCCCGAGAGGGTGGTGATGACTTTCCCTTGGCGGGTGTTGAAGATGATGATCTGCCCGGCCCCCATGTGGGCGAGGTAAAGGGTCCCGTTCTTGGGGTCGAAGGCTTGGTAATCGAACCGGGAGTCGCCTCCCGAAAGGGGAATATCCTCCTGGAGGCGGAGGAACGAGGGAGGGTCGGCCCAGGCCGTGGTGAGACCGGCCAAGCCGAGAAAAAGGGCCCCGAACCATCGGTGGAAGGTTGGCATAGGGCGGTATTTTAACAAGACTTGCCCCGGCTGACGACTGCGATCGACCTTACTGGGCGTCAATGAGCCGGTTGATGGTTTTCCACTCGCTTTCCGTGACGGGTTGCACCGAGAGGCGGGAATACTTAAAGAGGGCCATGTTTTTTAAGGCTGGGACTTTTTTGAGAAAATCCAGGGGCAGGATCTGCTTGCAGGCTTTCACGAACTTCACGTCCACCATATACCAGGTGGGCTTCGAGGGGTCGCTCTTCTCATCGAAGTGGACGTCCTTGGGGTCAAAAGCCGTATGGTCGGGGTAGCCCTCCCTCACGATCTCCCCCACCCCAGCGATGCCGCTGGGCTTGCCGCCGGAATAATAAAAGAACATCCCCTGTCCTTTCTTCATTTTGTCGCGCATGAAATTCCGGGCGGTGTAGTTGCGCACCCCGTCCCAGAAGGTGACCTTGTCCTTTTTCCAACGCTCGATCGGGTAAACGTCCGGCTCGGCCTTCATCAGCCAGTATTGGTAGTCCTTATCCCATACGCCCATGTTTCACCTTTTTAAATGATTTCGGGTTTCAGCTTTCAATCTCCTGCGTCTGCCGCCATTTCTCGAACCCCCCGATGACGCTGTAAACGTCCTTGAATCCTTGCTCCATCAGGTAGGCCGCCGCGCCCTGGCTGGTGTGGCCGTGGTAGCAGTAAACAACGACCGTTTTTCCTTTGTCGGTCTTTTGGACGAAATCGGCCACGTTGTCGTCGCTCAGCAAAAGGGCGCCCGGGATATGGGCGGCCTCATAGGTGAGGGGGTCGCGGACATCCACAAAGACCGCGTTTTTGGAATCCAATAAAACCCGGGCCTGGTCGGTGTCGATTTCCTTGATGTCCTGCATGGGTTCCTTTTCCTCTTGCGGCTTGGGGGGGCCCTCCCGGGCCAGGAGGGAAACCCAGGCCCAAAAGGCGCCGACATGCACCACCATAATGGAGAAAGGGACTAAATGAAATCCCGTCATGGCCGTGAGGATGATCAGGTGCGGGTAAACCGCGTTGGCCAAGAGCGCCAGGGCGACGAGGAACCTGAATTTCCAATGGACTTGGGGCCTCCCCAATCCCAGGCTCAAAACCAATATCGTCAAGAAGTTCAGGACGAATATCCACAGGTTGTAGGACCGCCAATGCACCGCGTAGGGGTCGAAGTTCAAGCCGGAATCGGCGCCGGTCAGGGCTTGGAAATTTGAATAGAGGGCGAAGAACTTGGCGGCCGCCATGTCCCAGGCCAGCAGGCAGCCGAGGACCAAGGCGAGAATCGCCCGTGCGTGTGATTTTTTTGGTTTACTCATGTCCCAGCAGTTCCCTCATGCCCAATTTGGCGTATTTCACGAATTCATGGTAAGCCGATAACCCGCAAACCTGCAAGCCGCGCCAGCCGTCGAGGAACCCCAGCTTGAGGAGAAACATCCGCAGGAATATCCAGGGAGGCATGAGAACAAGGTAAACCCACCAGAGTTTTCTCTTTTTGAACGGGGCGTTGGCGGCGAAGAGGCTCGAGTAGCGTTCCATTTTCTCTAAATACTGGGCGATGGAATCGTAAGTGTAATGGTTCATGGGTTCTTCCAGCGATCCCGTGGGTCCTATCGCCTCGATCCCCTCATGCACCGGGCGGTTGGAGAATTTTCCCTTGCCCCGGCGGATCAAGCGCAATTGGGCGTCGGGCCACCAGCCGCAATGCCGGATCCACTTCCCCAGGAAATAAGCCCGACGCTTGATCGCATAACCCACAAACCCCGGGGCCTTTTGGCTCATGACCCGCTCCACTTCGGAGCAAAGCTCCGGGGTTAGTTCCTCGTCGGCGTCGAGCGATAAAATCCAATCGCCTTTCACCTTGCCAAAAGCCCAGTTCTTCTGGTCCGCGTAGCCTTTCCATTTCCGGATGAGCACCTTGGCCCCCAGCTTGCGCGCGGCGGCCACGGTTTTGTCCCGGCTCTCGGCGTCCACCACCAGCACCTCGGGCTTGCGGGTAAAACGTAGGCTCTTCAAGCACCGGACGATGTTCTTCTCCTCGTTGAGGGTAATGACCACCACGGATAAGGAAAAGGACTTCATGCCAAAACCCCTTTAGCCACCGATGAACACGGATAAACACAGATTAAAATTCTTGGTTTTAAAAACCGTGGGTCAATCATTTTTGAGCCTTTTTGAAGATATCAAAGTTCATCGGTGCTTATCGGTGGCCAAAGGGCCTTTAAGACTTTCCTGTCAATTTCCTATATCTGTGGTAAAAGCCGCTGGTTTTTTTCCAAAGGTCGAACACGCTCGAGCGGGGGAACATATGCACCCGGCGGATGGCCATCAGGTCCTCCGCGAAGCGGGTATAAGGGCTGTTCACCGCGATGCCGAAACGGTAACCGGCCTCGGCGACAGCTTGCTTGGCCGCTTCGTTATAAGCTCCGAAAGGATAGGCGAAGGACAGGATGGGCTTCCCCACCAATTTACCGAGGATTTCACGGGACTGGGCGACTTCCTTCCGGAGCGCCGCCGGGTTCAACTCGGTCATCCGCACGTGGTTCAAGGCGTGGGAGCCGATTTCCACCAGCCCGCTGGCCGCCATCGCCCGAATCTGCGCGTCGGTCAAGAGTGGGGTTGCCGGCTCTCCCTTGGGGATGTCCCAATAGTTGTTCCGGTGCTTGCGGTTGCCCAGCGCGTAAACCACCGCTTTCATGCCGTATTTCTTGAGCAAGGGAAATAGGTTCTCATAGTTGTCGGCGTAACCGTCGTCGAAGGTCAGGATGACGGCCTTGCGGGGTGCCCGCCGCCGGGTCAGGTCCTCGAAGGTGAGGGTTTCGATTCCCCGGACCCGCAGGAATTGTAGGTGTTTTTCCAGGTTTTCCCGGGTGATATAGATGTCAAACTTGGAGAGGGCGGGAGCCTGTTTCACAACTCGGTGGTACATGAGAACCGGTAATTCGTGGAGTCCGGCGAGGTTGTGCTCCAGGTAAACCCGCTCATAAAGCCTTTCCATTTGGGGAAAGATTTTGTCCATGTCGTACTCGTCCCGGAGGAGCTTGGCCCCCGTTTGGGCCGCTTGGGTCAGGCGTTTGCGGCTTTGAAGCAGGGCGGCCAGGTCGGGCCCGACTTGGGTCCAATCGAACTTCTCCTCGCTCCAGCAATCCCCGAAATTGGTGGCTTTCGCCAGCTCCACTTTTTCCGGCAGGAGGGGCCCCAGGTAGAGGCGCTCCCCTACGGCCACGATGGGCTTTCTCATCACCATCGCCTCCAAGGCGACCCGACCCGCCCCCACCACCACGGTGGCCTTTTGGTAGAAGGGTTTTAAATCCTTCTGGTGGCCCTCAAAGCGGACGGCGAAAAATTGTTTTTCCAATTGCCGGTGCTCCCCGGCCACGGGCCCTCCCACCACTTGGAACCTGGCTCCGGGGAATTTTTTCAATACCGCGGGCACGGCGTTCCGGAGGATGGAGAGGATCGTTTGGTTCTTGGGGCCCGACAGCCGGCCCACGATGAGAATTGTTGGGTTCACCACAAAACCTCCCCAAAAGCTTCCGACAAAAAGCCGCTAAGACTCGAAGTTTTAAAGATATTTTCCTTGCGGCTTAGAGGCTTCGTGTCGGATTTTGGTTTTATCCTTTATCTTTTTAATTCAATGCCGTTGCGGATGACCGTCAACTGCCCCGGCTGGAACACCCGAGTTTCCTCCAGCATTTGCTCCCGGATGTTCTCGCAGACGGCCGCGCAACGGGGGCCATAGATATTGAAATTCTTGTTGGAAAAGTGCAGGTGTTGTCGGCCATGGAGGGTGGAAAGATAGGCCGTCCTGGTCCAGGAACAGGCCCAATAGGAAACCCAGCTGGCCGCGCGGGAATGGGAATGGACGATGTTGATCCGGTGGTGGCGGATGATCCTTACCAGGCTCACGACATTCAGGAAGCGCTGGAGGAACCGGCGGTCGTAGATCGGCACCTCGATCCATTCGGCCTGGGTGGAGTGGGTGAAGCTGCCCGAGGCGATGAAAACCTTGTGCCCGACCCGGACCTGACGGTCAATGATGGCGGCGGTGGAGGTTTCCGAACCGGCCACAAAATCGCCGCTTAAGACATGAAGGATATTCATGTTCCGTTTTAAACCTTTAACTTTTTTACCGCTAAGGCGCAAAGACGCCAAGAAAGAAATTTGATTCAAATGTTTTAAAATAGATTGAGCCTTTGCGACTTAGCGTCTTTGCGGTGAAGAATGTTTTAAACCTTTTACTTTTGCGTCTTTTTCCATTCCCTCAGGCGCTTGCGCATCTGCTCGATATGGTGGGGAATATGGTTGAAATAGACGTCGAGCGCCTGGTCCAAAGTTTGGACACCCCTCTCGGGATGCAGGACCGATTGGGAAAAGGTTTCCTCGGGCAGGGATTTCAACAGGTCGTAATTCATCTTGATCACGCCCTGTAGGTTGTGGATGGCTTCATCCACGTCCCGTTCGGTGTATTTCAAGGCCCGGGACCATTTGTCCTGGTCGAAAGTCGTGATGGTCTTCCCCGGTTCGGCGATGCAGGTGCGGTAGCGTACATAGCTGTTCATCTCAGTGTCCAAAAGATGCAGGATGATCTCGTGAACGCACCAATGGTCGGCGTCCGGCTTGTATTTCCACATTTCCCGGGGGAATTCCCTGAGGAACTCCGAGAAGTTCTTGTGGTACACGCCGTAATTCTCGATTTTTTGAAGCCGTTCGGAATGGGACATGCCTTATCCGTTCCTGCCGACTGGGGACTGTCGACCGCCGACTGCCACTTCCTGTCGAAGGTGCCACCAAGCCCAGACCATGAGTGCCAGGTGGAAAGGTATCATCGCCGCCAATTGCCAGTAGGGCAATGGGATTCCCGCCCCGCCCTGAAGAAGCACGTAAACATTCACGGGTAAGGCCACGCTCCAGATCAAAAGAATCCCGTAACAAGCGCCTTTTCGAGTAAGGGAAATCGCCAGGAGAACAGCCAGCGCGATGAACAGACTGCCGGAGACGTGGACAAGGAGATCCGGGTAAGGCAGGAAAGTGGGAATGATTTTCCGGTAATACTCGAAGCGGGTGAAATGGGCGATCCCCGCGAAGAGGTAGGTAAAGACCAAGACGCTAAGACTGACCTTGCGGAGCATGGGAATATCCTATTCCCGGGCTTCCGGCCTGGCTAGGGCTGTTCAAAAGCAAGAACCCCTGGGAAAACCAGGGTTTCTTGCTTTTGGCTGTCAACTGAGGACTTTCGGCTGGGAGCCGCCTTTACTCATCTCCCGTCTGCAAAAAGGCGTAAAGCGTCACGCCATTGCGCCACACGAAGAGCCGCACGCCATTCTTCAAGTCACTCTTCCTGAGGACCACCGCCAATTGGTTGGCCGAGACGATGGCCGTGTTCCCCACCTTCAGGACCACGTCACCGGGTTGCAATCCACCGGCCTGGGCCGGACTCTGCTGTTCCACGTTGGTGATAACCGGCCCCTTGGGGGCGTCGGCGGGGAGTTGTCCCTTGATTTCCGCGGTCTGGTCCTGGAAGGAAAAACCCAGGTTGTCGCTCTGGCCCGGAGTCAGGGCTTCCCCATCATTTTCATCCGATTTGGGGTTGGTTTTCATGGAAGCCTCATCCAAAGCCTGAAGGGTCACCGGAACCTGGCTTTGTTGCCCCCCCCGCAGGACCGTCAATTGAACGGTGTCTCCCGGTTTGTGGGTGAGGAGTTTCGCCACCAAATCCCCCGAGGCCGTGATTTTGGCGCCATCCACCGATAGCACGATGTCGCCGGGCTTCAAGCCGGCTTTTTCCGCCGCGCTGCCGGAATTGATGTTGGAAAGAAGCGCCCCTTCGGTGGAGCTGAGCCCGAAACTCTTGGCCATCTTGGGGGAAAGGGACTGCACCATGGCGCCCAAGCCCGCCCGGATAAGCTTGCCTTCGTTGACCAGGTCCTCAGCCGCCTTGCGGGCGATGTTGGCGGGGATCGCGAAGCCGATGCCCACGGACCCGCCGGATTGGGAATAAATGGCGCTGTTGATGCCGATGACCTCGCCCTGGATGTTGCACAGCGGGCCCCCCGAGTTGCCGGGATTGATGGAGGCGTCGGTTTGGATGTAGCTCTGGTAGCCTGATTCCTGGCTGATCTCTACGCTCCGCCCCTTGGCCGAGATGACCCCGGTGGTGACGGTGTGATCCAGCGCGAAGGGGTTGCCGATGGCGATGGCCCATTCCCCGACCTTGATGTCATCCGAGTTGCCCAGGACCACGTGGGGGAAGTTTTTCTTGCCGTCGGTGATCTTGACGACCCCGATATCCACGCTCTCAGCCTTACCCACAATCTTCGCGGGGTAGGTGGTGCCGTCCTCGAAGGTGACCGTGACCTTCTCGGCCTTGCCGATGACGTGGGCGTTGGTGAGGATGTAACCGTCGGCGGTAATCAGGAAGCCGGAGCCTAGGCTATGCTGTTTTTGTTTGAGTTGTGGGTGTTGGCGTTGGCCGCCGCGGGGGCCGTAGAACCAGAAATTGAAGAAATCGTTCATATCGCCGAAATCGTTGAATCCCCGCACGTTTTCGGTCCATTCGGAGCTGATGTTGACCACCGCCGGGGAAACCGAGGCCGCCACATCAATGAAGGCGTTCTGCAGGGCCAGGGCCGCGCTGTTGGCGGGGAGCTGTACCGGGGGCGCGTCATGCCCCAGGCTGAGGGTGGCCGCCGAGACCACCGCGGGGAGAGTACCCCCGAAGACGACGGCGATGGCCGCGATGAGGCGGATCCAAAAATGACGGCGGTGAAGCCGTGTCGCTTTAAACTTCATGGTGTTCGTCCTCCATCCTTGGGTCCGCCCCGGCCTGTTGCGCCGGGAACGGGTTGAATTGGCGCTTCCTCAACTGCTCGTCGATTTCGGGATGCTGGTTCGACAAAGTTATGACGATTTTCACACCTGAAAGGTTCACGCCGCAGGTTTTGACGAGATAGGTGATGCACTCGAGCCGCTCAATGTCCATCTGCGAGTAGAGACGGGTTTTGCGGATAGTGCGGCAGGGCGCGATCAGGCCTAGGCGCTCGTACTGGCGGATCGTTTGCTCATGAAGGCCCAGCAATTGGGCCACCACGCTGATAGTGTAAGCTGGGTGGTGAGGTGAGACTTCCATTTCTTCCTTCTTGCCGTTCGCGGCCTCCCAGTGGACGGAGAAGTTCCGCGAACCGCCGTTGTAAACCAAAAGTTTTAGAATTTTCCATCCTTCAATTTTGGAAGGATGGAAAATCACCGGAATTTAAAATTCATCATTCAAAATGGCTTTTAGGCGACAAAGTCTCTTAATAGTTCGACGTCCTTGGACCCGCGGATTTTTTTCATCGCGCGTTCCTCGATCTGCCGCACCCTCTCCTTCGAGATTTTCAGGCGCTTGCCGATCTCGTCCAACGTCTGGCTGCCTTTGCCGTCCAGCCCATAGCGCCAAGTGAGGATCTTGCCGTCCCTCTGGTCCAACGACCCCAGGGCCTTTTGCAGGCGGCTCGAAAGGTCCTTGTCCATCAGGGTCTTTTCCAGGTCGTCCTTTTCTTTCGGGTTGGCCAGGAACTCGATGATGGGCTTCTCGCTCTCCCCCACATGGGTCGTGTCGAGGCTCAGGTAACCGTGGGCGAATTGTTGCACCTCATCCAAGGTTTCCCGGTTAATGTCGGCCTTTTTCATGACCTCCATGTCGCTCACGGGTCCCCCCGTTTTTTCGCGAAGGGCTTCCACTTGCTTATTGATACGCCGTATTTTCTTGGATTGGCTTTGGGGAATCCGGACCATATCGGCCTTGTCCAGGATGGCTGCCAGGATGGATTGGCGGATCCACCATACGGCGTAGGACACGAACCTCACCCCCCTCTCGGGATCGAAGGTCCGGGCGGCCTTCATGAGCCCCAGGTTTCCCTCATTGATCAAGTCCAAAAAGGAGAGACCCCGGTTGCGGTAGCCCTTGGCGATCGAAACCACG
The DNA here is from genome assembly GCA_035524855.1 of bacterium. GTDB lineage: Bacteria > Oederibacteriota > Muellerivitia > Muellerivitales > Muellerivitaceae > DATKOC01. The sequence continues at coordinate 20,683 of DATKOC010000152.1, forward strand.
AAGCGCAGGTTGGCCTCAATCAAGCGGTTGAGGGCCTTCTCATCGCCTTTCTGGGCGGCCTTACTGATTTTCTTTTCTTGTTCCGGTGTCAAAAGGGGTACCCGCGCGATTTCCCGCAGGTAGGTCCCTACTGATTTCTCTTCACTGACAAAAGGTAATTTTTCCATGACTTCCTCCTAGCTCATCAAGAACATCTATAATTTCTATGTCTTTATAAAACAGATTATATGAGCCAAAATGCATCAAGTCAATTAAAAGAAAAAACGCCCACAAAAGGGCTATATTTTAAAGTATTTCAAAGTTTGGACGGAAGTTCAGCGGGTTTAGGGCTGGGATTTCTTGACGGCTTGCTCAATGGCTTCCTCTGACTTGAGGAAAGACCGCATGGTATCTAGGTAGAGGGCCGTGGATACCGCCAAGGGTATCAGGAAGA
>DATKOC010000153.1:0-12444 GCA_035524855.1 bacterium
CTCTTGGCTTCCCCGGGGTCCAGGTAAGCCACGCCCCGGCAGATCTGCGCCCCCGCGTCCAGGAAGCGCGGCCCGCCCGGGAAGCGGGCGGTCTGGTTGAAGTGGTACTTGAAATAGAAGTCCTCCACCGACAATTGATCCGGATGGTGGTACTTGATCTCCCGCGCCGAGGGGTTCACCGTGAAGCTGATCTGGATGTAGTCGTCCAGGTGCACCTCACTGCCGTAGCGGCAGAGGTTGCAGTAATAGTTAGGGTGGACGCTGCTGAGGGCCCCGAAACTCTCGACGGTATCGCCGCAATTGGGGCAAAGCACCTGCCATTCCATCTTGAAGAGGCCGAGCTTCGTGCCGTGCAGGAAAAGGTCGATGGATTCCTGCTCATCCACGCCCTTTTCCTTGGCGAATTGCAGGGGATTGATCCTAAACAACTGGAAATCGTCCCCGGTGAGGAGCAGGGCCTCCAGTTTGGAGATGACCCGGGGGCTCCAGGTATGCGCCTTTTCCAAGGCGGCTAGTTTTTCCTCGAGGACTTGGCTGTTGATCTTGGCGCTGGAAGAAGTTTCCATGGGGGGTCTCCGTCAATGGCGTTACGACGGAGGTTAAGCTACCCGTCCCCCGGGGTGGATGTCAAATGGTTCGGCCCTTGCAAAAAGAAGGAGAAAAAAGGGTATTAGCCCGCCACTGGAGTGGGAGCGGGCTGGATGGGAATATTCACGGCTGTTTGCGAGAGGTTCAGGTAATGGCGGTACCTTTCCAACACGCCTTCCTGGGCCTCGGCGGCCAAGGCTTCGCCCTTGTCGGGCTGTCCCTCTAAAAGCACTCGGAAGCGGTTCTCGCCCATGAGGAAATCCTTCAGGGGATAGTTGGGCTCGGGACAATCCAGTTGGAGCGGATTCTTTCCATCGGCCTTGAGGCGGGGATCGTAGCGGTACAGGAGCCATTGGCCCGATTGGACGGCCAGTTTCTGCCTCTGCAGGCCCTCCTCCATGCGGATGCCGTGGGCGATGCAATGGCTGTAGGCGATGATGAGCGCGGGGCCGGGGTAAGAGAGGGCTTCTTGGAAGGCCCGTAAGGTTTGGGCGTCGTTGGCCCCCATGGCCACACTGGCCACGTAAACCGTCCCGTAGCCCATGGCATGCATCCCCAAGTCCTTTTTGGGGGCCTTCTTGCCGCCCGCCGCGAAACGGGCCACCGCCGAAAGTGGCGTTGCCTTGGATTGCTGGCCGCCGGTGTTGGAATAAACCTCGGTATCCAGGACCAGCACTTTCACGTTGTGCCCCGAGGCCAGGACGTGGTCCAGCCCTCCGAAACCAATATCGTAGGCCCAGCCGTCGCCTCCCATAATCCAAACGGTCTTCTCCACTAGGTGGTCAGCCAAGTCCGCCAATTCGGAATGGGATTCGCCATTTCGGCTGGCCAAGGCCTCCTTCAACCGCACGACGTTCCATCGTTGGGCCTCGACCCCCTGGGGTGTGGATTGGTCGGTTGTCAGCAATGCCTCGATAAGGGGTTTGCCCACGATTTCCTCCTGGCGTTGGAGTAGATGGACGGCCCGGTTTTTCAACAAGTCAGTGGAAAGCCTTATCCCCATTCCGAATTCCGCGTTGTCCTCAAAGAGGGAATTGGCCCAGGCGGGCCCCCGCCCGCTCTTGTCCTTCGTCCAGGGGGTGGTGGGCAGGTTGCCGCCATAAATGGAGGAACAGCCCGTGGCGTTGGCCACGATCATGCGGTCGCCGGCAAGTTGGGTGGCGAGTTTGATATAGGGCGTCTCACCGCAGCCCAGGCAGGCCCCGGAGAACTCGAAGTAGCCCGGCAGGGTCTGCTGGTGCATCACCAGCTTGGGGTTGAGCTTGGCGGGGTCGGGGGTGGTGAGGGTTAGGAAATATTCCCAATTGGCTCTTTCCTGGGCCACCAAGGCCGGTTGGGGGCTCATTTGGAGGCATTTGATACTCGGATCGGTCTTGTCTTTTCCGGGACAGATATCCACGCAAAGGGTACAGCCCGTGCAATCTTCCGGTGCCACCTGGACGGTGAACTTCATGCCTTTCCAATCCCGGTGCTTGGCGTCCATGGATTTAAAGGTGGCCGGGGCTTGTCCGGCATAGGAAGCCTCGTAAGCGTTCACCCGGATGGCCGCGTGGGGGCAGACCAGGGCGCAACGGGAGCATTGGATGCAAAGGCCGGGATTCCAGACCGGGATTTCCCGGGCTAGGTTGCGTTTCTCGTACCGGGCTGTGCCGGTAGGGAAGGTGCCGTCCACGGGGAAGGCGGAAACAGGCAACTCATCCCCCTTGCCCGCGATGATGGGACCTAGGACGTCCTTTACGAATTCCGGCGCGTCCTCGGTCACGGGTGCCCGCCAGGCGGGGCCGTTGAGGGGTTTTCCTACCACTTCCATCTCGTGAAGATGGGCCAAGGCGTCGTCCACGGCCTTCAAATTGGCCGCCACCACTTCCTCGCCTTTTTTCTGGTAGCTCTTGCGGATGGACTTCCGGATGGCTTCCAGGGCTTGGTCCTTTGGCAAAACGCCTGAGATGGCGAAGAAGCAGGACTGCATGATGGTATTGATGCGCCCGCCCATGCCGGTCTGCTCGGCCACCCCGGCGGCGTCAATGACGTAAAACTTCGCCTTCTTTTTTTGGAGCTGTTCCTGGACCTTCCGGGGAAGGCTCTCCCAAACCTTTTCCGTGGGGAGGTCGGAATTGAGCAGGAAGGTGCCACCCTTTTCCAGGGCCGAAAGCATGTCGTAACGCCCGATGAACTGGGGTTGGTGGCAGGCGATGAATCGGGCCTGGGTGATCAAATAAGAGGAACGAATGGGCCGGGGTCCGAACCTCAAGTGGGAGACGGTCAGCGTGCCGGATTTTTTGGAGTCGTACACGAAAAAGCCCTGGGCCCAGTTGGGAGTGTTCTCCCCGATGATCTTGATGCTGTTTTTGTTGGCCCCCACCGTGCCGTCGGAACCCAAACCATAAAAGAGGGCCCGGAAGACATCGTCGCCCTCGGCGGTGAAGTGGGGATCGTAGGGCAGGGAAGTATGGGAGACATCGTCATGGATGCCGACGGTGAAATGGTTCTTGGGATGGGGTTTTTTAAGATTGTCGAAGACGGCTTTGACCATGGCGGGGGTGAATTCCTTGGAGGAAAGGCCATAGCGGCCACCCACCACCTTGGGCCGGCGGCGCAGGAGGAGGCTTTCGTCCGTTTCCTCCAGGGCGGTGACCACGTCCTGGTAAAGGGGTTCCCCCAGGGCGCCCGGTTCCTTGGCGCGGTCCAGCACCGCGATGGAACGCACGGTCGGGGGCAGGGCCTCCACGAAATGGCGGGCGGAAAAGGGCCGGAAAAGCCGGACCTTCAAGACCCCCACCTTCTCGTGTCCCCCGTTGAGCGCATCCACCGTCTCGTGAGCCACGTCGGCGCCGGACCCCATGATGACGATGACCCTCGTGGCGGTGGGGGAGCCATGGTATTCGTAAAGACGGTAATCCCTTCCACAGGCGGCCGTTAGGCGCACCATGATTTCCTGCACCTTTTCCGGGACCGCCTGGTAATAGGGGTTGGCGGCTTCCCGCGCTTGGAAGAAGACGTCGGGGTTTTGGGCGGAGCCCTTCAGATGGGGTTTTTCCGGCGTTAAGGCGCGCTGGCGGTGGTCCACGATGTGTTTTTCCGAGATCACGGAAGAGATCTGGGCGTCCGTGGGCAGGACCGCCTTGGACACCTCATGGGAGGTCCGGAAACCGTCGAAGAAATGGAGGAAGGGCACCCGCGTTTCCAGCGTGGCCGCGTGGGCCACCAGCGCCATGTCGGCCGCTTCTTGGACGTTGTTGGAGGCGAGCAAGGCGAAGCCCGTGCCCCGGACCGCCATGACATCCGATTGGTCGCCAAAAATGGACAGGGCGTGGGTGGCGATGGTACGGGCGGTGACGTGAAAAACAGTGGGAGTCAGCTCTCCCGCGATCTTATACATGTCGGGGATCATCAAGAGGAGGCCCTGGGAGGCGGTGAAAGTGGCGGCCAGGGAACCGCCTTGAAGGGCCCCATGGAGGGCGCCGGCGGCCCCACCCTCGCTTTGCATCTCGACGACCGCGGGAACCGAGCCCCAGAGGTTGGTTTTTCCGGAGGCGGCCCAGTCATCCACCCACTCCGCCATGGTGGAGGAAGGGGTGATGGGGTAAATGCAGAAGATTTCACTTAAACGGTAGGCGACCTGGGCGACAGCCTCGTTGGCGTCCAGGGTGCGCATGGTGGAAGCGGGCAAGAGGGGCTCTCCGGAAGGCGTATTCAGGCTTATCCGAAAACCAGGATAATCTTGGCCCCCCAGGGGGAAATATGACCTAAGTCACCATCAGGCCGGTCGCGGATTACTTGGCGACGGTGGCGCCGATCTCCGAATCCATCTCCTCAGGCTCGACCTTGGTGACGAACCGCTTCAAGGGATGGCCCTTCCGGTCGATCAGGAACTTGGTAAAGTTCCACCCGATGTCGGTTTTGCCGTCCGCCTCGGGCTCGGCCTTCTTCAAGAATTGGTAGAGGGGATGGGCTTTATCCCCATTGACCTCAATCTTGGAGAAGAGTGGGAAGGTCACGTTGTATTTGGAGGTGCAGAAGGCCTTGATCTCGGCGTTGGTGCCGGGTTCTTGCTCGCGGAACTGGTTGCAGGGGAAACCCAGGATGACAAATCCCTTGTCCTTGTATTTCTCGTAAAGTTTTTCCAGTCCCGCGTATTGGGGAGTATGGCCACACTTGCTGGCCACGTTGACGATGAGCAGAACCTTGCCCTTGTACTTTGCGAGGGTGGTGGGCTTGCCGTCAATGGTCTTTACCTTGAACGGATAAACGGTGCCGGCGGCCAAGGCATGGGCCGACCAACCTAGGCTCAAGACAACCGTGACAACTAAGGCTACTTTCTTCATAACATCCTCCGTCATTGGGATGGGGCTATTACGCCACGATCCTGGGTTAAAAACCAAGAGGGAACGGTAAATTCAAAGTCTTTTCACCACGGAGTACGGGGTGCACGGGGTAAGGCACGGAATTTTGAATTTTTGGTGTTAAACCTCCGCGTACTCGGTGAACTCAATGTTTCAAATGGATTGTTGTCCTAAACTGCCTGGGCGGCCGCGTATGCGGACGACCAGGCCCATTGGAAGTTATATCCCCCCAATTGGCCCGTCACATCCACGACCTCGCCGATGAAATAAAGCCCGGGTACCTTTTTGGATTCCATCGTTTTGGAAGAGAGCTCGTTCGTGTCCACGCCACCCCGGGTAACCTCGGCTTTTCCATAACCGATGGTGTCCTGGGGCACGAAAGTAAAGCTTTGAAGCTGGGCGCAAAAGTCCTTGATTTTCCGGCTTGAGAGTTGCGCCAAGGTCGCGTGCCCCGGCAGGTTCATCTCGCAGAGGCGTTCGGCAAGCCTTTTGGGCAATATCCCCGATAACAGCGTTTTGACCCCGGATTTGGAACCCTTCCTTTGGTTCAACCATTTTTCCAGGGCGGCTGGTTCAAAGTCGGGCAGGAAGTTCACCTCGACTTTCTCCTTGGGATGCCAGTAAAGGGAGGCTTGAAGGGCGGCCGGGCCGCTCAGGCCGGCGTGGGTCAAGAGGATGTTTTCCCGGAAGGAAGCCCCGCCGCACGATACCTGGGCATCGCAAGAGACGCCGGTGAGGTCTCCAAAGTGCTTTAAATCCGCGCCACTAAAGCGAAAACCATCAAGGGCCGGAGCCGTTTCCACGACCTGGAGGCCGAACTGCCGCGCGAGGCGGTATCCGAAGTCGGTCGCCCCGACTTTGGGGATGGATAATCCTCCCGTGGCCACCACAAGGGAATGGGTTGAAAACTCGCCTTGGTTTGTTTTTATTAAAAAACCCCCGCCCCTTACGGGAGAGGGTAGGGTGGGGGGTGGCTTGAGGATTTGGCGTTCGTCCTCACCCCGGCCCTCTCCCGGCGAGGGAGAGGGGGATGACCTACCTACTTTTTCACACGCGCACTTTAGAAATATCTTCACTTTGGCTTTCTCGCATTCCGAAAGCAACATTTCCACAATGTCCTTCGCCGACCGGTCGCAAAAAAGCTGGCCCAGCTTCTTTTCGTGATAGGGAATTCGGTGGTCCTTGACTAATTGGATAAAATCGGCCGGGGTGAACCGGGAGAGGGCGGATTTACAGAAGTGGGGGTTTTGGGAGACGTAATTTCCGGGCCCGGCGCCCAGGTTGGTGAAGTTACAGCGGCCCCCACCCGAAATGAGGATCTTGGCCCCGGCCTTGTCCGAGTGATCGAGCAGGGCCACCTTGCGCCCCCTTTTTCCGGCTTGGAAAGCGCACATGAGCCCGGCGCCGCCGGCCCCAATAATGAGAACGTCGAATTCCCTCATGGCTCTTGGCTAACGACCTTGAGCATCACGACACCATGGGGCGGGACGTCGGATTGGAAGGCTTCTTGGAAATTCCCCATGTCCTTATGGGCCCAGAGGTCCCGAACCGAGGCGGGACCGGGGGGAAGGCCCAAGTCGGACCATCGGGCGGTCACTTTGGCGGGAAAAGCGCTCCGGTTAAAAAGAACGACCGCTCTCTTGTTGGCGCCCGCCAGCACCTTGGAATAAACCGCTAGGCCGTCACCCCCCTCCCAAACTTTTACGCCTTGCAAACCCCATGGGTCCTGGTCGACGGCAATGACTTCCGTGTTGGTTAGGATTTCACGGGTCTCCTTGGACATGTTCCTCACGTCGTTGCCCGCGATGAGGGGGGCCGTCATGACGGCCCAAAGGCTGAAGTGGCTTTTGTATTCCTCCGTCGTCATGCCGTCGTTGCCCACTTCCAGCATGTCGGGGTCGTTCCAGGCCCCGACGTGGGATCGGGAACTGTACTGTTCGTTCTCGTTCACGTGGTTGACCACGTCATCCCACTGGTCATGGATGTCACCGGTGGTGCGCCAGAGGTTTCCGATTTCAGGCATCCAATCCTGGAACCCCCAGGCGCAGATGCTGAAAACGATGGGGTGTCCCGTGGCCAGGAGGGCGTCACGCATCTTACGGTAACCGTCTCGGTCGCTCACGTTGGAGGGCAGGTTGCAGTCGTCGTACTTGAGGTAATCCACACCCCAGTCGGCGAAATCCCGCGCGTCGGTCGTCTCATAACCAAAGGAGGAATCACGGCCCTGGCAGGTTTTCCGGCCCCGGTCGGAATAAATGCCGAGTTTTAACCCCTTGGAATGGACGTAATCCGCCAGCGCCTTGATGCCATTGGGGAAGGTTTTGGAATCGGCCTTTAAGTGCCCATCCACGCGGTCGTTTTGCATCCAGCAATCATCCAGGCAGATGAATTGATACCCGGCATCCCTCATTCCATTGGTGACCATGGCGTCGGCCACCTCACGGACGATGTCCTCGCGGATGTCGCATTGGAATTTGTTCCAGGAATTCCAACCCATGGGGGGCGTGTTAGCCAAGCCCCGGTCGGGTTTTATGCTTGGAATGATTTTGGAGGAACAGGCAAACGAAAAAAGGGAGGCCTCCAAAAGAAGAACAAATCGCAAAAACAAATGGAGGCGATGATTTTTCATGGTGACATCCTAAACCGAACAAGATTCTTTAGCCACCGATGAACGCCGATGGGTTCAAATTGTTTTAAAGGATTGAAGTTCTTGGTGACCTTAGTGCCTTGGTGGTTCAATCGCCTGTTTTTGTTTATACTGACCCCATGCTTCGACAGCTTTCCATCCGGAATTTCGCCATTGTGGATTCGGTCACCCTGGAATTCGCCCCCGGTTTTAATGTCCTGACGGGAGAGACCGGCGCCGGAAAATCCCTCATCGTGGACGCGCTTTATTTCCTCCTGGGCGACAGGATGGCCGCCGACATGCTTCGCGCGGGCGAGGAAAGGGCAGTGGCTGAGGCCCTCTTCCAGGTGCCCGCGAAGGGTGCGGTGACCCACAAGCTTTCCGAGTGGGGAATCAACGCGACCTCAGGGGAGGTTTTGTTGAAGCGGGAATTCACCCGCTCCTCGGGCAAGACCCGCAGTTTCGTGAACGGCGAAATGGCCACCGCCGCCATGATCGCCGAGTTGGGGGACATGCTGGTGGACATCCACGGCCAGCATGAGCACCAGGCCATCTTCAACGTGGGCCGGCATCGGCAACTGATTGACGCCTTCGGGTGCTTGGATAAGCCGTTGGAAGAAGTTTCGGAGGCTTATAAGGCATTGTCGGGCCTGTTATTGGAACGATCCCGCTTGGGTGGGGATTCCCGGGAAATCGCCCGCAGGACCGACCTGCTTCAATTTCAAGTGCAGGAAATCGAGGCTTCCGGGCTGGAGTCGCTTAATGAAGAGGAGCTTTTCGGGCGCTACCAGGCCATGAAGCACGGGGAAAAAATTACCAAGCACCTCACGGAGAGCCTGGGCGCCCTGGACGAGGAAGGGGATGGGGGGGCCACGGGCCTTTTCGGATTGGCCCTGACCCGCCTGACGGACGCCGCCAGACTGGACCCCGAGTTGGAAAAGTGGGTCGAGAAGGCCAAGGAAATCCAGGAAAGCCTGAACCAGTTATCCTTTGAGTTGTCCGGGAAACTGGACGGATATTCCTTCAGTGAAAGCGAGTTCCAAGAACTTTCGGAGCAAATTGACGGCCTCAACAGCCTGAAGAAAAAGTATGGCGATTCGGCGGTGGAAATCCTTAAGTACCTGGAACAAAGCCGGGAGGAGTTGAAGAACCTCCTGGGCCGGGAGGACCGCTTGAGGGCCCTGGAGGGGGAGATTGAGAAATACGCGGAACGCTATCGGGCGGCTTCGGCCCAGTTGAGCGCCAAGCGCGTGAAAGCCGGTGGAGAATTGACGAAAGAGGTCCAGGATGCCCTCAGGGAATTAGGCTTGCCCCATGCCCAAATGGGGGTCCTGGTGACTCCCCAAGAGGAGGTTGACAGCCCCGTGATGGAGAAGGGAAAGAGACTCCTCGTCTCCCCGGCGGGTTGGGACAAGGTGGAGTTCCTTTTTTCCGCGAATCCCGGCGAGCCGGTCCGGCCGCTGGCCAAGGTTGCCTCCGGTGGGGAGGCTTCCCGCGTGATGTTGGCGCTCAAGGCGGTCTTAGCCGAGAGTGACGAGGTGGGGACCCTCATTTTCGATGAAATCGACACGGGCGTCGGGGCCCGGACCGCCTCGGCGGTGGCCCGACTCCTGGGAAATTTGTCCAAGTCGAAGCAGGTCCTCTGCATCTCCCACTTGGCCCCCATCGCGGGTTTGGGGGAGTGCCACTACCAAATCTCCAAGACGGTGGTCAAGGGGAAGACCTCGATCCACGTCAACCGTTTAACGGAAAACGGTCGTATCGACGAATTGGCCAAAATGTTGGGTGGTGAGCCGGTTTCGGAAACTTCCCGTTCCCACGCCAAGGAACTCTATGCTAGAATGCGCGGCAATTGAGGCGCTTCCCGGCCTGAACGGGAAACGGTGTGTGAGCCTTAAACAAAAATCCTGGAGGGAGAATTTATGAGGTTTTGGACCCGAGTTGCCGTGAGCTTTTTAGCTTTGGCATTCACTGTAGGATTGGCGGTGACACCCGCTGACGCTGCGTCGAAGAAATCGAAGAAGAAGAAGGAAACGAAAAAGGAAACAAAGAAAGAGGTTAAGAAGGAAACACGTCATTCTTCCGGCGGAAAGCACGTCATCTCCGGAGGTAATCTGATGGGCCGTCCCGGCTACATTTTCAGCGATACGGCCACCACCCTTGACAAGGGCCAGGTCATGGGTTCCGCCCATTTGACCTTTGATTCTTGGGGTAGTGTTTTCCAGATCCCCGTCGGTGTTTCCTACGGGATCACGGATAAGCTGCAACTTAACGCCAATACCTCCTTTTACTCGGTAACTGGGGCGAGTGGCCTGAATTTCCTGAATTTCGGCGGGAAATACGGCTTCGACACTTCCAACAGGAACCTGGGAATTGCGGCGGGGATTGACCTTGGTTTCGGCCCCCTCTCAAACGCCTTGGGAACCGGCTTTTTCACTTTCGATCCCTACGGAGTCGTGACCTACACTCTTCCCGATGGACTTCAGTTGAACGGGAAGCTGGGGCTCTACGTTCAAACCTATAGTTACACCGTCCTCAATTACACCTTCTCTGGAAGCTGGTCGTTCTTCCAATTGGACTTGGGAATGGCTTATCCCTTTGATTCGAACCTGACCGGTTTCGCCGAATTGGCCACGAATGGGGTAGTGAACGGCGGAGGTTTAGGGGGAACCCCGCTGCTGGTCGGAATCCGGACCGGCAAGGATGTCCAATTCCAGGCTTTTGGAGGTTTGGATTTTGGTGCGGCCACTGGAGCCTTTATCGGTGGCGGCGTGGTCCTGTTGTCCAAATAATAATTCTCGAATCGAAAGCCGGTTTCCCTTGGTTTGGGAAGCCGGCTTTTTTATTATGTGGGCAACATGAGCCAGATTTTATTTAGGCCTGCCCGGCCTTCCGATACCCGCGCGATCCTCCAACTGATCAACCATTACTCCGCCAAGGGCGAGATGCTGCCCCGATCGTTTTCCCAGGTGGTGGAGAAAATCCGGGATTTTGTCGTGGCTTCCAGCGAGAATGGCGACACCCCCACAATCAAGGGGGTTGTGGCCCTACACGTGGTGGGGGAGGACCTCGCCGAGGTGAGGTCCCTGGCGGTGGAGGAATCCTCCCAAGGACAGGGCGTCGGTCGGAAGCTCATGGAAAGGTGCCTGGAGGACGCCCGGATTTTAGGTTTGCAAAGAGTGTTTACCCTCACCTACCAGACCGAGTTTTTCACCAAGCTGGGTTTCGGGAAGGTGGAGAAACTGACCCTGCCCCAGAAAATATGGGGGGATTGCGTGCATTGCGCCAAATTTTCCGATTGTGACGAAATCGCGATGTTAAAGACCCTCCAGTGAACCACCAAGGCACCAAGTGCACCAAGAAAGGCCGAAGGATGAAGCTATATACCCTTAACCAGAATGGCGTGTCTTTGGGTTTTGCCGAGAACCGTGAACCGCAGACCGTGGGCTGCCGTTTATGACGACAACGACTTCGGCGACGCCCCCGCCGGGCAAGAAAAGCCTACGTCCCACGGTTTGGCGTATCCTGGCCAGTAAGTACGTGGATCTTCTTACCTGCGGCTTTATCTCCTGGATCATTTGCGCCACTTTTGGCATCCAATCCTATTGGGCGACCCTGACCTTGGTGATCTGGATGAGCGAGGTTTTTTGGTGCCGGGATCGCCTGAACCCGACGGCGGGGGAATACTGCCTCGGAATCCGCTATCTCACTTCATCCTCCAGCCAGGTCGTAGCCGACATCCAGGTGATCCACGCCAAGTTGAAACTGAACCCTTATCTCCTTTCCTCCGGCGTGGTGGAATTGACCCTGGCCATCCTTTTTCTTTGCGGGTGGACCGTGCTGGGAAAGGCCGTTTTTTTAGGTTTTGCTTTTGGCCCGCCCCTTTCACTGGTTTATTGGGTGGGAGCCGGTTTCGCTTTTTTCCTCTGTAGCGGCTACCTCTTGAGCGGCTCCAAGGCGGCTTTTTGGGCGGTGCCCATCGTCCACTTGGCCATCGCGTTTGATTTTTTCATCAGTTACCCCGCCTGGAAGCAATTGCTGCAAAGCGATAGTTTTTATCCTCCCTGGGTGTCGGAAGCGGTCATTCATGTCGCCAAATACCAATCCTTTTTCCTGCTGGAATTATTCGCCCTTTGGAGCTTCTTCGTCGTTTTAACCCTCGTTTTTTCCCGGAAGCACCTTATCAACTGAAAAACACGTTTTTGTTTTATAATTCTCCCTTCCCAACCTAAGGAAAGGCCGGCATGGAAACCTACAACTTCACCGAGATCGAAAAGCGCTGGAAGAAAACCTGGAAGGAAAACCGGGTCTATTCCTGCGACCTCTCGAAAAGCCAATCCAAGTATTACACGTTGGTCATGTTTCCATATCCTTCCGGCGACTTCCTTCACGCCGGCCATGGGCGCAACTACATCATCGGCGACGCCGTTTACCGCTACTTCAGGGCCCAAGGCAGGAACGTCCTGAATCCCATGGGGTTCGATGCCTTCGGGCTTCCCGCCGAGAACACCGCCATCAAGAAAGGCATCCATCCGGAGGATTGGACCCTCAAGAACATCGAACGCATGAAGGGCCAGTTCGATGATTGGGGCATGGGCTATGACTGGGACAAGGAAGTCGTGTCGTGCCTGCCGGATTACTACCGCTGGACCCAATGGATTTTCCTGAAGCTTTACGAGAAAGGCCTGGCCTACCGCAAGAAGGCCTACGTGAACTGGTGCCCCTCCTGTCTGACGGTGCTGGCCAATGAACAAGTCGTGGACGGGAATTGTGAGCGTTGTGACTCGGCGGTGGAACAGAAGGATCTGGAACAGTGGTTTTTCAAGATCACGGCCTACGCCGACAAGCTCCTGGCGGATATTGACCGGCTGGGAAATTGGCCGGACC
>DATKOC010000154.1:0-13460 GCA_035524855.1 bacterium
TCCCACCGCCGGGGCGGCTTGCAGGGTCTTCTGGGAGACATAAACCTCATATCCCACGCCGTTGACGTCCATCTCCAACCGGTCGGCGAACTTGGCCGTCAAGACACCCTGCAGGAAAGCGATCAAACCGCACCTCTTTAACCACAGAGGTCACAGAGGACACGGAGTAAAAAATTATTTGCGCCTTACCCTGGGAACTCTGAGTACTCTGTGGTTCGATTAATCCTCTAAAAATTTAAGATGGACGAGTATGTGCAACAGCTCTTCCACTTGCGTCAGCGCCGGCACGTCCTTGTTCTGGGTGGCCGCGTACCAGAAGGATACGACGCTCTGGTCCAGCCAGATGCCCTTGCTCTCGTAATCCTCGTCGATGACCAGGGCCTTGTAATGGTGCTCATCCAGTTCGTTGCCCGTCACAGGGCTCGTCATGCCGGAAGCCTTCAGTTTGATGTGCTCCTTGGCTTGGTTGAAGTACTTCTGGTCCTCCTCGTTCAGGTTCTCAAAAACCACCTGGGCCGCCTCGCGGTCGATGCCTTCCATGATGCTCTTGTCCACCCAGACACCCAGGTTCTCGCTGTCCCAGAGGTACTCGTGGCCCTGGTGCTCCAAAAGGGTCAAGGGCTCGCCGCTGTCGGGACTTAGCTTGTCGGTTTTCCCCTTGTTCACGGTGTCTTTGAGGTAGTCCTCCGCGGTCACGTTGAACTTCTCGTCCACCGGATAACCGCACTCGGGGCAGTAGCGGGCGCTTTCGAATAATTTATTGCGGCAGTTCTTGCATTTCATGGACATAAATCTCCTGACACATTTAATTTATATCTTTTACCACAGGGAACAAAGAGTAAGGCTCTTGGGATAAAACCAAAAAATTGGCTCAGTGTCCTCCGTGGCTCAAATTTTGTTGAACCGGGCCATCTTCTTCATGGCCTCGGCGAGCGGAGTTCCCGCGCTTTGGGCGTGCGTGATGGCCGCCGCCAAGGCGTCCGCCGTGTCATCGGGTTGCGGGACTTCCTTAAGCCCCAGCAACAGCTTCACCATCTTCTGCACCTGCTCCTTGTCCGCCCCGCCGTGGCCGGCCACGGCCTGCTTGATCTCCATCGGGCGGTACTCGTAAACCGGCACTCCCGCCAGCCCGCAGGCCAGCAGGGCCACTCCCCGCGCCTGCCCCACCGCGATGGCGGTCTTCGCGTTTCGGGAGAAGAAGAGCTCCTCTATCGCCACCGCCCCGGGCTTCACTTTCGCCAGCACCTTCCGCAGTTTGCCGAACATCTCGGCCAGCCGCTTTTCCAGGGGCTCCCCAGCCGGGGTCGTCAGGGTGCCGTAATCCCCCGCCTTCATCTGGTGCCCTTGTTGGGCCACCACCCCGTAACCCATGCGGGCCAACCCCGGGTCAATCCCGAGGATAATTTTGACGCTGGCCGGGGCCGGAATGTTTTTCACTACCAATGGGCTCGCCTTTATTTCTCCAGCTTCGCCATGATCTCGTCGCTGATGTCGGAATTTGAATAAACATTCTGGACGTCTTCGTACTCGTCCAGGGCGTCGTAAAGCTTCATGAAGGAAGCGGCCTTGTTCTCATCCAAGGGTACGGTGGTCTTGGGGATCATGGTGACCTCAGCACTGTCGCAAGCTATCTTCTTATCGTCCAGCGCCTTCTTGACCGCGTCAAAGCTCTCCGGCGCCGTCACCACCTCGTAAACGTCGCCCTTGTCGGTTTTCAGGTCCTCGGCCCCGGCGTCCAGCGCCAGGCTCATCAGATCGTCCTCGCCGATGGCGTCCTTTTTCACGGTGATCATGCCCTTCTTATCGAAGAGGAAGGCCACCGATCCCGACTCTCCCATGTTCCCGTTGTACTTGGAGAAGATGGAGCGGATATCCGCGGCGGTTCGATTGCGGTTGTCGGTGACGACTTCCACCAAAAGGGCTACCCCCGCCGGGCCGTAGCCTTCATAAAGGTATTCCTCGATCGCCGCGCCGGCTTCCGCGCCGGTTCCCTTGTTGATGGCCCTCTTGATGGTGTCGGCGGGCATGCTGACTTCCTTGGCCTTCAAGAGGATGGTGCGCAGGCGGAGATTGGTGTCGGGGTCCCCGCCGCTTTTGGCGGCCAGCTGGATCTCCTTGGAAAGGCGGGAAAAAACCTGGCCGCGCTTTTGATCCAGCGCCCCCTTGTACCTTTTGACTTTCGCCCATTTACTATGTCCGCTCATCGTCCAACCTCATGAAAATATTTTTTAATTTTTTCGTTTCGCCCGGTCGCCGGGGCTCTGAAAGGATCGTGGAATCGAAAACACAAGGGTTTTCAGCCGGGAAAAAGGCCCCTAAAACGACAAAAAGCCCGCTTCCTTGAAGGCATCTCAAGCAAGCGAACCTTTGTGAAGGGAATTATAGCGGAGGCAAACTAAATAAGACCAGAGAAAAACGGTTTACAAGGAGAATAAAAAAACTGAATTTGCAAAGACTTTTAAGAATTATTACAGCTAATTTTGAGAAAAATCTTCCCAGCTCGCAATATTCCTTGCGGTCCAGGTCTATCAATCGAAACCATCATTCGAAAATCATCAACTTTAAATTCATCAACCCTTTCACCCAGTTCATTCAATCTGACCCAGTTTACCGCTCCCTGTTCAATGAGCCGCTTTGCATCACTTTTTGATTTCGTTGCGCCAGTCTGTACCAAAAAATCGGCAAAATTCCTGGCACCTATAGAAACATTAACTTCCGGATAATCTACCGATTGGTTCATGTCGTGGCGGTTTTCGAAATAATCCCAAGCTTCCTGGGCTTTGACCGCCCCGTAAAACCGTTGGGTAATTTCCTTGGCCAGTTCCTGTTTGGCCTTCTTAGGATGATAAAGCCCTGCCAATACTTTTTTCTGTAAATCAATTTTGTCTGGCCGATCGGAAAGAAGATCGTAATAAACCCACATATCCTTATCCGAAATACTCATCAGTTTTGCAAACATTTCATTTGGAGCATCGGTGATTCCAATATGATTTCCTAAGCTTTTGGACATCTTTTTCACACCATCTAAACCAACTAACAAAGGCATGGCAATAATGGCTTCGGGCTTTTGACCTGCGTCCTCCTGCAGGGCCCGCCCCACCAGGCAGTTGAACTTCTGGTCCGTCCCGCACATCTCGACGTCGGATTCCAGCATCACGGAGTCGTAGCCCTGGATGAGGGGGTAAAGCAGTTCGTGCAGGCTGATGGGCTTCTGTTCTTTCATGCGGTTGGTGAAATCGTCGCGTTCCAGGATGCGGGCCAGGGTGTATTTGGAGGCGAGCCGGATGACGTCATCAAATGCCATGGGCCTGCACCACTCACTGTTTCGGCGTAACTCGAACTTGGCGGGATCGTCGTCCAGCACCCGGTGCACCTGCTCCAGGTAGGTCTTGGCGTTGGCTTCCACTTCCTCGCGGCTCAGGGGTTTGCGGGTGGCGGATTTCCCGGTGGGGTCGCCGATCATGCCGGTGAAATCCCCGATCAGGTACTGCACCTTGTGGCCCAGGTCCTGGAACTGCCGGAGCTTGCGCAACACCACCGTGTGGCCCAGGTGGATGTCCGGGGCGGAAGGGTCCATGCCGATCTTGACCTTCAAGTGCCGGCCTTCCTTGTGGGACTCCTTGAGCTTCTCCAAGAGCTCGTGCTTCGAGATAACCTCGGCCGTCCCCCGGAGAAGGATTTCCAATTGCTGCTCGGGAGTTTTCGTGAAATGGACTTTCATAGGGGCAACATCATAACAAAAACGACTTGTTACGGGCTGTTGAAATGGGAACACCACCGCTATAATGAACGGCTCAAAATAAAGTCTTGGCCGCGAATGAACGCGAATAAAACTCAAAAGTTTTTATCCGCCGATTCAACCGGCGCGAATCCGCGCAAATTTGCGGCCAAAGCCTTGATAAGGATTTAAATGCCGATCGAGAAAGCCCGCACTCCCCTATCCACCATCCTCAAAATCGTCTTCGCCCTCGCCTTCGCGGCCATGGGAATCCTGGGAGGCATCCTTTACGCCCAATTGCAGGATCTCCCGGATATCGCCAACTTGAACGAGTTCAAGCCTTCCGAAGCGACCCGGATTTACGACATCAACGGGGAGCTCATCAGCCAGCTTTGGCTCGAACAGCGCACCATCGTGCCCCTGGAGCGCATCCCCCAGACCCTCCAGAACGCCGTCATCGCCATCGAGGACCAGCGCTTCTACCAGCACTGGGGCATCGACCCCATCGGCATCATCCGCGCCTTCCTGGTCAACGTCAGCGCCGGGGGCGTCCGCCAGGGGGCCAGCACCCTGACCGAACAGCTGGCCAAGAACCTCTTCCTCACCCGGGAACGCACCTTGAGCCGCCGTATCCGCGAGGCCCTGCTTTCGGTGCAGATCGAGCGCAACTACAGCAAGAAGCAGATTTTGGAGATGTACTTTAACGAGATTTATTTCGGCGAGGGCGCCTACGGCGCCGAGTCGGCCGCCCGCACCTATTTCGGCAAGCACGTGGAGGATCTCACCCTCCCTGAGTGCGCGATGTTGGCGGGTATCCCCAAGTCCCCCACCAACTTCGATCCTTATAAGAACCCCCTGGACGCCCTCAAGCGCCGCAATACGGTGCTGAACGCCATGGTGGAGGCCAACTTCATCAGCCAGTCCGAGGCCACCGAGGCCAAGAACGTGCCGGTGGAGCTCAAGAAAATCGAGGTCCAGAACGCCCCCTACTTCGTGGAATATGTCCGCCAACAGTTGGAGTCCCGCTACGGCACCAACGCGGTCTATAAAGGCGGCCTCTCGGTTTACACCACGCTCGACATGAAGCTCCAGGAAGCCGCGCAAGTGGCCCTGGCCAAGGGGGTGGAGCGGGCTGAAATCGTGGCCCGCAAGAACCGCCTGACGAACATCCCCGTCACGCAGGTCATCCAAGGGGCCATGCTGGTCATGGACCCGCACACGGGCGCCATCCGGGCTATGATCGGCGGCATCGACTTCAGGAGGAGCGTCTTCAACCGGGCCATCCAAGCCCACCGCCAGCCGGGGTCCGCTTTCAAACCCATCATTTACGCGGCCGCCATCGAGAATGGCTATACCATGGCCGATGTCTTCCTCGACAGTCCCGTGGAATACCCTGACCCCGTTACGGGCAAACCCTGGCGGCCCACCAACTTTTCCGAGAAATTCCGCGGGCCAACCACCCTCCACACCGCCCTCATGTATTCCATCAACGTGGTCACCATCAAGCTGCTGGAAAAGCTCGGAATCCAGCCGGTCGTTAGCATGGCGAGGCGTCTCGGGATCACCACCCCCATCAAACCGAACCTTACCCTGGGACTGGGTACTTCGGAGGTCACCCTGGATGAGATGGTCCAGGCCTTCTCCACCTTCGCCAACCAGGGCGTGCGCGTGGAACCCTTTGGCATCTTGACCGTGAAGGACGCCTCGGGGCACGTGCTGGAAAACGACACCCCCGTCGCGCAGGAAGTGCTCGATCCCCGCGTGGCCTATATCATGGTCAATACCATGAAGGACGTCATTGACCAGGGCACGGGCCGTATCATCCGCCGCCTGGGTTTCACCTATCCCGCCGCGGGCAAGACCGGCACCACCAACGACAACGTGGACACCTGGTTCATCGGCTTCACACCGGACCTGACCTGCGGGGTTTGGCTGGGCTACGACGAGCGCCAGAGCCTGGGAAAAAAACAGACGGGCGGCGAGGCGGCGGCCCCCATCTGGGCGGATTTCATGAAGGTGGCCGTGGCGGGCAAGCCCGTGAAGGACTTTGAGCCCCCGAAGGGAACCGAATCCGAGTTCGTGCACCGGAAAATTTGCCTGGATTCGGGAATGCTGGCCAGCGCCAAGTGCCTCAGAACCCGCGACGAGATCTTCCGGAAGGAAACGGCCCCTACCAAACTTTGCACCTTGCACGGGGGTGGCGCGGGCGGGGTTTCCGGCACGGATGACACCTTGGGCGGCACCGGCGGAGGCCAAACGGGCGGGGATATCTTGGAAATGGAAGCCCAGCCCGTTATCAAGGCGGCTCCCACGACGGCGGCCGCGCCAGCGGCCGGCGCCCCTGCCACCGCGGAGGAAGCCGCCCCCGAATCACCGCAGAAGACCCCTACCGGCGACCAGGAGCCTTACCCCGACGAGGGCTTTTAACCCCTCTCTTCGCTCAACCTTTGGCCTGAAATTACCAGCGCCTTCAAAACCATGTGACATCCAGGTTAAATCTTGTTTTCGCCCTGTGATCACCGTAGCCGGCAGGGGTAACCTAAGGGCTCCATTCCTCCCCGACACCCCATCCCTGAAAGTCGCAAGGAGCCGATCATGCCTATCACCCAAGCCGAAAAGAACGTCCTGCAAATCGGGAAAGCCTTCCGAACCCCAACCCCGGGAGCGCCGGAAACACGGGATGCCCGTGACACCGAACTGGAAGCCTTGATTCGCCGTATGGGGCTTGGCCAAGCCCCGGACCTGCACGTGGTCTCAAAGGGTGGTTTCGTGACCCTGACGGGCACCGTCCATAGCCGCGAAGCCAAGCACCAGGCCGCGGAGGCCGCCCGGCTGGTGCCGGGCGTGAAAGAAATCA
Source organism: bacterium (assembly GCA_035524855.1). Taxonomy (GTDB): domain Bacteria; phylum Oederibacteriota; class Muellerivitia; order Muellerivitales; family Muellerivitaceae; genus DATKOC01. The sequence continues at coordinate 6,576 of DATKOC010000154.1, forward strand.
CCAACCACCTGCGGGTGCGCGGCCACCGGCCCGCTGGGACCGCAACCGTTTAAAAACCCTCGATTCAAGCGGGGACGCGGAAGGACAGGTTGGCCCGCGCGTGGGCGGCCTGCACCGACAGCGTCCGGTTGACCGGCAACACCCGGTCGAGCGTCTTGCGGAAAGCCAGTTTGTCCGCCGCCGTCATCCTCTCGAAGGGTGTCGGCCGACCCGCCACGGCCTTCTTGAAGGCGGGGTCCGCCTTGATCTCCGTCGCGTCCTTCCCTTTGTATCTCAGGGCCATTTCGGTCACCTTCGGGTCATAGCTTTGGTAGTTGTCCAGGTGACCCAGCAGGATGTGGTGCTCCATCGTGGGAAGGGTGCACAGCGTGATGAGGTTGCGCGGGTCGATCTCCAAGTCCGCCCGGCCGCTCAACACCACGTAATGGAATGGGAATTTGTGGTGGACGTTGAGCTTCGTCATGGCCCCGCAGGCCGCGCAAGCGGGATGGCCTTTCAGGAAATCCTCCTGGACCTTGGGCCAAAGCGGGCTCCGCTTGACGTTCAAATCCTGGCTGACTTTCTTGTCCGACGCGGCGTGGGTGAGACGCATAACGGCCTCCTGGCGGCCCCTTCGGGGCGTAATAAAACGGCCCGTCGAGGATAACCGCGGAAGCGGCACGGTTAAAGTAAAGTGGAAGTTACAAAGACTATGGGGGAGGAGGTGACAAATTTCAGGCGAAATCAGGGTGGGAAAACCCGGGCGCCTGGCGACAGTGCAAAAAAAGGTTAAGGAAAAGAGGGGTTAATTCTGCGGGGTAACCGCCGGAGAGCCTTGCCGCATGAGGTCAAGCATGGTCAGGTTCCGGTAGCCGGTGGGCAGGTCGAAGGCCGTGACCCCGAAGGATTGGGATTGGATTTTGAGCACCTTGAACTGGCTGGAGGCTTTTCCCCTCGAGTGGAGGACCGCCGCCATGGGGAACTGGGGCTCGTAGAAATTCTGGCTGAAAGTCGTGGTATCCGCCCCCATCTGGGTGAATAAACCGTTCCCCATCGTCAGGGTCAGGTGGGCCAAGCTCCTTAGGGTGTTATAATCCTCGGCCGAAAACCCGGCCTTTTCGGGGCTCGTGATCCAGACCTCCCGCTTTTCCCCCGTTTCCAGGTCGGTAACGTACTTGTCGCAGGGGACGCCCTCCATCTTGACCCCCTTTTCCGCCAGGCGGGGCGTGCCATTGAAGAAAACCTGGCTGTTGTGTTGGGCCAGTTCAAAGGCCTTCAGGGAAGCCGGGTTCCAACTGGCTTCCTGCTTTTTTAACTGGGTCGCCGCCAAGGTGACGAACAGCTGGAGCGTGGCTTGGTTGTCGGGTGTGAGGGCCAGGATGGTTTTGTGGAGATGGTCCACGAGGGTCACGAGGGAACTGTCCCGGTCGTAGAGGAGCGCGCCCTTGGACCAAGGGCCCTCGAAATCCAACCGCAGGCGGCTGCCATCGATGGAGGCCCCCACGCTCACCCAGGAATCCTTGTAGGAATTGCTCTCCAACAGCGCCTTCAAGGCGGTTCCACCGCTCGCCGGCCCCGACAGGGCCAGGAGCATCAATGGAAGTCGGAGGGATTTGAGGCGGGTCATTCGTTGTTGATCTTGACGTTGACGGTCAATTCCTGCCCAGCGCGGTAAAGGATAAGGGGAACTTCCTTGCCCTCATTGCGCTGGACCAAGTCGAAGAACTGGTCCGGGTCACGGATGACTTCCCCGCCCAGGTTCAGGAGGATGTCGTCCCGGAGGATATCGGCATCGTAGGCGGGGGAATCCTTGACGACCACCCGCACCAGGACCCCCTTGTTGGATCCGATCTGGGCCTTTGCCTTGTCATCCAAGGCCTTCACCAGCACCCCTAGGAGCGAGGGCTTGGCCTTAGCCCAGAAAGTGGCGGCGTACTCGTAGTAATCCACGTTCTGGTCCACGAAGGTGGTGTGGAATTCCCCCTGCACGGTGGTATTGGACTGCTTTTGGATGACAGTGGGGGTGGCGTCCCCCTGCTGGACCACGGTGGTCTCCTGGTGGCTGACCTGTTGGCCGGGGATGTACTCGCTCATGGGAACGCTCTCCGTGACGCTGTTGACGTATTTGTGGTTGACCAGCACCACCTCGGCCCCCACTTGTTTGGCTTGGTCCAGGGCCTGGCGCTCGTCAACCGGCGCGCTGTGGAATTTCGAGCGGCCGATGAGGAGGTAGCCGTTCTCACGCATGCGGATAGAATCATCCTTCAGGTCATTGGAGGTCACCAGTGTGGGAGGATGCGAAGGGGGTAGGAGGCGCGACAACTCGTCCTTGTTGCGTTTCTCCAGGGTGGAAAGGTAGTTTTCCCGGTAAGGATTGCCGCAGCCGGACAAGAGGGTTCCCAAAGACAGCACCGCGACAAGGATTCCGATGGATTTGAAGGATTTCATGGTTTTCTCCGTTTCAATGGCCTTGATTATAGACGCTTAAGGGCGGCTTTTCGCCCTACCCGTTATTCCACGATCGGGTACTTCTTCCGGATTTCCGGTTCCGGCAAGGCGTTGTAGTGCCACCACTCGTGGGAGAGCTGGCGAAAACCCGCACCGGTCATGGCCCTCCTTAGGATAAGGCGATTCTCCACCTGCCTCCAGGTCAGTTTTCCCTTTTTGAGGAACTTCGCCTCCTGCCGCGGCTCGGCCAAGGGCGTGAAGGCGTCGAACCCCGTGCCCATGTCCACTTCCCCGTGTTTCCCATCGGTCAGGCCGATATCGATGGCCATACCGTAGTTATGGGCCGACCCGATAGCCGGGTTGGCGACGTATTTCCGTTGCGGCGTGTCCTTCACCTTATCCCACATCATCCATTGTACCGATCGGGGCCGCAAGGCGTCGAATACCAGGAAGGACCAGCCGGGCTTGGTTTTGCGCAGAAGTTGGATGGCTTTGGCGAGTTTGACCGCCGCGTCCTTGTGGAGGAAAACCTTCCGTTTGGATCCGTAAAGGGGTCCATACATGTTGACACCCATGAAATTATTGACGCTGGCGTACCTGAGGTCCACAAGGACGTTCGGATAGGTGGAGATGTCGACGAAGTTTGGGTTTTTTTCGATTTGTTTCATGGATTCGGCCACCGAAAGGTGGATTAGAACGGGAACCCGGGTTCCTTTTTCAACCGGATCCGCCGGAAGGGTTTGAAACAACAGGAGGAACAAAAGCAAAGGTTCCAGGACGCGGCGGTTGCCCATCCCTTTAAGCAGGCGTTCCCTTGACCTGATCCACGGCCAGGCGCAGGACCGGCCGCAGGACTTCCATGGCGTCCTTCACCGCCGTGGGCGAGCCCGGCATGTTGAGGAGGAGGGTCTTGCCCCGGATGCCCGCCACTCCCCTCGTCAAGGCTACCAGGGGGGTCTTCTCGTAGGCCCGGTTGCGGATGAGTTCCGGCAGCCCGGGAATCCATTTTTCGCATACCTGGTACATGGCCTCCGGCACCCGGTCCTTGGGTGAAATTCCGATGCCGTCCACCGTAAAGATGATGTCCACCGTGCCGCTGTCGGCGGTCTGGATGAGGTGGGAAGCCAGGGCCTGCTCATCGTCCCCCAAAGCCTGGCGCGCGACTACTTCCCAACCCATCTTCAGGCAGGAGGCGTTGAGGTTGTCCCCCGCCTCGTCCTTGGCCCCTCCCGAAACGTATTTTTCACCGATGGTAAAGAGTGCGACTTGGATTGGCATTGAGCCCTCAAAATTGGCCGCGAATGAACGCGAGTTTTCGCCGTAAAAAACAGGAAAGATTGATGCTTTGGATCTTGATTATAGGGATTTATTCGCGTTCATTCGCGTCGATTTGCAGCCGATTATTTATTGCGGGAATCCAGGTTGATATTGCCCAGGTCGTCAGACGGGGGCAGGTCCAAATCCTTCGGGGGCGCCACATCGGAGTCCTTCATGGGCGGCAGGGCCAGGTCCGACTCGGTCTTGGCGGGAGCGGTGGTTCCGTTCGCCCCGGGGGGCGGAGGCACCGCAGATTCACTCGAGGGGTTGGAAAGGTCCGGGCCCAAATCCAAGGGGGGAGCCTGCATGCCGTCGATGTCCCCGCCGCCGACGCCTTGCAGGGACTGGAGGGCCTTTTGCTGTTCCTCCGTCGGCTGAACCTCAATGGGGGGAGGCGGCAATTGGCTGGGGGGCGGGATGGGGGAAGTCATGTCCGCCGCGGGAGGCGGGGAAACCAGGGTTGAGGTGGACGGAACCGGAGGAGCGGCGGCCGCGGGCACGGCTGGGGGAGCGGCGCTGGGCACCGAGGGCACGGCGGCCGTGGCAGGCGGGGCCGGCACGGCCGGCGCGGCGCCGGTGGAGGGCGGCAATTGCTCGCCCAGGTCCGGAGGCATTGGAACCGTCTCGTTGGTGCCAGCCACGGTGGAAGGCGCCGGGGGCATGGTGGTTTCCACGGAAGGTGGAGCCGGGGATTGCCCGGAAGCGGTCGTGCCTGGAGGCAGGGGGATGGACTCCTCAAGCACGGGAGGAGCGGGAGCCGCGGGGGGGGCGGTTTCCGCCGTGGCCGGGGGCGCCGGCGCGGTTTCAGTGGTGGAGGCGGGAGGGGCGGCTGGCGCCGCCGGGACCGCGGAAGGCTCATAAGCGGCCATGGCGGAAGCGGAGGATTGATCGGGAGGCAGGTCCGCGCGCGGCGAAAGCGTGTGGGAGGCGTTGGGCATGGCGGTCACTTCCGCTTGGCCGACGGCGGGAGGGAGGGTCTCGGGGGTCAGGGGCTCCTCCACTTCGGGGGTGGGCGCTTCCTCGACCATGGGCTTGGCCTTTTTGCCCTTGGCCGGCTTTTCGGGCGGGGCATTCTCCGCCAAGGCCTTATCCACTTCATTTTCCTCAGGAGGCGCCACGGCACCGGGGTTTCCCGCCAGCTTCTGTTCCTTCCGGAACTTTTTCAAGGCCAGGGCCTCTTCCTTTTCTTCCTTCCTCTCCTTGGCCGCCAAGGCCATGGACATTTGCTTCGTGATAACGGGTAGTTGGGTGCGGACGTAAACGCGCAGGACGTCCTTCAGGCTGAAAAGCGGCTTGAGGATGGCGTTGCCTTGAACCTTGGCCTTCAGGGCCGCGTAGTCCTCGGTTCCCCAGTAGTTCCCCCCCAGGTTGGCCGGGGAGGCGGTGTTAACCACTTCCACCTGGTTGTCATGGACGCTATTGTTGCGGAAGGTGAGCTTGGAGTAGTTCTTCAATTGCAGGCCGTAGGTGTTCTCCACCAGGGTATTGAAGGAAAGGTTGGCCTGGACTTGGCCGTCAAGCACCACGCCGGTGGCGTTGCCGTAGATCTTGTTGTTTTTCAGGTTGGCCTTGGTGGTTCCCTGGAGGTAAACGCCGCTCCCCTTGGTGACCTCACAGCCTTCCAGGGTGAGGGTGGAATCGGTGACCAGGAAAACCCCGCTAAGGATCTTGGCGTTCTCGATCTTGGCCGACCCGCCGTTGATGAAGATCTCGCTGTTGAGGCCTCCCTCGATCAGGTGGAACACCGCGGGAGCCGCGGCCGAACCCTGGACATCCAAATCGCCGTCGATCTCAAGCGCCGCCGAGCCCTGGAAGACCACCTGCGCGCCGGAGAGAATCTCCAGTTTAGAACCCTTGGGGACGACCACCTTGCCCTGGATGATATAAGGCCCACCGGCCGCGATCCATTGGTTGTCGCCGGAAAGGGTGGAAGGGACATTGGTGGAGGCTAAGAGCGACGCGGGAAGGAGGGCCGACAGGAAAAAAGTGAGGATCGGACGTTTCATAATAAGGTGGCAACCCCGAATGAAATGGTTTTTAGGCGATCGGCGAAAGACCCCTCAAAAGCCCGCATACTATAACAATAAAACGTGAATCCGGAAACCAGAAACGCTTCCACGGCCCGCCACCACGAAACGTTAAATCCTAGGAAAAATAAAGGAAGGGGCACGCGAAACGCGGCCCCTTCCGGCCGGGACTTTTACTTCGAGGAGTAACCCTTGTCCTTGCCGCTGTTCTTCAATACCGCTTGCGCGGCGGCCAAACGGGCGATCGGCACCCGGTAAGGCGAGCAAGAAACGTAGTTGAGGCCGGAGATATGGCAGAACTCCACGGAGTTCGGGTCGCCGCCATGCTCCCCGCAAATGCCCACTTTCAGTTTCGGCTTCACGCCGCGGCCCTTGCCCACTCCCATCTGGAGCAATTGGCCCACCCCGCCCCGGTCCAGGACCTGGAAGGGGTCTTTCTCGTAGATGGTGTTGTCCTGGTAGTAGCGGATGATCTTCGCGGTATCGTCGCGCGAGAACCCGAAAGTGGTCTGCGTCAGGTCGTTGGTGCCGAAGCTGAAGAAGTCGGCTTCCTGGGCGATCTTGTCCGCCGTGACCGCCGCCCTCGGCAGTTCGATCATGGTGCCGATCAGGTACTCCAGCTTGACGCCGTACTTCTGGATGGTTTCCTCCGCCTTCTTCACCACGATCGCCTTTTGGTTCTTGAGCTCGGCCACGTCCCCCACCAGGGGGATCATGATCTCGGGAACGATCTTCTTGCCCTTCTTCACCAATTCGCAGGCGGCGCTGATGACGGCCTCGGTCTGCATCTCGGTGATCTCGGGGTAGGTGATGCCCAACCGGCAGCCGCGGTGGCCTAGCATGGGGTTGAACTCATGCAGTTCCTCCACCCGGTGCAGGAGCCTCTTGGCCTTGTCCAGGTCCGAGCCGCTTTCCTTCACCAGTTCCAGGGCCTTCTGGATGACCTCATTGGCCGTCTTGGTCTTGCCCGAGGCTTCCATGCGGGCGATTTCCACCATCAGTTCCTCGCGCTTGGGAAGGAACTCGTGCAGGGGCGGGTCCAGGAAGCGGACCGTGACCGGGTAGCCTTCCATGGCCTCGAAGAGCCCCAGGAAATCCGACTTCTGCATGGGTA
>DATKOC010000155.1:0-28085 GCA_035524855.1 bacterium
CGCTCGGTGCTTCTGTGAACCTTTTCTAAAACAATTGGTTGTAAAATGGATTGGCCAAGAAGAATAACTAATCCAACAACAACTGGAGCTATAAGATTTTTGAACCACGCCGAATCTTCTTTTACCTTTGTTGCCATAAAGTTCCTTAAAAAATTCTGAAAATCTTTTTAATCACCAACTTACTGGGCATTTCACGATTTCCCCCGACTGCTTGTGCTTGAAGAGAACGTAACCTTTGTCCTTCCCGAACTTCCAGACATCGTGGGTCAGCTTTACGTCCTGCCGGCAATAGTCGATCACCATCTGGTGCTTCCCTTCCCGCCACCACTGCACCGCGAGGAGCCCGTCGGCGGATTTTTCCGCCCCGCCCAGGGTGTGCTCCGCCAAGTGGGCCAGGGAGAGCCGATGGTTGAGTTTCTTCTGCAGGTCCGCCATCAGGTCCAAGGAAGGAAGTTTCTGGAGATTAAAGGACGTGTAACCTTGTAAAACCCCATAGTCGAAACGCAAGGTGTTGAAACCGATGACCCGGCTGGAGCCCTTGAGGTGGATGATGAGGTCCTGGACGTTGTCCTCCACATAGGTGTAGTACTTGTCCTTCTCCACGTCGTACACCACCGCGCAGGAGAGCTTCATGCCCGGCAGGTTGCTCCACCCGCCTTGGATTTCATTCGCGAGGTACTGGGTCTCTATGTCAAAGACCACCGGCCCGGTCTCCTGAGGCGGAGCCTCAGAGTTAAGAGTTAGGAGTTTTGAGTTAGGAGTTGGAGGCGACGACTCCGGCTTACCCACGACTTCAGCATTTAATGGAGCAGGGGTAAGCAACTGAATCTGATTGGGATCAGGCGGGGCTTTTCGGGCGAAATCGAGGGCCTGACCCGGTACGTTTGAAGGAAAAGACGTGGCGTTTCTTTGGGGTTTGAAATCCTCCCGTCCCAGGATATGGCCCAGGATCAGCAAGGCTCCCCGCTTGTCCAAGGGATGGTTGCCGCTTCCGCACTTGGGGCTCTGCACGCAGGAGGGACAGCCTTCCTCGCACTCGCAGTCCCGGATCATCTCGAAAGTGGTCGTCAGCAATTCCTCCATGGTCTCGTAGGCCCGCTCGGTCAGCCCCACCCCGCCGGGGTAGCCGTCGTAGATGAAGATGACCGGCTGGGGCACTTGCGGGTGGGCGGGCGTGGAGATGCCGCCCAGGTCCCACCGGTCGCAGACCACATGGAGCGGCATCATGGCGATGGTGCCGTGCTCGGCGGCGTGCAAGCCACCCATGAAATGGAGTTTCTTGTCCCGATCGGCGAGATTGCGCTGAAGCCAGTCGGGGAGGATCATCCAAAGCGCCCGGGTCTCGAAGGTCTGGGGCGGCAGGGTGAGGGGATAGGTGGAAACCAGAGAACGGTCCACGATACGGTGCACCTCGTAATTGATGAACCGCTGGGTGATCTTCACCCGTCCCCAACGAATATCACTTTGCGCGCTTCCCGGCCCCAAGGGCCTGCGCTTGAGTTCCTCCAAAATCTCAGTCTCTTCCTCGTAATTGACCTGGGTGTAGTAATCCACCGGCTCGTCCAGCACCAGGATCTTGTGCTGTTCCCACTGCAGGTCCTTCACCACGTATTGAACGCCCTGGTGCAGGTAAACCGAACCGGGGTGGCAGTCCCGGAAGGCCCGGTGGCCGTCAATGGTGCCGATGAGTTCCCCCGTGTCCTGGGTGATGATCTGGTAGCCCTCCCCCATGTCGCGGATGGAGATGCCCCGCTGGGGGTTTTTGTCGGTGACCAGCCACTTGTCCCCGCTGGCGGATTCCAACACCTCCCCCTCTTTCACCATACCGGGCAAGAGACTCTCCAACAGCTTCCCGTAAAAGACCTCATCTTCCTTGGTCAGTGGAATCTCGGCGGCCGCGCATCGAAGGTGCGAGCGGGCGATGTTCTCGTTCTCAAACCCCACCATGAGCGACTCGGGCTTCATGGTGAAGAACTTGCTCGGGTGCTTCATCCAAAATTGGTCCATGGCGTCGGCCATGCCGATGAGGAACACCACCGAGGGGGTTTCCCCCCGCCCCACCCGGCCCGAGCGCTGCCAGGTGGAGATCATGGTGCCGGGATAACCCACGAGGATGCAGGCGTCCAGGCCGCCTACGTCAATGCCGACCTCCAAGGCGGAGGTCGAGATGACCGCCTTCAGCTCGTCCTTGAAGAGCTTGGCTTCGATCTCCCTCCGCTCCTCGGGCAGATAGCCCGCCCGATAGCTCTTGATTTGCGCGGCCCACTCCGGCCGGGCTTGCGTCACCCAGAGGCTGATGAGCTCGGTAATCTTGCGGGCCTTGGTGAAGACGATGGTTTTCATCCCCGCTTTCAGGCACTCGATGAGGAGAGTGACCGCCTCGGTGTAGGGAGAGGCGGTGTCGGGGTTCCACAGGACGAAGGTCTTGGCGTTTTGCGGCGCGCCGGTTTCCGAAATGATCTCGAACTCCAACCCGGTGAGTTGGGTAAGGAATTCCTCCGGGTTGCCCAGGGTGGCGGAGCAGGTGATGAACTGCGGGTTGGCGCCGTAGTGGCGGCAGATACGCCGGAGCCGCCGGAGCACATGGGCCACGTGGGAGCCGAAGATGCCCCGGTAGCTGTGGGCCTCATCCACCACCACATATTTCAAGTTCCGGAAGAACTCCACCCAGCCGTCGTGGTAGGCCAATATCCCCATGTGCAGCATGTCGGGGTTGGTCAGGAGGATGTTGGGCGGGTTCTTCTTGATCTTTGCCCGCACCCCGGTCGCTGTGTCCCCGTCATAGATTTCGGCGGTCAAAACCGGGAGCTTGGCGGCCTTGAGCCGCCCCATCCATTCCTGCAGGGTCTTGAGTTGGTCCTGGGCCAGGGCCTTCATGGGGTAAAGGTAAAGGGCGCGGGCCTTGGGGTCGGCTAGCACCGACTGCATCACGGGCAGGTTGAAGCAAAGGGTCTTTCCGGAGGCCGTGGGGGTCGTGATGGCGACATTGGACCCCCGATGCAAGGCCTCCACGGCGTGGGCCTGGTGCGCCCAGAGCGCCTCGTAGCCCGATTTTTCCAAGAGCCGGATGAGTTCCGGCGCCAGGGTCCTGGGCCAGTCATGGAAGCGGGCCGGTTGGGCGGCGATCATTTCCACGTGCTGGATGCGGTCCTTGAGGTCCTCACGGGATCTCAGGTTCTGGAGCAGTTGGGTCAACGTGGGGGTTCGATTGAAAAGGGTCCGGGAAGCCATAACGTGATTCTAAGGTGATTTTGGTTTGAAATCCCGTTTTTTGGCCCGAAAACGGGGGCTACAAGGTTGAAAAACTTGAACTAAAAGATGTTTTTCCCGTCTAGAGGTTGAATCCCCCAAAGGGACAAGGGAGTTTCCATGCATTTTTCCAAGTTCAATCTCATTCACCCCGCCTTTTTCATTTTGTGGATCTTATCCCAGGCGTCGGGAGCCCAAACCATCGTCACCGTCGCGGGAAACGGCATCAACGGAAATTCCGGGGATGGGGGACCAGCCACCCTGGCCAGCTTTTCATGCCCCGATGACATCGCCTTGGACTCGAAAGGCAACCTCTACATCGCCGACGCCTGCAACCTGCTCATCCGCAAGGTGGACATGGCCACGGGCGTCATCTCCACCGTGGCGGGGGACGGCACCCTGAACCCCGGTTACACGGGGGATGGCGGGCCAGCCACCCTGGCTTCCTTCAACTACCCTTCCGGGCTCGCCTTTGACTCCCAGGACAACCTGTATATCTCGGATTATTACAATGAGGTTGTCCGCAAGGTGGACGCCACCACGGGCATCATCACCACCGTGGTGGGAAGCGTCACGGTTTCGGGGGGGGTGAGTATCGGGCTTAGCGGATTTTCCGGCGACGGAGGGCCGGCCACCCTGGCCACGTTGAACAACCCCTTGAGGTTGAAGTTCGACTCCGCGGGCGACCTCCTGATCGCCGATTCCGAGAATGGCGCCATTCGAAAGGTCAATATGGCCACCGGGATTATCACCACCATCGCCGGAACGGGGGTCATGGGTTACTCAGGCGACGGGGGACCTGCGACCTTGGCGCAAATGGCCGAACCCCAAGGAATGGATTTTGACCTGGCCGGAAACCTTTATGTCACCGATTCGGACAACCATGTGGTGCGTAAAATTAACATCTCCACCGGGATCATCACGACTTTTGCCGGAACGGGAGGCATAGGTTACACGGGCGACGGGGGAGCCGCCACCCTCGCCACCATGAGCGAGGAGCCCGACGGAATCCTCGTGGGTTGCGGTGACAATGTTTATGTCACCGACGACTACAATAATGTCATCCGCATGGTCTCGGGAAGCACGGGCAACATCAGCACTTTCGCCGGCGCCGTCACCGTTTCCGGCGGCGTTTCCATCGGCATCTCAGGTTATTCGGGCGATGGGGGGCCGCCCTTTGGCGCCGAAATGAGCCATCCGGAAGCGCTGATCTACGATAAAAACGGCAACATTTATGAAGTTGAGTACAACAACGCCGTGGTCCGGAAAATTAATACGGCTTGTGTCTTCACCCCCACTCCAACTTCCACCAACACCGCCACGGCCACGAATACCGCCACCAAGACCATGACCCCCACGCCCACGAATACTCCCACCGTTACACCTACCCCCACCGAAACTTGGACCAACACCTTCACCAACACCCCGACGAATACCAACAGCAACACCCCCACGAACACTCCCACACCGACTTTCACCAACAGCCCCACGCCGACCCCCACCGGCACCCCCACCAACAGCTTCACCGATACGAACACACCGACCAACACCGAGACCAACACTCCGACTACCACACCAACGAACAGTTTCACCTCCACCAATACCGGCACTCCCACCAATAGTTTTACCTTCACCCACACCGCGACCGATACCGATACAACCACTTCCACGAACACACCCACCAAGACGGATACCTTCACGCCGACCAACACCCCGACGAATACCCCCACCTCCACCTGGACGCCGACTCCCACCTGGGGCGTGGCGTTGGGGAAAAGCGTCTCCAAATCCAAGGCCCAATCCGGCGATACCCTAGCCTACACCTTGGCGGTAACGGTGATGGGCAACCAAGCCCCAGGATTACTGGTGACCGACCCCTTGCCCAGTGACGTGAGTTTTGTGGGCATTGGAACCGTGACCTCCGGCACTGCGGCTTACAACGCGGCCACCTCCATCCTAACCTGGACCCTGGCTTCCCCCCTCCCCCCCGGCGCTTATGGGCTCAACTTCGACGCCCAAGTCCGCCCAATGGAAGCAGGGGGGACGAATATCGTGAATCGGGCCCAATTGAACGCCCCGGGTTTTCCGACTACCCTGTCCGCCAGCGTGACGGTACTCTTGACCGGGGACACCACGGTACGGGTGGGAATCTATAACGAGGCGGGGGAGTTGGTGAAAACCGTCCTTCTCCAGCAGTTTTCCCAAGCCGTGAACGACTTCACGCTCTCTAACAAAACGATCACGGCCTTGACGGGCTCCGAGGGCGAGATCATCCTGACCTCGGGAGGCGTAACCTTGGGCACTTGGGACGGGATGGATTCCAAGGGAACCCCCGTTTCCAACGGAACTTACCTGATCAAGCTGGACAATATCGACTCTTTCGGAGCCGTGACCAGCATTACCCGGCAGGCCATGGTAAGCCGCAGCCCCATTAGGATCTCCGCGGTGGTTTATAACGAGGCCGGGGAAGCGGTACGGCATCTTTACGTAACCCAAGAGGACGCCTCCAACACCTCCTTTTCCGGTGTGGTCTTAAACACCAGCGTGCTTCAGCCGGGCAAGTCCAACAACTCCACTCAACCTTCCTTGGTTCAAATCCGGGTGGAAACGACCAGCGTGCCGTTGACGTTGGTATGGGATGGAACCAGTGACTCGGGAGCCTATGTGAGCAACGGCTATTACCATCTGCTGATCTACTGGACCAATGGCCAAGGCGGCGATTCCACGGTGACGCGGGGCGTAATGGTGGTGGGAGGCGGCGACGAGGGTCCCGGGACCGTGACCGCCAAGCCTAACCCCGTAAGGCTTTCCGGGGGCGCCGCCAGCGCCACTTTTAAGGTGGAGGCGAATGAGGCACGGACCCTTCGGGTGAAAATTTATACCCTGGCCGGGGAATTGGTGGCCCACCCGGAGGGTGGAGCTGGAACGAATCAGGCTTCTTGGGACGCAAGTCGGGTAGCCAGTGGGATGTACCTGGCGGAGGTTGAGGTGCTCGGATTGGACGGCAAAACCCAGGGCCACCGGATGCTCAAGGTCGCGGTCCTCCATTAAACAAAGCTAAATCTCCCGGCAGAGCTTTAACAAGGGTTGTGAAATCCCTAACTTGGGAACTGGCGCCAGTGGCCTCTTGAAAGCTCGTTGAGTTTGCTTTCAAGGTGGGTTTCAAATGAAACCGTTCTTGAAACCGAAGGTTGAACCCGGAAAAGCTTGTTGTGGAAATGGCATGGACCATGCATATTTTATGGAAGTATCTCGGCTTTCCAAGGAACCGGGGTTGGCGGATGCATCCGCCGGAGGTGGGTCATGGAAGAGATTCAATGCGGTGAGGTTCGTCCCAAGTTGGCGGATTACCGCGAGAGAAAGCTGAAGCACCCCGAAAAGGGGATGATTGAAAGGCATTTGTTTTATTGTCCGGATTGTATTTTCCACCTGGCCCTGGTGACCGCCCGGAGCTTGGACAAGGAACGCGAGGGAATTTCGGCGGGGTTTTGAGTTGAGTCTTTGCAGTTGAAAAAGAAAAGGCCCGGATAAATTCCGGGCCTTTTTCATTAACTGAAAACTCATAACTTCGAACTCAAAACTCGCGATTGCGGTTACACTCGCATCGGCATGATCACACAGAGATAATCCGCGTCGCCTTTTGGCCGCAGGACGCCCGGGCTTAAAGGTTGGGTGAGCTCGATGTTCACGCTGTCAGTTCCCACGTTTTTCAGGACATCCAACACGTACTTGGCGTTGTAAGCGATGCTGATTTCATCCCCTTTATATTGAACGTCCATTTCTTCCTTGGCTTCGCCCATGTCGGGGGTTTTGGAGGAAATCGAGATTTTGCCGGGTTTGACCTGATAGCGGATCGAATTGGATTTTTCCGAGGTTAAAATGGCCACGCGGCGGGTAGCGGCGGCCAGTTCGCTGGTGGAGGCCTCCACTTTTTTGTCGGATTCCTTCGGGATGACCTGCTCATAGTTGGGAAATTGGCCTTCGATCAACCGTGAAACGATCTCCACCCCTCCCACCCCGAACTTGATCTGGTTATCGGTGGCGGTGATCTCCACAATCACCTCGTCTTCTTTGCCTTTGCCAACATCCGAAATGACCTTGGAAAGCTCATTGAGAGTCTTGGTGGGGATAATAACGCTACATTTATCGTCCGATTTTCCCTCGAGTTTCTTTTGGATGAAGGCCAGCCGATGGCCGTCGGTGGCGACCATGCGGGCTTTTCCACCCTCGACTTGAAAGAAAACCCCATTAAGGACATAACGAGTCTCATCCGTAGAAACCGCGAATAAGGTTTTTCTAGCCATTTCTTGGAGCAAAGACCCTTTTACTTTGAAAACCTTGTCTTTTTTAACCTCAGGAAGGATGGGGAAATCATCTTTAGGTAGGCCATGAATCTTAAAATTAGATTTTTGGCAAACAAGGATCATTTTATGGCTATCGTCGATCTCTAAATCCACTGAAGCTTCCGGTAATTCCCGGACAATATCTGATAATTTTTTGGCGTTAATGGTGATACTTCCCTTATCCACCACTTCCGCTGGAACACTACAGCGAATCCCCATATCCAAATCCGTCGCAACAAATTCCAACTTCTTGTCCTTTGTTTCCAACAACACATTCGCCAAGATAGGCATCGTATTTTTTGCCGCAACGGCGCTTTGAACGGTTGAGATTCCTTTAAGGAGTTCTGCCCTTGTCAAGACCACTTTCATTTGGAAGCTCCTTCTGGAACGTATTGTCAGCTGTTTCTTTAAAAGAATTTAATCATTAAAAAGAGTAGTCGTAGTGGGCTTTGAGGATATGTGGATGAACTTCAGTTTTCCCTATAAAACAACCGGCGGTATCGTTGTTATTTCTTGGGAATAAACTGGGGGTATTATAAGACAAATCCACAACCCCGCAACCCTTTTGGATTATCACGCGACCTATCCCCACCTCATACAGACCTATCCCGAAACTTCGGTGGAAAATTCAATCTCATTACGGATCATCCACAATTTCTTCCGGATATGTGGAATCTATGTTGTGAATAATTTCGTGACTGAAGTACTGCCAAGTGAGGTTATGGAAAAGCGTTGGATGGGCGGGAATAGGATGAAACGGAACGCACGAGAGAGTTAGACGGAGTAATTGCCATCGGTAAGTTGTTTCTTGATGCTGTTTACCTCAGAGAGGAGGGTGATATCCGAAGTCAGGAGCTCCTCGATCTTCTCGTAAGCGTGGATGATGGTGGTGTGGTCCTTGCCCCCGAAAGAGGCCCCAATTTCACTCAAGGAGTGGGAAGTCAATTCCCGGGAGAGGAACATGGCGATCTGGCGCGGGAAGGCGATTTGCTTCGTCCTCTTCTTGGATTTCATGTCCGAGAACTTGCAGTTGTAGCGCTCCGCCACGACCCTTTGGATGGCGTCCACGGAAATGCGGCGTTCCTCGCTGGGAAGGGAGTCCTTGAGGACTTCCTTGACCAGTTCCAGGGTAATTTCCTGCTTAGTGAGGGAGGCAAAGGCGATGACCCGAAGCATTGAACCTTCCAGCTCACGGATGTTGGCCTTGGCGTGGTTGGCGATGAAGACCGTCACCTCGTTAGGAACGAGGATTCCCTCGCTCTCGGCTTTCTTGCGCAGAATGGCGATGCGAGTCTCGATGTCGGGTTCCTGGATGTCCGTGATCAAGCCCATCTCGAAGCGGTTCTTCAACCGTTCTTCCAGCTTGATTTCCTTGGGGTGGCTGTCGGAAGTAGCCACGATCTGTTTTTGGGCCTCATAAAGCACGTTGAAAGTATGGAAAAACTCCTCCTGGGTGGCTTCCTTGCCCTCCCAGAATTGGATATCGTCGATCAACAGTACGTCCACGGTACGATATTTATTGCGGAAGTCCTGTTGACGGCCCGATTGGATGGACTGGATGAAGTCATTCATGAATTTCTCGGAGGAGATGTACAAAACCCGGATATTGGGGTTCTGCTCCACCACGAAATTGCCGATGGCCTGCAATAAGTGGGTCTTACCCAAGCCGACCCCTCCATAGATAAACAAGGGGTTGTAGGATCTGGCGGGTGACTCCGCTACCGCTAGGCAGGCGGCGTGGGCGAAACGGTTGCTGTTGCCCACCACAAAACTCTCGAAATTGAACTTGTTGTTGAGGATAAATTCAGAATCCCCGGGGGTTTTGGAGGGAGTGGGCATGGTGAGGCGTGGTTTTTCAACAGCTTCAACGGAGAGAGGAATTTCCGTGGTGATGGCGGATGTCTTGGGGGCCGATGCCGGGGAAGCTTGGGCCATGACCTCAAACTGGATCTCCAATTGTTCGGGATGGATAGTCTTGAGGGCTTTTTGGATTTGAGGCTGATAGTGGTCCCGGATCCAATCCCGGAAGAACTCATTGGGAACCTGGACGGTCAGGGTGTTGTTCTCGGTCACCGAAGCCTTGGTGGGCCTGAACCAGGTCTCGAAGCTTTGGCGATTGAGGTCTTTTTTAAGATTTTCTAAACAACGGTCCCAAACATCGGCCGAAGCGGTCATCCACAAACCTCCAAGTCATGAAAAAAGGCGAAAAACCCTTAATTTAAAGGGTAAAAGTGAGTCCCGTTAAAATTATCCCCTGTTTATCCCCAGGAAATTGGAACCAGTTATGTGCGTTTTTCGGTTCCTCATCGAAAGCAGCTATCCACAACTTGTGTACAGTTTGTGGATAACTGCTTACGGGAGGCAAACCCTAAAGAGCCTTAAATTAAGGGAAAAAAGCTTTCCTTTAATAAAACCCTCTGTGGGTCGAACTCCCCTAATTATTATGTGGCGGCTAAAAGTCTTTTTACTTTGTGGCTTTTTCTATTCTCGTCACAACCCGTCCACAGGCTATCCACCAAATTCACAGGAAATTCCTCCAGAGACAAAAAAATTTTTTCGCATCGGTGAGGTTCCTGAACCGAGAGCGAAAAAATTTTGTGGGTTTCGTGAAGTTGATGGGAATTAAGCTCGTCCATCCCCTTTTAAATCTTTTTTGGGTGAAGTCAAGAAAATTTTGACTCGCGCGGACAAAAATTTTTTGATTCCCGAATCGCTTTTGTTTCAACGGTTTTTATCACGTCTTAAAATTTTTTTCAAAAGATTATTTTCGAAAAAATTTTTCAGCGGGGACATTCCGACGAAAAAATAATTAGTGATTTCCAAGAAAGGCTTGACAATTTCCATCCATCATCCTCAACTAACGGCTGTCCGCATCCCGCCTCAAGGGGAAATCCGTGCCGCTCTTCGAGATTCAAAATCTTTCATTCCGTTATCCCTCGCGTTCCACCTTCCAAATCCGTGAAAATTCTTTTTCCATAGCCCAGGGAGCCTTGGTGGGGTTGTTAGGACCCAATGGCGCGGGTAAATCAACCCTGCTCCGCCTGATGGCGGGACTTCTGCCTGTCCAGCAAGGCTCGGTTTTGCTCGTGGGAAAAGCTATTGGTGATTATGCGGCGCGGGAGCGCGCGAAAAAAATCGCTTTCGTTCCCCAATCCACCCACTTCACTTTTCCGTTGAGTGTGGGGGAGATCGTGGAGATGGGCCGCCATCCCCACTTGGGCCGCTTTGCTCCCCTCAGCCGGGAAGACCGCGCGATTTGCGAGAGAGCTTTGCGTCTTTGTGACGGACTTGAGTTCAAGGACCGTCCCTTCAACGAACTTTCCGGGGGGGAAAGACAGAGGGTACTCATCGCTTCCGCTTTGGCGCAAACCCCGGAGGTACTCCTACTCGATGAGCCCACCTTGTCATTGGACCTTTCCCACCAGATCCTACTCTTTGAGATCATCCGCAAACTTCACCGCGAGGAGTCCCTAACCGTAATCGTGGCCACCCATGATTTGAATTTGGCCGGAAGGTACTTGGATTATTTGATCCTTCTCAAGGAAGGTGGTATCGCGGCGCAGGGGAAGCCTAAGGAAGTCCTGACTCCCCGCCTAATTGAAAAAGTTTTGGACGTTCGAGTGGATCGCTTGAACCACCGGGGAGACTTTCCTTATTTCGTTCCAGCAAAGAAAGCGGGGCGCTTATGAACCGCGTGGGCATCCGCGGGATGGTCTTGTTTTTGACGGCCATCGTTTTTATTTTTGTCCTGCTGGGCTGTCCCTTTTTGGGTCCCACGACCATTTCTTATGGAAAAGTTTTCCAACACCTTCCTTCTACCATGGACAACCAGGATGCCCTCATTTTCTTCAATATCCGGCTTCCCCGTAATTTCCTCGCGGCGCTGGCCGGCGGGGCAATGGCCTGTGCGGGAATTGTCTTCCAAGCGGTTTTAAGGAACCCCTTGGCTTGTCCCTTCACCTTGGGGGTGGCCGGTGGTTCCTCTTTTGGGGCGGTGGCGGCTATTCTCCTGGGATTGACCCTTCCCTTTGGCGGATTTTCGCTCGTCACGGTTTTCTCCTTCTTGGGTGCGCTCCTTTCCCTGTTTCTCGTTTACTCCCTCGCCGCCCTTCTTCGTTCCTATTCCGCCCTCACCCTTCTTTTAGCCGGGATCGCCATTAATTACTTCTTCAACGCCCTCGTCCTTTTGGCCTATTATGTGGCGGATTTTACCCAGTCTTACGCCATGATCCATTGGATGATCGGGAGCCTGGATGTGGTGGAAATAGCGACAGTGGAGAGACTTTCCCTGGCTATTTTCCTGGGGTTTGGCCTTCTATGGCTGATGTCGAGGGATTTAAACCTGATCGCCGCGGGCGAGGAACTGGCCAAGGCGAAAGGCGTGCCGGTGTCGGGGATTATTTTGGCGTCCATCTTGGTGGCTTCCCTCATGACCAGCGCGGTGGTTTCCCTAACCGGGCCGATCGCTTTCGTGGGGCTGATTATTCCCCATATCTACCGGCTTTGGATCGGCAATGACCACCGTTTCCTTCTGCCCGCCAGCGCGCTAGGTGGGGCGGCCTTCCTCATGCTTTGCGACACGGTGGCTCGGTCGTTTTTCGGCCCCACTGAGGTTCCCGTCGGGGTTTTAACGGCTCTCATGGGAGTCCCGGTATTATTGTGGCTTCTGTTTAACCGCAAAACTTACCTTCAAAGTTAGGGGTTTCGTTGAAAACCAAATTTTTTTTCATTCTTCTCTTAAATTCCTTCTTTCTTCCCGCAGCCTGGGGCTTGGAGCCAACCCCCGCCATTCCCCAAAGGGTCATTTCCATGGCCCCCAACCTGACCGAGATGATTTACGACATCGGGGCCTCCGACCAGCTGGTAGGGGTGACGGATTACTGCAAATTTCCCCCTGTGGCCCGTTTGAAACCCAAGGTGGGAGGTTGGATCAACCCCAACTACGAAAAAATCGTTTCCCTCAAGCCTGATTTAGTGCTGGCCCTGCAGTTCCACGGGCCTACGGTGGATCACCTCAAAGAATTGAAGCTGCCTTACTTGGTGATCGATTGCCAGACCGTTGAGGATATTCTTAAGGCTTACGACACCCTGGGAAAGGCGCTTGGGCATGAATCAGACGCCCAAAGGGGGCGTTCTTCCTTGGAGCGGCGGCTGACCAAAGCCCGGTCGAAGGCGAGCCAACACAAACCTGTCTCGGTCCTTTTCGTGATCAGCCACAGCCCGGGGGCCTTGGACCAGCTTTACGGCGTGGGTCCAGGGAACTTCGTTGATGAATTGCTCTCCCTTTCCGGTGGCGCCAACATCCTGTCCGACGCCAAAGAACCTTATCCACTTATCTCCAAGGAACAGCTCATCAAGCGGGATCCGGATGTCATCATTGACTCCCTTCCCTCCAGTGAAAACAGTCTCTCCCAGGTGAAGGCGACGAAGGAATCCTGGAAAAAGTTCAAGGAACTTCGGGCGATCCGAGACAACCATCTTTTTATCCTCACCCGTGATGATTACCTCATTCCCGGCCCCACCATGGCAGGACTGGCTGAGTACCTTTCCGGTGTATTCGCCAAAGTAAAAAATAACTAACCGTTGACATCCCCCGGCTAAGAGAGTATTTACATCCCATAAACTCAGGGTGTTCGGGAAATCGGTGCAAGACCGATGCGGACCCGCCACTGTGAGGGGCGATGTTTTCTTCCGAAGCCACTGCTGCAAAAGCGGGAAGGCCAGGAAAGTTGAGTGCCCCGAGCCAGGAGACCGGCCTTGAGAAATCTTCGATTGCTTCTTCGGGCCTAAGAAGCGGAGAAAACCTTCCTGGTTTTTCCCCGTCCTTCCCCGAAAAAGCGTCGGCCTCGGGGAGTGGGCCATGCGTCAAAACCTTCGCTGTTATGTCTTATCCGCAGTTATTTCCTTTGGGATTCCTTTCGTCGGTTGGGCGGCCGATGATCCGCCGATAGAGCCCGTTTCCAACACGAGTTCCGGCCGAGCCTTGATGACCCTTCCTGAAGTGGTGGTCACCGCAAACCGGTTGGACATGCCCCTCTCCCAAGTCACGAGTTCTATGACCGTCATCATCGCCCAGGACATGGAGCAAAAACAAAATAAGACCCTGCGCGACGCTTTGCAGGACGTTCCGGGCTTGGAGTCCTCCCAATACGGGGGTTCAGGACAGATTTCCCCGCTCTTCACCCGGGGCGCCAATGGCGAGAACACCCTGGTGATGATGGATGGGATACCCTTAAATAATCCTATTAATCCAAGTTATTCCTACGATTATTTGGATCAATTGACGCTGGATGGCCTTCGGCAGGTGGAGGTTGTCCGGGGTCCTCAAAGTGCGCTCTATGGCTCCAACGCCATGGCAGGGGTGGTGAACCTCGTCTCGGGGGTGGGGGGCGGACCCTTGAGGGGCTCGCTTTCCTTCGAGGGGGGGTCCTACGGGACCTTCCGGGAGAACGCTGAAGTTCTGGGTGGAGATGCCACAAAATCTTTCACATTAGCCCTTTCCAGGCTGGACAGCGCGGGGTTTCCCATCATCCCCGGGGGTTCGGTGAACAACGGCAACCAAAACATCACTACTGCCTTTAAGGGAGAGGCCCAATTAACCTCCAGCGTCTTGGAGGAACTTCTATTGCGCAACTCGATCTCCCACACCAGCCTGGACGCCTATGACCCTTATACCTACCTGTTTCACGACGACCCCAGTTATTACGTGGACCAAAAACAAATGCTGTTGGGAAGCCGGACTCATTGGACCTTGGACCCGGTTTGGGAGCAGGTTTGGGGCCTTTCCTACATGGAAAACACCCAGACTTATGACGCCACGCCTAATTCGGATAATGCCTATTACCAACAAGGGACCTATTTTGGCCAAGAAGCTCAGGTGGATTGGCAAAACAACCTGCGGCTTTCGGAGGAGGAAACCCTGGTGGCGGGCTTACAGGGGAAAGAGCAATGGGGCAACAGCACCGACACCAACAACGGCTATTACGACAGTTTTTACAACGTCATTACTCTGACCGACCGGGTAGTAAATGCCCAGGCCGATCAGGGAAGCCTTTATGTGAGCAGCCAGACCCATTTAGCTGACCGGTTTTTTGCCAACCTTGGGGGAAGGGTAGACCTTCATAGCCAATTCGGGAGTCACGGGACCTACCAGGGGGGAGTGGCTTATATTGTTCCCGGCGTGGAAACGAAGCTCAAGGGAAACGTGGGAACGGGCTTTATGGCCCCCAACCTTTACCAGCTCAATGATCCCAACTACGGGAACAAGGATTTGAAGCCCGAAGAAAACACCGCCTTTGATCTGGGGTTCGAGCAGCCCATCGGTAAGAATTTCCAGGTGGGAACCACTTATTTCCACAACGACTTCACGGATCTCATCAGCTTCGACCCAAAGACCTTCCGGAACGCCAATATCAACCAGGCCCAATCGGTGGGGTGGGAAAGCTTCCTTTCCACCCAGCCGCTCCCGGGACTTCGTTTGGGGGTGAACTATACTTACCTGTGGATTTACGACGTCCAGACCGGCGTCGAGTTAAGCCGACGTCCGCAAAACCAAGGGGGGCTGAACTTGTTTTATACCTCGGGGGGGTTTGAGGGTGGGGTCCTCTTGGTCTATATGGGGGATCGCTTGGATTACGATTACGTCAACTTCGTGAACATCATCAACCCCGAATATTTTCTCGTCAACCTCCGGGCATCCCTGAAAATTGAGGAGCATCTCCAGCTGTTCGCCCGGGTGGACAATCTGGGGGACCGGGTGTACCAGGAAATCTACGGATACGCCATGCCTCGGCGTTCGGCTTTTTTGGGGACGAAACTTTCTTTTTAAACCAGAATCTCAAAAAGAGTGGAATTCGCCGGGACCCGGCATTAACCCCGGGTCCCGGTTTTTTTTTCGCGGGATAAGGCCTGAAGCCTTTGATCGAGAATCGTTAATAAAAGAGGATCAGGGCCCAAAGGTTTTGCTAAACGAAGTGTCACATTGGGCCGCGATTTCCGGAATTGAGTAAGAATCTCCGGTATGTGTTTTTTGACATGCTTGGCTTCAAAGAGGAAGAGGAGCAAAACCGTAATGATCTTGGATTTACGTGAAAGTTTTTCAAGCGCTTCAGGGATAGAAGGTCGGGCTAGTTCGAGAAAAGCGTAGGTGATCCTCCAACTGGAATGACGTTTCTGGTATTGATGAACGAGATGCTTGAATTCCCGGATGGCGGATTCGTCCCGGCTTCCATGGCTGACGATGAGGATGGCTTTTTTCATCGCCATCATTTTAGGCGAGGTGCTGGAGGTAGGGCTGTATTAATGACTGGGGAATGACGCCAAGGGAACGGTTTTAGCGTTTATTGCGGGCTAGGATGGTCCGGTAGCGGGGGGAATAGACTTCTTTGAGCAAAGGTTTCAGGGGAGAAAGCCAAAAGCCGTCCCGGGTCTTGGGCTTCAGAAGGGGGTTCATCAAGCGCGCCCGGTGGCGGTAGGAATAACCCAATTCTTTCTGCACCCAGTCCTTCGACTTGTTGGCGCGCACCGCCCAAAGGAAGTAATGCGGCGTCAGGGTTTTGAAGGGGAACTTCACCTGCCAAAGCCCGACGAGTCCTGCGTTTTCCTCCGCCGAGAAGGAAGGTTTCTTGCCGAACTTCTGGTAGAAGCTGTGGAACTTCTTCTCGAAGGAGCCGCTCTTCGGGTTTTCATTGAGTTTCTGCCAGGCGTGGCGCAGGCGCACCGACTTGTTGGAATAACCCAGGGCCAGGAAGTGCCCTTGGATGGTATTGCGGTGGATCTGCAGCGCCTCGGCTGTTTTGATGATGTTGCCGTTATAGATCACGAACCAGTGGAGGAAATAGTGGCGGTCGAGATCCTCGGGGAAGAGGCCCCGTTTCCACAAACGATTCAAGGTGGAAAGTCCGGTGGCCCATTTGGATTTTGAGATGGACGTGGGCGGTTTGAAGGACAAGGGGGTCTCACTTTGTTCAATGAATGAAGCGGGCATAGTCTCCCAATCTTCAAACTTCATTTCAAGTTTTGCGAAGATTTTTATCTCATTTTGAGAGTAGCTGGAATTTGTCATGAAGATCGGGTGCGACAAAAAAGATAATCAGTTGAATTTTCTTTGCATATCCTTGACGCGAGCCGTGAAAAAAATCACGCGGTTGTGAAAAAGGATCGATAGAGTCTCACCTCCACTTCCGAAATTTTTTTGCAGTCGGGAAAATGAGTTGTTCATGGGGCCTCCAAGCTTCTTTAGAATAAAGCATGAATAAAGCCGTTTTTCGGGGATTTTGAGGGTGGCGGGCATCGCTTAACAAACCTGGGACCGGCCGCTTTGATTGACCTCCCGGCGGCCGTCAGTTACAATCAACCCTCTTTTTCGCCAAATTTCGGTTAACTTTCTCAAAGGAACGGGTTCCCTCATTATGAAAAGGACATTTCAGCCAAACAAACGGAAGCGCCAGAAAGTTCACGGCTTCCGCAGCCGCATGAAGACGGTCGGCGGCCGCCGGGTCTTGAGTTCGCGCCGCAAGAAGGGTCGTTACAAAGTCAGCGTCCAATAGGGGGCGCTGGGGGGTTGAAGCATGCCGCGGTTCATGAAGTCGGAGCGGCTCAAACAATCAAAGGAGTTCAAGGCGGTTTTCGAGCAATGCCGCAAGTTGGATGACGGTCTTTTAGCTTTTTACGTGCAGTTCAGCGGGGACGCGGGTTTACGGAAATTCGGCGTATCGTTGAGTCGGGCCTTAGGCAAGGCCTACCTTCGAAACCGCCTCAAACGGCGTCTCCGGGAAATTTATCGGGTGGAAAAAGAAAAATTCCGCGGGGGATACCAGGTGATCGTGGTTCCCCGCCGCGGAAGCGCCGGCCGGGACTTCGACGAGATCAGGAAATCCTTCCTCACCCTCGCGACCCGAGCGGGCCTCCTCCCCCGGATGAAGTAGGACAATGGGCAAACTCTTACAGCGGGTGATTTTAAATTTACTCAAGGGGTATCAGCTGATGATCTCGCCTTACCTACCCCCTTCGTGCCGGTTTACTCCCACCTGCTCCGAATACACCAAGCAAGCCGTGGAAAAATACGGGGCCCTCAAGGGCGCCGCCATGGGTTTGAGGCGTTTGAGCCGTTGCCATCCCGCTTCCTCCGGAGGATTCCACCCCGTCCATTAATTCGATAACGGGGGATCCCTTGGATCAGCAGAGTCGCTTAGTCGTTTTCATCATTGGCGCCATCGTCATTTTGTACGCCTCCATGTATTTCATGCCCCAGCCGCCGGAGGCGCCTCCGGCCGCCACCACTACGCAAGCGGCCACCCCGGGTTCACCCAAGCCAAAGGAATCCGCCCCGTCGGCCACCTCGGTTTCCAACGGCAAACCCGTTCGGGTTAAAAAGACGGTCGAGGTTGCCGCCCAATCCATCACCGTTGAAACCGACCAATACATCGCCACCTTCTCCAATCGGGGAGCCGTTCTTACGGGTTTCGAGCTCAAGAAATACCTCAACCGCCAAACCCAGAAGTTTATCCAATTGATCAGTCCTGATTCCGACCACCCCAAGCCCTTTTCGCTTGATTATGCTCCCCTGTCTGACGTGAACCAGAAGGTCTTCGAGGTAGAAGGATCGAACATTAAGCTCTTAAAACCGAACGAAAAGGGGAAATTGTCCTTCCGTTACGTGGACTCCAATGGGACGGTGCTGGAGAAGGTTTTTGAGTTCCAAAACGGAAGTTTCTTGATTCCTTATTCCCTTACCGTCAGCCAAATAGGCAAGGGCACGCTTCCCGCCTCCAACTTGACGGTTGAGTGGGCCGATACTCTGGGAGTCCAGGAAAACACCGGCACCAATTCCCGTGTGCAGGGTTACCACGTGGCGACCCTGGCCGGCGACCACGTTTCCTCGGAGACTCCCAAAAAGTCCCAGGAAAGCGTGGAAATTCCATCCCCTGTCGGTTGGACAGCCCTCGCCGACCAATTCTTCGCCGCGGCTTTGATCCCGGACCCCTCGACTGGGGGGGCCTCGGCCAAGGTATTGCGGGACTTTAACGCCTATCTTGCGCCCACCCCGGAAAACCCCAATCCCGGCATCAACCCGAAGGTCTTTTCGCCCCGCCCCCTGCTGGTTTACAAGGGCCAGGAGCTAAAGGCCGGGGAAAGCTTCCAGCGCAAGGGCCAGGCCTTTATCGGGCCCCAGGACTACACCATCCTGAAAAGCCTTCACCTACAGTTGGAGGGCCTAATCGACTTCGGCATGTTCGGCTTCATCAGCGTTTACATGCTGGAACTCCTCAAGTGGTTCTTCACCCTCGCCCACAACTGGGGGTTGGCCATCGTGTTTCTTTCCCTCGTAGTCAAGCTGGCCCTCTGGCTTCCCACCCACAACAGCTACAAAAATATGTACTTGACCCAACAAAAGATGAAGGACATCCAGCCCAAGCTGGAGGCCATCAAGCGAAAATACGCCGAGGACAAGCAGGAGCAGCAAAAACAGACCATGGCCCTCTACCAGCAAGCCGGCATCAACCCCATGGGCGGGTGTCTCCCGATGCTCCTCCAGATGCCCATTTTTCTCGCCCTTTATTCCACCCTTTCCCACAGCATCGAGCTCCGCGGCGCCCCTTTCCTATGGCTCTCGGACTTGACGCTGAAGGACCCGGTTTACGTGCTACCCCTTCTGATGGGCGCCTCCATGGTGATCCAGCAGAAGGTGTCGGGCCAGATGGCCACCCAGGCCGCTGGTCAACAAAAAGTGATGATGTGGATGATGCCGGTCATGCTGACCTTCTTCTCCTTCCAGTGGCCCTCGGGGCTGCTTGTTTACTGGGTGGTGACGAATATCCTTTCGATGATTCAGCAGAAGGTGGTCAACCGGGAAATCCAAAAAGCTAAGAAGAAAGATGAGGTCCGAAAATCATGAGAAACTTTTCAAACCAAGGCAGCGGCGGCGGAAGGCCCCCCGGAAACAGCGGGGGGAGACCCCCAGGGAGCAACCGCGGCGGTTACGGCGGCAACCGGAGCGGCGGTTATAACCGCGAGAACCGGGACAACCGCGGTGACCGTGAAGGTCGGAGCGGGGGATACCGTGGGGGCCAGAACCGCTACGAGAATCGGGAGGGCCGGGGCGAGCACCGTTCCGGTGGGCACCGCTCGGGCGGACATTCCCCTTACCGGGGCGACCGCCATGACCGGCACGAACGGGAAGACCGCCCGCGCCACGAGCGCAGTGAGGGGTTCACCCCCCGGACCGGTGGGTCCTGGGTGGAAGTCACCGGCCGCACGGCGGAGGAGGCCATTGAAGAGGCTTCCCGTCGCTTCAACGTGGGCCGGAGCGACTTGAAGACCGAGGTGCTGGATGAGGGAAGCAAGGGATTCCTCGGCATCGGCTCCAAGCCCGCTAAGGTCAAGATCTCGCTCAAACCCACGGCGGTTCCCGCTTTCGCCGAGGGCATCTTGAGCCGCCTGCTTCGAGGAATGAGCATGCCGGACAAGGTGAAGATCCAGAAGGACCCAGACGGCAACACGGTTCTCAATATCCAAGGACCTTCCAGCGGCACCCTCATCGGGCGCCATGGCCATACCCTGGAATCCCTCCAATACCTGGTTTCCAAGGTGGTTCAGCGCATGACGGGAGATGAGAAATCCATCGTCATTGTGGACGTGGAAAGCTACCTGGAGCGCCAAATCGAGAAACTGAAGGAACTGGCCGTGAACCTGGCCCAAAAGGCCAAGGAAACCGGCGTGGAAATCCCCATGAGGCCCATGAGTTCCAAGGACCGCCGGGTGGTGCATATGGTCCTGAAGGACCATGAGCACGTGACGACTGAGAGCCGGGGCGAAGGCCTGCGGCGCAAGGTGGTGATCGTGCCCAAAGTCAAGGCGGCGGAGACGACCCCTGAGGCGGCCGCGCAGGCGGCGGCCAGCGCCGCGGAGGCTGGCAACGTGGCCCCGGCCAGTGTGGCTCCCCCTGAGGACAAGGAAACCCCAGGTAATGTGGCGCCACCAGCCATGGTGGAGACCCCTACGGACGGTCCTGAGCCCGGTAATATGGTTCCCAAGGAGCCGGAAGTGGACGATAACGTGGGCAACCGCGCTTAGTCAGTCAACGGTCTACAGTCCGCAGTCGACAGGTAGAAGATAATAAAAAGGCTCCTGATAATTATCAGGGGCCTTTTTTGACTTTTGACAGAGAGATGGATGGTTCATGTATAACTTAGAAGACACCATCGCCGCCATCGCCACCCCCGCCGGTGCGGGAGGACTCGGCATTATCCGATTGTCAGGCGACCAAGCCTTCCCGACCGCCCAGAAGCTTTTTATCACCCCCAAGTCGATCGGTCGTGAACGGCAGATTCTCTTCGGCAGGTTCAAGAACCCCGCCACGGGGGAGGACCTCGACGAGGGGCTTCTTCTCACCATGCCCACTCCCCACAGCTATACCACTGAGGACGTGGTGGAACTCCATGTCCATGGCAGCCCTTCCCTTTTGGCCCAATTGATGGAAATCCTGGTTTCCTTGGGTGTTCGAACCGCCGAGCCCGGCGAGTTTACCTACCGGGCTTTTCTCCACGGCCGGTTAGATTTGGCCCAGGCCGAGGCGGTGGAAGCCTTGGTTTCATCCCAAGGGGAGGCGGCCCGGCGGCAGGCCCTGCGCCAGCTTACCGGCGGGCTTTCGGCCCACTTGGAGCCGATGGAAGAAGCCCTGAAATCCCTCTATTTAAAGATCGAAGCCCGGCTGGAATTCTCTGAGGATGGCATTCCCTCCTTGGACCAGGCGAAGTTTGAGAACGAGGTCGCCGGGGTTCAAAAGGAGCTCCAAAGGCTCTTGGAAAGTTACCGGCAGGGGAAGGTAATCCGGGACGGCTTAACCGTGGCTTTGGTGGGCCCCCCCAACGTAGGCAAGTCGAGTCTCTTGAACGCCCTTTTAGGGACCAACCGGGCCATTGTGACCCCCCAGGCGGGCACGACCCGAGACGTGGTGGAAGGGGAAATTCGGCTCAAGGGAGTGCGGGTCCGATTGTTCGACACGGCGGGACTTCGTGAAGCCAAGAACGAAGTGGAGATTGAAGGTATCCGCCGCAGCCGCCAAGTGATTGAGGAAGCTGACGTCGTTTTCTGGTTGGTGGACTCCTCGAACCCCTCGGAATCCCTCAAGGAATTAAAGGCAGCTTCCCTGCCTATCGACAGGACCTGGTATCTCTTTAATAAGAAGGACCTGGCTCCCAAGGACCAGCTTTGGGCTGGGACGGGATTGGACGCCGGGAGATGTCTCGCGCTTTCCTGCCAAACAGGTGAGGGTTTGTCCCAGGTGGTGGAAAAGATCGAGAATCTTATTCAAACCCCTGTCGGGGGGGAAGATGTGGTTTTGACTTCGGCCCGGCACCGGGGGGAGATCGAAAAGGCCTACCAAGCCTTGGAAAACCTTAAAAGTCTCCTGAGGTCAAAGCAACCTTACGAATTGTGGGCTGAGGAATTGCGGGAGGCTGCCTTGGCCATCGGCCGCATCCGCGGCCGCAACTTGCCCGCCACCGCCTTCGAGGACATCTTCACGAAATTCTGCATCGGGAAATAAATTAGTTCGCCTATTTGCCCCTTGAAAAAACGCTCAAAATAGTATACAAGTGTATTCCTTCAGTGTTTTTCTTTCGAAGGCGCCCCTCATCCCGGCGAATTTCCTGTCACGGGGAATCCCATGAGTCAGTGGAAAATCGAAATCAGCGAGGAAGTACAAGTCGCTATGCAAAGGGCTATCAGTCGCCGTCCCGATCTCGAAAAATTGGTGAACCAACGGATCCAGGCTCTGCTTGATTTTCCCCCTTCACGTTGGTTTAGGATCGCTTCCCGGCCTTCTCAAGCCGGGTTTTATCCCGAACCGGGTCAAAAGGTCCGTTTGACGGGCTGGGTGGATTTTCAGCGCCATTTGATTCAAATCACGCGTTTTTCCTTTCACGAGTAGGGCCGCTTGTATTTGTATAACAAAAGTTATACAATTAACTCATCCGTGAGGAGGAGCGCCATGCCGGAACTGATTGCCTTCCGCCCGAAGATGGGAGTCTCCCGATTGAAAAAGATCGCGCAAGCCATGGATTATCCCAATGTCAGCCGTTTCATCGAGGATGCCATTCTCGAAAAGGCCCAACGCGGGGCTCATTCAACCCAACATCCCGGAATCCAAAAATTGAACGATGATATTGGAAAGCTCATCATGAAGCATCTCGGCATTCGTTGGACGAAGCTTGATTCAAAATTGGACCGGGAGCTCCGCCGGGAGGTTGATGAGGTCCGTTCGGGTAAAGTGAAAAGCTACCGTTGGAAAGGTTCCCTCGAGCAGCTTTTTGAGGATGCGAAGCATCACCATTACGCTACCGCCGAAGATAAGTCATTACTTTCCTCTCGAAAATAACCGGAGTGCCTCGAAAGGGATACGCCCGTATTCCTATTTGTTCCACATGGAACGGCCACCCTTTCCCTCTTCAATAACCCCTTTGGATCATCAGGACACCCAAAGCAAGGGCTGACAACTGAAGCCCTCTGCGTTAAACTCCCACCCACGTTTTTTCATTTTGAGGTCTTATGTCTTCCTCCAATTCATTCTATGACGTGATCGTGGTTGGAGCCGGGCATGCCGGCTGTGAGGCCGCTCTCGCCTGCGCCCGGATGGGACTCTCCACCGCGCTCCTGACCATGAACCCGGACACCATCGCCAAGATGAGCTGCAATCCCGCCGTGGGGGGCTTGGCCAAAGGGCACTTGGTTCGGGAGATTGACGCCCTGGGTGGGGAGATGGGACGGGCGACGGATGAGACCTCCATCCAGTCTCGGGTCCTGAACCGTACCCAGGGGCCGGCCGTTTGGGGCCTTCGGGCCCAATGCGATAAGGAACAGTACAATCAACGCATGAAAAACAGGGTCATGCGCCAACCGGGCCTCGCCGTGAAGCAAGCCATGGTCGAGCGGTTGGTGGTTGAAGGGGGAGTCGTGAAAGGGGTTGTGACCCAACTCGGAGAGGAGCTCCAGGCCAAAGCCGTAGTCATTACCACTGGCACTTTCCTGAATGGCTTGATGCATATTGGCGAAAAGAAGATCGAGGGAGGCCGTACGGGCGAATTGGCGGCCAAGGGACTCCCCGTCCATTTGCGGGAACTGGGTTTTGAAGTGGGGCGCCTCAAGACCGGAACCAACCCCCGGGTCCGCCGGGAATCCATCGACTTCTCCAAGACCGAGGAGCAGCTGGGGGATGGGGATCCGGTTCCCTTTTCCCACTTCACCACGACCTTCCCCCTCCAGCCCCAAATCGCCTGCTATATCACCTATACCAACGCCAAAACCCACCAGGCTATCCGCGACAATATGTCCCGTTCCCCCCTTTATTCGGGAGTCATCAAGGGCATTGGCCCCCGGTATTGTCCTTCCATTGAGGACAAAGTGGTCAAGTTCCCGGATAAGGAGCGGCACCAGATCTTCCTGGAACCGGAGGGCCTTTCCACCAACGAGTTCTACCTGAACGGGCTCTCCACTTCCCTGCCCTTGGACGCCCAGTACGCCTTCCTGCATACCATCCCCGGCCTGGAGCAGGCTGAGATCGTGCGGCCGGGCTATGCCGTGGAGTATGATTTTGTCCCTCCCACCCAGGTTTCCCATTCCCTGGAAACCCACCGGGTCAAGAATCTCTTCCTGGCCGGCCAAATCAATGGGACCTCCGGCTATGAAGAGGCGGCGGCCCAGGGGCTGCTAGCGGGCATTAACGCCGCCCTAGCCGTGAAGGGCCAGGCTCCCTTTATTCTTCCCCGGACTGAAGCCTATATGGGGGTGCTGGTGGACGACTTGGTGACTAAGGGAACAGAAGAACCCTACCGGCTCTTTACCTCCAAGGCCGAATACCGGCTCCTTTTGAGACCCGACAACGCTGACTTAAGGCTGATGGAAAAGGGGTATGAATTGGGGCTTATTCCGGCCGAGGCCAGGGAAGCCATCATTGCCAAAAAGGCCCAAATTCAAAAGGGTTTAAGGGGATTCCGAACCCGGGTTTTACCCCCCGAAGCGGCTCCTAATGAGGCCCTCCAGTTGACTGTCCAGGACCGGGCTTTGTTCCTGGATAACATTCTGCGCCGGCCCTGGATGACCTATGAATCCCTGCGGTCCCACCTACCCCAGGACCTGCAGTTTGAGCCCGAGATTGCCTTCCAGATCGAGGTGGAACTCAAGTACGAGGGTTATTTGCGCAAGCAACGGCAGGAAATCCAACGGCAAATCCGCAATGAGGAACTACCCCTCCCTCACGATTTTCCCTACCTGGAAACCCGGGGATTCTCCCGGGAAGCCAAGGAGAAGCTCAATAAAATCCGGCCCGCCACCTTTGGCCAAGCCACCCGGATCCAGGGGGTCACCCAAGCGGACCTGTCGGTTCTTCTCCTGGCGGTCAGCCGCTACTCCCGCCAAATGGCAGGCCTCGATACCGCCTCCCCGGATAACCAAGGTTGAGTTTGACTCCCGAATTGATGCGGCTGAGCCTCGAAAAGGCTGGCCTGGTTGATTGCTTTCCAGAAGGTTCCCTGCCGGCTTTAACCCGGTTTTCGCTTCAAATGCTCCAAATTAACGAAACCCTCAACCTTACCAAATGGACCCGGGATAAAGAATTTCTTCATAACCATCTCCTCGATTCGGCTTATGTTCTTCCCGTCTTAAAGAGTCTCGTTCACGGTCCCCAAAAATGGATAGACCTTGGAACAGGTTGTGGCTTTCCAGGGGTGGTTCTTGGCGCCGCTTTCCCCGAGGTTGAGATGACCTTAATGGATTCCATGGCCAAGAAAACCAAGGCCCTAGAGGTGTGCATTCAAGCGGGGGGATGGAAAATGAAGACCCTTACAGGCCGTGCGGAGGAGTTAGGCCGAGATTCGAAGACCCGGGAAAAATGGGATGGCCTTACGGCCCGTGCCGTGGCCGATTTCCGGGTTGTTCTCGAATATGGCCTACCTTTGATCCGGCCCGGTGGATATCTTGTGAATTGGATGACCGCCGATCAAACCGCAGTCGTGGATAAAGCTGGCCGTGCTCTCGAGATCCTCGAGGGTAAGATCGTTAAAAAAGTTGAATATTCCCTGCCAAATTTAAATCAACCGCGCTCTTTAGTTTTTGTGGAAAAGATGGGG
Organism: bacterium; assembly: GCA_035524855.1. Lineage (GTDB taxonomy): Bacteria > Oederibacteriota > Muellerivitia > Muellerivitales > Muellerivitaceae > DATKOC01. The sequence continues at coordinate 25,718 of DATKOC010000155.1, forward strand.
AAAACTCCCCCCACTTATCCACGCCCGGTTGGACAAGCGTCGAAAAAACCTCTCTAAAAAGTCAGTCCACCGTCGACAGCTGGCAGTTGGTAGGGACGAATGGGTCTCTAAAATTTTTACTGTCGACCGATATTTGCCAGCTGTGGACTGATATTCGTTCCATGTGGAACAGGCTGGGTCACTCAAAGAACACCCTAAAAAGGCCTATTATATTATGCATAAAATTATATGCTTTTTTTGGTTGGGACATTTGAAAAACAAGGAAATACCTTATGAATTCAATGTTAATCCCGGCTCCTACCGCCTATAATAAGCCCGCTTTAGCCGCCCTTTCGACCAATGCCAACCCCTTTTTAGAGCCTGTTCGCCGCCATTAATTAAAGAGGTTGATGAGTGCATGTTTGTTCCCTACGGCTTTCCCACTTTCGAAATTACCAATCCTTGGAGGTGGGGTTCCATCCCCAACTGAATCTTTTTTTAGGCTCCAACGCCCAAGGCAAGACCAACATCCTGGAAGCCCTTTATTGCCTCTCCACCACCCGGTCCTTTCGGGCGGCGGCGGATGAGGAGATGATCCAGTTCGGCCAGGAAGAGGGAGCCATTGAGGGGGTCCTTCAACGGGAAGAAGGGCGGGAAAGCCTCCGGTTGGAATTGCGGCGCGAAAAAAACAAGGCGCTTTTTGTCAACGGCAAGAAACAGAAGAAGCTCTCTTCCCTGCTGGGCCACCTGCCCGCGGTGGTTTTCTCGCCCGATGATTTGTTTCTCGTCAAGGGCGGGCCGGGGTTGCGGCGTCGGTACCTGGACGTGACGATCCTGCAGATGGACCAAGGCTACTTGGCCCATTTTCAGAAATACGAAAAGGCGCTCAAACAACGAAATTCCCTGCTTCGGCAGAAAGTATCCGGGTTGGAATCCCAATTGGCCGTTTGGAATGCCCCTTTAGCCGAGCATGGGGCTGCTTTAATGAGCCGGCGGGCCCAGGTGGCCCAGAGGCTCTCCGAGTTCGCGGGCCAAGCCTTGGGAGATTTGACGGGCGGCGCTGAAAAATTTGAAGTCCGCTATGAACCTTCCCTTCCCTTGACCACGGAAGTGGGGGCGATGAGGGAAAAGATACTGGAAGCCCTCCTGCAAGCCCGGCGGGAGGAAATGGCCCGGGGTGTGACAGTCGTGGGGCCCCATCGGGACGATTTGGGGCTTTGGGTGAACGCCCAGCCCTTACGGAAGTATGGAAGCCAGGGTCAGCAACGAACGGGAGCCCTGGCCTTGAAGCTGGCGCAGCTTTCGTTCCTCGCCGAAGGATGCCACACGGCGCCCCTGGTGTTGTTCGATGACGTAATGGCCGAGTTGGATGAGAAACGACAGGCTTTTTTCCTGAACCGGTTGCAGCAAGGCGGGCAGGCGTTTTTAACCGGGACGGCCCCGGCGGATTTTACGGCCGCGGCGAAGAAGGCCCGAATTTTCACAGTGGAAGCGGGGAAGCTGACACTGACGCAAGAGGGGCCGTCTACCCTATGAGAGCCAAACGCAAAAGGGGAAAGGGCGGGTTGGTCGAAGTCTCGGCGCTTTTGGAAGGCGCCCTTCAAACGCTGGGCGTGAAGGGTGATTTCGAGAAGTTCCGCGTCGAAAAGAAGTGCAGGGAAGTGCTGGGCGAGAAATTTTCCAAGGCCTTGGCTGAGGTCAGCCTCAAAGGACGCAAAGTCCATCTGGGTTTCAACCACCCCATTTGGATGCAGGAAGCCCAGTTCCGGAAAACGGAGATACTGCAGAAGCTCCAAAAGGAATTCCCGGAGGTTGGAATCAAGGAAGTTGTCCTGACTTTGGCGAGAGGAATAAAACGTTAGTTTGATTTTGAAAACCAAAGGATAACCAGACCCATTATGGCGAAAAAAGCAAAGGCTAAGCCCGCTCCGAAGAAGGAAAAAGAAACCAAGCCCTCCAAGGCTCCGGCGGTCGCCAGGGCGGAATCGGCTCCCGAAAAGCCCAAAAAAACCCCGGGGGAATACGGCGCCAGCAATATCACCGTCCTGGAAGGTTTGGACGCGGTCCGCAAACGCCCGGCTATGTATATCGGTTCCACCTCCGGAACCGGCCTGCACCATCTCGTGTATGAAATCGTCGACAACTCGGTGGACGAGGCCCTCGCGGGCCATTGCGATTCCATCGAGGTGGTTATCCATTCCGACAACTCCATCTCCGTTACCGACAACGGCCGGGGCATCCCGGTCGCCCCCCATCCCACGGAAAAGATCTCGACCCTCGACGTCGTCATGACCAAACTGCACGCAGGCGGCAAGTTCGACCACGACACTTATAAAGTTTCGGGCGGGTTGCACGGCGTGGGCGCTTCGGTGGTGAACGCCCTTTCCGA
>DATKOC010000156.1:0-5445 GCA_035524855.1 bacterium
GCGGCCTTGCGATGCCTCACCCTCCACCGGTTCCCTGAAAGAGCTCAAACCCCAAGACAAAGGTTTTTATGTCCTCGGCCAAAACGCCATGCCCGGCTGGCGGGCCTGGGTGGATGGAAAACCCGTGGATCTTTTCCTGGCGGACGGGATATTCCTGGCGGCCCCCATTCCCCCCAACAGCCATTGGGTGAAATTCGCCTACGAGCCGGCGAGTTTTCGTTTCGGGTTGTTCCTGAGCCTGACGGCGGTGATGGGTTTGATGGGATGGTTCGGCTGGAGGAGAACCGCTTAAATTCCCAGCATCTGGCGGGCCAGGCCCAGGACCGCGGCGGGGGTGATCCGGTTCATGCATTCCCGGTGGTAATGGGTCTTGCCCTCCAGGCTCTCAGCCGAGACGCCCACGGGGGGTTCCGGGAAGGGGCAGACGGTGTGATCGCAGGGCCCGCAATCCAGGAAATGCTGGAGGGTCCGGTGGCGCGGGTCCCCCGGTAAGGTCCAGCCGATGCCCCAACCCGGCCCCCACAGCGTCAGGCTCCGCGTCCCGAGGGCCTGGGCGAGATGTTGGGGCGTACCGTCGGAACCGATGAGCAGATCCAGCCTCTCGATGTAAGCGGCGGCTTCCAGGAGGGTGGTCTCCGGTTTCAAGTGGACCTGGTTCTCCAACCCCCTGCGGATCTCACCGACGAGTTTCTCCGATCCGGGCCCCCAATAGAGAAGCGGCTTAATCCCCAATTCCTTGTTCAAAAGCTCGATCAACTGCCGCCACCGTTTGACGGGCCATTGCTTCGAGCTCCAGCCCCCGGTGGGGTTCAAGGCGATCCGCCGCCGCTCCTGGGCTATTTCGGGCCGCTCAAAATAAACGTCCGCCCATTGTTTTTCCTCGTAACCCAGGAAAACCTCCGTCCTTAGCCCGTCATCCTGCACCCCCAAGTGCCGCACCAGGCCCAAACAAACGTCGGCCTGGAAGCGCCGCGATGGGTTCAAGGGCACCGGCCGGTTGAACGCCCACTTACGGACCCGGAAGGCGTAACCCACCCTTTCCCGCGCCCCCGTGGCCAGGGTCATCCAGGCGCTCCGGGGCGTGGACTCCAGGTCGATCACCCAATCGTATTTTTCCCGGCGGAGTTGGAGGGCCAGGCCGAGTTTTTCCCACAAGGGAGCTGGCTTTTCCGGGTAAGGGATCACCCGGTTCAGGTGGATGTTGCCCTTGAGGAGGGGCCCGCAAAAGGCGTAAGTGAGGAAATGAATTTGCGCCTGGGGATAGGCCCTGCGCAGCGCACGCAGGCTGGGCGTGGCCATGAGCACGTCCCCCAGGCCCCGCAATCGGATCAAAAGGATTTTCTCGGGTGATGGTGTCATTGGGAATCCGGCGCAAGTCGACAGTCGGCGGTCGACGGTTGACAGTTAAGAAAAAGGAACATGGGAATAAATCCTGGCTGCCGACGGTGGACTGTCGACCGTGGACTTATTTTACGGGGGTGAGCCAGTCGAAGCGGTCCGGGGTGTTCCCGTGGAGGATGTCGAAGAAGGCCTTTTGGATCTTCTCCGTCACGGGCCCCCGCTTCCCCTCCCCGATCATGATGTTGTCGATCTTGGAGACGGGGGTCAGCTCGGCGGCGGTTCCCGTGAGGAACACCTCGTCGGCGATGTACAGGCCCTCGCGGGGCAGGACCTGCTGGCGGATCTCGATGCCCATGTCCCGGGCGAGGACGAACATGGAATGGCGCGTGATGCCGGCCAAAATGGCCGAGCTGGTGGGCGGCGTGAAGATGACGCCGTTTTTCACGATGAAGACGTTCTCGCCCGACCCCTCCGAGACGTAGCCGTAATGGTCCAGCGCGATCCCCTCGTCGAAACCGTCCTGCACCGCCTCCATCTTGATGAGCTGGGAATTCAGGTAATTGCCGCCCGCCTTGGCCAGGGCCGGGTAGGTGTTGGGCGCCTGCCTCTGCCAGGAGGAGATGCGCACCGAGATGCCTTTTTCCAGGGCGGCCTCGCCCAGGTAGGAGCCCCAGGACCAGGCCGCGATGGCGCATTGGAGGGGGTTCTTCAGGGGGTAAAGTCCCATGGCGCCGTAGCCGCGGAAAACGAAGGGCCGGATATAGCAGGCCCTCAGCTTGTTGGCCCTCACGGTCTGGACCACCGCGTCCTTGAACTGCTTTTTGGTGTAGGGGATCTCCATGCGGTAGATCTTGGCGGAGTCGAAGAGGCGGTCGATGTGGGCGTCCAGCCGGAAGATCGCCGGGCCGTTCTTCGTGTTGTAACAGCGGATGCCCTCGAACACGCTCGACCCGTAGTGGACCACGTGGGACAAAATGTGGATGTTGGCTTTTTTCCAATCCACCATTTTTCCGTCGAACCAGATTTTTCCTTTGCCGAACATGGGGGGCTCCTCGAGGGGGGATCTTGTCCGGCGTAGCCTAGGGCAAAGCCGAATGAAGTGCGGCCATTATAGTGAGAATTCGATTTCGGGGGAAAGTTACCCCCTAAAATAAATTAAAGCGTTTTAATTAATTTCAGCTGTTTTCCGGCTTTGGCGCCCTGCTTGAATCCACCCGTAACGGAAAATTTATTTGAGGAGTTTGAGGGCCGCCTTGAGGACGGGCTCCAGGGGAATGGCCTCGACCCCGCCCTCGGCGGAGGGGGAGCGAAGGGCGATGTTCTTGACCCCCATGGGCCGCCAGGAGACAAAGTTCCAGAGGGGCTCCGGGTAAAGCCCCACCACCGGCACCCCGAAAGCCGCCGCGGCGTGGACCGCCGAGGTATCGGGCGAAATCAGGAGGTCGCTGGTGGCGATGGCGGTCAGGAACTCGTTGAGGCTGGGCCCCGGTTTCGGCAGGAGGCGGCTGGCTTCCAGGTTTTCCTCCAGTTCGGTCACGAGGTGGTGGTCTTTGGGGTCCGCCAGCACCCTCAGCCAAATGTTCTTTCCCTTCCCTTGCAGGGCCTTGGCGAGCCCCATCCACTTGGGGAGCGGCCAATAGCGGGACCCATGCCCCGCCGACAGGTTCAAGGCCACGACTTTGGCGCGGGGAACTTTCTCCGTGGCGGCCTTGCGCAAGGCGGTCTCCTTGAGGAAGGTTTGCCGCTGGATATAGGCCACGGGTTTCATCCGGCGCAAGGGGGCCCCCACTCCCAGGGCCTCGGCGGCCACCGCCAGCCTCTCCAGGGCGTGGCTCTTGTCCTTCGGCGGCGCGTGCAGGGTGTACTCGAAGACCCCCGCGCTGCGGTGGTGGTGGTAGGCCATGCTGAAGCGGGGCTTGAGGAGCCTCAAGGCCAGCACGGAGCTTCGGGAGGCGTCGTCGTTGAGGTCCACCATCAGGTCCCAGGTGCGCAGGCGCTCCCGGGCGGAAAGCACCGGCAGGGTCAGCGGCTGCCAGACCTTGATCACGTCCAGGTCCGGGTTGTAGCGGAAGAGTTCCTCGCTCCGGGGCAGGGTCAGGAGGCCCAGGCGCAAATGGGGGTGCTTCTCCCGGACGCGCTGGAAGAGCCAACTGGCCACCATCAGGTCGCCCAATTTCCCCAACCGCAGGAAAAGGAGGCTCTTGATCTTCCTCAGGTCGATGGGGGGGCTGGGGGCATGGCTCATTTCAGGAGGCCCGTGGGGATCCTCTCCGACAGGATCCGCTTCTTGCCCCTGAGGATCTGGGAGGTCGAGCGGTAGACCTCCTCCACCGTGATGGAGTTCAGGCATTGGTAGCCGATGGGGCAGGTCCGCTGGTAGCAGGGCCCGCACTCGGCCTCGTGGAAAATAACCTTGTGGCCTTTCCCGAAGGGCCGGGTCCAGGTCGGCGAGGTGGAGCCGAAAAGCGCCACCGTGGGCGTCCCCACCGCCGCCGCCACGTGCATGGGGCCGGTGTCGTTGGTCACTAGGACGCGGCACTTGCCCAGCATGGCGGCCAGGATGTCCGGGTTGGTCCTGCCGGCCAGCAAGTGCACGCGCCCACTGTCCCCCTCCTTGATGCCCTCCAGCAAGGGTTTGAGGTATTCCTCCTCCTCCATGCCCCCCAGGATCAGGAGGGTCTCCTTCCGGCTTTTGAGCAGTTTTTGGATGAGGGCTTTCCAATAAGGAAGCGGCCAGCGCTTGGCCGCCCCGTAGGTGGCGCCGGGGGAGAGGGCGATAAAGGACTTCCCGCCCACCCCGGTGTCGGCCCAGACCCGTTTGAGCCCGTTTTGGGCCTCGGGGGTCAGGTTGCACCGCAACCGGGTGGTCTCCTCCGGGGGGAGCGGAACCCCGAAACCCTCCTTGGCCAGCTCCAAGTATTCCAGGACGAGGTGTTTTTCCCGGGCTTGGGGGTGCGGCACGGCATGGGTCAGGAGGAAGTCCCGCCCTTCCCCGCCCCATCCGATGCGCGCCGGGATGCCGGCGAGGAAAGGAAGGAAGGCCGAGGAAAAGGAGGTGGGAAGAATGAGGGCGGCGTCAAAATCCGACTTCCTGAGGAGGGAGGCCACCGCCCAATATCCGGCGAGGCCCCTTTCGAGCCCGATGAAATCGTCCACGCCGGGGAAGGATTTCCAGAAGTCGGCGTAGACGGACTTCCCCAGGAGGGTGAGTTTCGCCATGGGGAACATCTTGCGGACCGCCCGCACCGTGGGGGTGGCCATCATGGTGTCGCCCAGCCAATTGGGCACGCGGACGAGGATGTTGAAGTAATTCGGTTGAGTGGGGTTGCCCGTCATGTTTTTTTCCGCGTGGTTGTTTCTCTTTTCCGTTTAAGTATTGGTTTTTCTTGGCCGTTCGCCGCCAACGGCCTTTACCGGCTCCGCCGGATCGACCTCTTCACGGCCCCCTCCACCAGGTCCACCGTCAGGTCTTCCATGCACTTAAAGTGTCCCAGGGGACAGGACTTTTTACCATGGACGTCGCAGGGACGGCAAGGGAGGGAGGCCACTTCCACCACCGTATGGGGCCCCCAGGGCTCAAATCCGAGGGAAGGGGTTGTGGAACCGTAGATCACCACGACCCGGCAGCCTCTCCCCGAGGCCAGGTGGGTCAGCCCGGAGTCGTTCCCGATAAACAGGTCGCAGCGGCCCAGGAGCGCGATGGCCTCCTCCAGGGAATTCCCTTCCGCCAGGTTGATGCCCCTCTCCAAGGTCGTCCCCCTCATGCGGGCCTGGATTTTCCGAATCAAGGGGGCCTCCTCCCGGCTCCCGAACCAAAGCAGGGTGCAGCGGTAGTCCTCCACCAGCCGGGAAGCCAGCTCCGCGTAGCGCTCCGGCATCCACTGCTTGGTGGCCCAGCGCGCGCCGGGGCCCAGCCCCACGACCATCTGGGCGGTCGAAATTTTCCGGCGTTCCATGAAATCGCGGACGAAGGACTGGCTCTTCTTGGAAACGTGGATCTCGAAGGGAATCCGGACCCGGGGCTTGATGCCCAGCGGCTCCAACACCTTCAGGTATTTTTGGATGGTGTGCATGCTGGGTTTTTGGGTCAACTTATGCACCAGC
>DATKOC010000157.1:0-17044 GCA_035524855.1 bacterium
TGATGGCCGCCGGATTGGCCTTGATTTACCTTTTGAATCACAAGAACCATTTTTGGTCCAGCCTGCTTGGACGCCTGCCCAAAGGACCGAAACTTAATCTTCCTCCACCTCCGACCTCCTCCCGGGTAAGCCCGAAATGAACCCGTCATCCTTCGTGAGAATCCATTACGCTGTCTTTGTCCTGCTGCCTCTTATCTTTGTCCCTGGGATCGCACTCGCTGACTTAAGTCTTTCCCTTAGCTCCAATGTGCATCTCCAATCCGACACGATGGAATACCTCAAGGACCAAGGATTGGTGGTGGCTAAAGGCAAGGTTCATGTCCAGCAAGGCTCCGTCCATCTTTATGCCGACCAAATTCGGTACGATTTGACGGCCCAAGATATTTTCGCCGAGGGAAATGTGGTTTGGCAGGATGAAAACGAGGAAATCGAGGCCAAGACCCTCACCTATAATCTCCGCACCAAGGAAGGCAAGGCCTACAACATCAAAACGAGCGCGCCGCCCTTTGTCAGCACGGGGGAAGAAATCGATATCAAGAGTGGAAAGATCGTCATCAAAAATGCGATTCTTACGACTTGCGATTACGCCCCTGAGTATCGCCACTACCATATGAAGGTCGACAAGATCACCATTTATTCCGGGGATTACTTAGTGGCTGAAAATGTGGTGCTTTTCATCGGGAAAGTTCCAGTTTTCTATTTTCCTTTTTTCGTAAAAACCATCCACGACCTGAAGACCCCCTTTTCGGTTTCCACCGGCGCGACGGATTACCTGGGCAATTACATTCTCCTGACCACGAACTACATCTTAGACCCAAAACGATACTCCAATAATTACGCTAGTTACGGAGCTCTTTATACTGATTATTTCTTTAAAAAGGGTTTTGGACTTGGCGTAAGCCATGAATTGGCCCTCAACGACTTTTCGACCCTTTCCCTTTATGGTTACGGCATCCAGGAAAAAGATTCCCAGCTTTTCCGGTGGGAGGGAAGGGCGCGAGGCCTCTGGGCCATTTCCTCAAGTCTCCAAGGTCGCGTGGAGGCTGACGTCCCGGGCGACGGAAACTTCGGCCAGCATTACTCCGTCGCGCAGCGCGATCCCAGCCTAGTTTCTACTACCCGCGAGTTCGACATTTCCACTACTTATTCCGCCAGGCAATTCACATTGGGTGTTTTGTTACGGAGAACCGAGTTGGCGGACGTGACTAATCCCAATATCAATACTGTTGATCCCAGCAATCCGGTCACCATCTATCCCAACTACCTTTTAAGTACCCAAATGCTTCCCCAGTTCAACTTCAGTCTTTTTCCCCAAAACTTGATTGGAAAGAATTGGCTTAAATATGACCTAACACTTCAAGGGGATCGGACCTACAACCAAGCCCAGTCCCAAATGGGTTATATATCCCACCTCAGCGGGGAATTCGGGATCAGCCAAAGCCTGTTGCTTTTGCAAAGCCATACCCTTACCTCGCGGGTGGCCTTCGATGACAAGTTCCAAGACAAGTCTGACGCCGCGGGCATCACAATCGGTCCCAACAGCGCTGGGGAAACTCGCGTGTGGAACGCGAACAATTCCTGGGACGGAAGATGGACGGAGTTTCTTCGCACCAATCTCTCTTACACATTCTCGCAAAAGCTCAATAACCGGGTGTTGCCTCCCCCGGGCAGTTTATCCACGGCTGGTTATGATCTTCCCAACGGCGTCACAACTAACAACCTCACGGGGCTGCTCAATGTAACGGCGGGTTCCGTTTTTTCGTCCCTTACGAGCACCAGTTACAACATCATCGCTCAGGTGGGCCGGGACGCGGAAAAGTTCGATTACATCAGTGAAACTATCACCTCGGCGCCCTCCACCATCGTTGACACTTTCGCCACGGCCCACTATTCCATCGCGGCCAAGGGCCTGAAGGACATCAACTTCGGCCTGAACCTGAGGAGTCCCCGGGACATGTGGAGGTTCCGGACTTCCGTAAGTTACGTGGACCCAAATTTCACCAATACGGGGCCCGTCACCTCCGTGACCAGCACGGGTGCATTGACCACTTCGCTGCCCCCCAGCGTCAGCCTGACGGGGGAAGTGGATTTGGCCTTTTTCACCAATTACCGATTATCCTTGCTGGAGACCTATGACCTGACCAATTCCCAGTACACCACGCGAAACATCAGCATTTATCGTGATTTGCACGATTGGCAGGCCCAATTGAGTTATTCCGAGGATCCCATTGGCGGAAAGCGAGTTTTTTTCACCCTCAACTTGAAAGCCTTCCCCGGGAGACCCCTCACGGTTTCCGATGACCAGTTGCAGCGTATGAACCAATTAAGGAACCAAGGGTTGACCGGGGCGGCGAGCCAATTCCAATAAACCTTGTGGGGACCTTCCCGCCACTAAAAAGGGAGCGGGTGGAAAAAAGAGCGTCGCGGAGTGATAATGTCCGGCTCTTCGAAAGGAGACACGTCCCCGCCATGAAAAAAGACAAAATCATCGTTCGCGGCGCTCGAGAACATAACCTCAAAAACATCTCCGTTGAGTTGCCGCGTGACCAATTGGTTGTTATTACCGGTGTTTCCGGTTCCGGCAAATCGTCCCTCGCCTTTGACACGCTTTACGCTGAGGGGCAGCGGCGTTATGTCGAATCCCTCTCCTCCTACGCCCGCCAGTTCCTGGGGCTCATGGAAAAACCCGACGTCGATTTGATCGAAGGACTTTCGCCCGCGGTCGCCATTCAGCAAAAGGCCGGGAGTAAAAATCCCCGTTCGACAGTGGGCACCAGCACTGAAATCTATGATTATTTACGCTTATTATTTGCCCGCGTCGGCATTCCCCATTGCACGCAATGTGGCAGGCCGATCCATCGTCAAACGGTCCAGCAGATTGTGGACCAAGTTCTGGATTTTCCTAAGGACTCCAAGGTTCACATTCTTGCACCCCTTGTTTCCAGCCGGAAGGGAGAGTACAAGAAAATGTTCGACCAAGTCCGTAAGGATGGATTCGTGCGGGTTCGGGTGGATGGGGAATTGAAGACCCTCGAGGAGGAAATTCCCCTGGATAAAAATAAAAAACACGATATCGAGGTCGTTATCGACCGGCTGGTGTTGAAACCAGATATCAAAAAGAGGTTGGCGGATTCACTCGAAACCGCGCTCAAATATGGAGGTGGCATCGTCAAGGTACTTCTGGGATCCGGTGGCAAGGAAACCGAGCATTTCTTCTCCGAGCACTTCGCGTGCGTCTATTGCGGTATCAGCGTTGAGGAACCCGCTCCCCGAAATTTTTCATTCAACAACCCCCACGGTGCCTGTCCCCATTGCTCGGGGATGGGGTACAAAATGGAAGCGGATCCGGAATTGGTGGTGGATCCCGAGAAAACGATCGAAGAGGGTGCCATTGATCCCTATGACTCCCCGCGGGCGCTTTATTACCAAAACCTGCTGGAGGGGGTTTGCCGACACTTTAATGTTTCCCGTGCGACGTCCTTCCGAAAACTTCCGCAAAAGATCAGGGACATCATCCTTTATGGAACACAGGAAGAAGTGGAGTTCAAGATCCAAAAGGGGAGTTATCAGCAAAAATTCTGGGGGCCTTTCGAGGGGGTCATCCCGAACCTGGAGAGGCGTTATCAGGAAAGCGATTCGGAATATATCCAGGAAGAGATCGAGAAATATCTCGTCAGCAAACCTTGCCGTGCCTGCAAGGGCAGCCGCTTAAAGCCTGAAAGTTTGGCCGTGACGGTGGATGGCAAGAACATCATTGATGTCACACAATATTCGGTCAAAAGATGCGTCGAGTTTTTCGAGAAAATGCAGCTCAATGAAAAATCCCTGGCGGTTGCCGAGCAAATTTTAAGGGAAATCAAAAACCGACTTCTTTTTCTCAAGAATGTAGGATTGGACTACTTGAGCCTGGACCGAATGACTTCCACCCTTTCCGGAGGGGAAGCCCAACGGATTCACCTCGCCACCCAGATTGGAAGCGCGTTGGTGGGGGTGCTGTATATTTTGGACGAGCCCTCCATTGGTCTGCATCAAAGGGATAATGTGCGGCTTTTAAACACTTTGAACCGGTTACGCGACATCGGGAATACCGTGATCGTTGTAGAGCATGATGAGGACACCATTGAAGCGGCGGATTACATTGTGGACATGGGCTTGGGGGCGGGAACGGAAGGCGGGGAAGTGGTTGCGGTGGGGAACCTGGATCAGATCCTTGACCACCCTAAATCCCTTACTGGAAAATATTTATCGGGGAAACTGTCTATCCCCGCTCAATTAGAGGAAAAAAATATTTTTGAAAAATATATTATTCTAAGAGGCGCCTTCAAGAACAATCTTAAGAAGCTCGATTTTCAAATTCCGCTCAAGTGCTTTGTGGCGGTTACGGGTGTGTCCGGGTCTGGGAAAAGCACGTTGGTGATGGAAACGCTCTATCCCGCATTGCTGCACAAACTCTACCGGCTTCGAATTAAACCGGAAGGATATGAATCTATCGACGGGGTTGAAAATATTGACAAGGTTATTGAGATTGACCAATCACCCATTGGACGAACCCCGAGGTCTAATCCAGCCACTTATACGGGTATTTTCACCCATGTCAGGGATCTTTTCGCCCAGCTGCCCGAATCCAGGGTGCGGGGTTACAAGGAGGGGCGCTTCAGCTTCAATGTCAAAGGAGGGCGTTGCGAGGCTTGTGAGGGTGATGGGGTGATCAAGATTGAGATGCATTTTTTGCCCGATGTCTATGTTCCCTGCGAGCTTTGCAAGGGTAAACGCTACAACCGTGAAACTCTCGAAATACAATACAAGGAGAAGAACATCGCTGAAATCCTGGAACTCAGCGTTGAGGAGGCCTTTTCCTTTTTTTCCGCGATTCCTAAGATTAGAAGGGTTTTGGAGACGCTGCGCGACGTGGGGCTGGGTTACGTCAAATTGGGTCAACCCGCGACGACCCTCTCGGGTGGAGAGGCCCAACGGGTGAAACTTTCCACCGAATTAGCCCGACGGAGCACGGGAAAAACCCTTTATATCTTGGACGAGCCGACCACGGGCCTCCATTTCGCGGATGTTCATCACCTAATCAATGTATTGAAAAGACTAGTCGAAGCCGGGAACACGGTTTTGGTTATTGAACATAATTTGGATGTCATCAAAACCGCGGATTACATCGTGGACTTGGGGCCCGACGGGGGTGAGGATGGAGGAAAGATCGTCGTTCAAGGCAACGTTCAACAAATTATGGATTGCACTCAATCTTTTACTGGAAGATTTTTGTCGGAAAAAATCCAAAAGGACCAAAATAGGTTGAAAAATCAGCCGAAATTAGTTTTGGGAAGCCGAAATGCACGTTGACGGCTATTTTAGCCAAGGATATAATTTTTTAAACGTTCAATATTTTTAAGGAGATTGATTCAAATTGAAACCTTCTTTTGCCCGCACTCTTATGCGTTCCACGCAGTTCATTATCGCCATAATCTTTTTCACATCGATAAGCCAAGTAGCGCAAGCGGTCAGTACCGGTGGAACAGGTGCTGTTGAACTAAAAATTCCAGTTGGACCCAGGGCAATCGCTATGGGACAAGCTTTTGTGGCTGTTGCGGATGACGCCAACGCAATCTATTGGAATCCGGCCGGTTTACGCCAATTAGGCGGCGTCCACATAACCGCCCAATATGATGTCTTCATTGATACGGTTCGTTACCAGTACTTCGCTGCCGCAACCAAACTTGGGAACGATGCTGGAATTGGGATAGGGGCAAAATTTTTAACTACGGGGACAGAACCTGCGACTGATGCGGGTGGTAATCAAACAGGAGGTACCATCGGATTAAATTATATGGATATTGATCTGGCGGGTGCCTACAAGTTGAGTTATTTTTTTGATGTCGGTTTGACGGCGAAATATATTTCGGAAGATCTTGCCGGTTCTTCGGCCTCTTCTTTTGCGGCCGATTTGGGATTGCTTTATAAAACCCCCATTCCTCACCTCATGGCGGGCATGGATATCCAAAACTTGGGGCCTGGAATGAAGTTCGTCAGCACGGCAGATCCATTGCCCCTGAACCTGAAAGTGGGCCTGGCCTATAAAATGTTCGATGACAATTTCACGGCTGCTTATGACATGAATTTCCCCATCGACAATGCGGTTTCGGCCAATCTTGGGGGTGAATATTGGTATAAAGACACTCTCGTAGGGAGGTTCGGTTATAGTTTCCAGGGCTCCATCGATCAAAATGCTTATGGAATCGGGGGAAAGGCCGGGCTTTACTTGGGAGCGGGTGTTAAAATCGCGGCCTTTAAGAATTATGTTGGGCTAGATTATGCCTGGACGGATGCGGGATTCTTCGGTTCCAACCACCATTTTGCCCTGGATGTTTATTTCTAAAGCTTATTGCCTTCCATCAGTTTATCCTTATACTCCTCTCCGACACTTGGGTTGAATCGTTGACTTTGTTGGCGGCTTTGTTAAAATCCTTTGAATTTCGGGCTTTTCATTAAATCCGGCAGGACTTCATGAGCACAGAACAAGAAATCTTTGATAAATGCGGAAGATCCTATAATCCGGGGGACACCATTTTCCGCGAAGGAGACATGGGTAATGAAATGTACATTATCCAGTCTGGGAAGGTCAAAATTACCAAGCAATTGAAGGACGGCGTTGAGAAGACTTTAGTTATTCTGGGACCTGGCGATTTTTTTGGTGAAATGGCTGTTATCGACAAGGATGTGCGCTCGGCTAATGCAGTGGCGATGGATGCTTCCCGTTTGATCGCATTGGACGAGGAAGTCTTTGAGATGCACATGCAGACCAACCCCAAGATCGTTAAGAAAATCCTCAAAAACCTGACTTCCCGCCTTCGGGACGCCAACCAACAAATCGCCAATCTCATGATCAAGGACGCAAACCGCTTGGTGGCCAACACCATCCTTTTGGTGGTGCATAAGCACGGACAAGAGGGCCCGAATGGCATCACGATGGACATCAACTTCACGGTTCAAGAACTCAGCAAGATGTGCGGTTTGGACCTTCCAAAAACCCAGGAAATTGTCGATCGTCTTCTCAAGGCAAAGGTGATCAGCCTCTCGGGAGACGTGATCATCGTCACCAGCCTGGGTAACCTCGAAAAATTCATAAAGTTTTTAGAGATGAAGGAACAATTCGGGGAATAAGGCCGAATTTATTCGAGCCCCGCAATATTGTGGGGCTTTTTTTTTAAGTCCTCCCGGTTAGGAAATTAGCGTGATACTTACCGAAATTACCTCGTCCATCCAAAATGACCTCAAAAGGGTCGACCAAGCTATCGCGCAATCCCTCAAAACCGAAAATTTATTCATCCAGCAGATGGTGGATTACCTCGCTCGTTCCACGGGAAAAAGGGTTCGTCCAGCCTTGGCCATCCTCTCCGCCAAATACTGTGGTCACCTACCAGCGGAAACTATCACCTTGGGGGCAGCCCTGGAAATGATCCATGTGGCCACCCTTATCCATGATGACATCATTGATAATTCCGCCATCCGGCGGAAGCAAAAGACCCTCAATTTCAAGTGGGGCAACGAGATTTCGGTTCTGATGGGGGACTACGTATTCGCGTCCTCCTTTTACCTCATGGCTAAGACACTTCCCAAAGATGTTCTTGGCACTTTAGCCGACACTACGAATATCATATGCCGCGGCGAAATCTCGGAAACTTTCAACCGCTTCAACGTCGGGTTGACCGAAGACCAGTACCTTGAAGTTATCAAGGAGAAGACTGCCAGTTTGTTTGCGGCTAGCTGCCAGACGGGCGCCATGTTGGCTGGAGGGGATGAGTTGACCGTGGACCGGCTCTATCGTTTCGGGATGGGCATTGGAATGGCTTTTCAAGTCATCGACGACACGTTGGATTTCACGGGGAAACAGTCGAAGATAGGCAAGCCAGTTTTGAGCGACCTGAAGGAAGGGAAGCTGACGCTTCCAGTCATTCACGCGTTAAATCACTCCTCCGCGGCCCAAAAGAAAAAGGTTAAAACGATCGTCTTGAAAAAACTTAAGAATACCTCGGACCTTAAATGGCTGATGGATCTATTGAAAAAACTTCAATCCGTCGAGTATTCCATAACGAAGGCCCGTGGCTTCGTGGCTGATGCGAAAAGCGCTCTTTTCTCTTTGAACGGTCAAAGGGACAAGAACGATCTTCTGCAATTTGCCGATTTTTTAATTGGACGGGATTTCTAGTCCGCTTCAATCCCGGAAATAGCTTCAGGGATTCCGCTTCTTCCACGCTTTCACCTCGCAAACGATTAAGTTGAACTGAACGGAATGTCAAGCGGAGCTTTTGTTTGCAGCAGGTTCCGCTTGAATTTTTTTAAGTGTCTGTGTATAGAATAGTCTGCTTTTAGCCGCCATCTTGGTTCCTAGAGAGCGCGAATGCTTGAACAGTACGCATATGTTCTGGTTTTCTTGACCGCCGGCGTCTTTTTCATACTGGGCGCTTTCATCACCGGATGGGCCCTCAGTCCCAATGGCCTTCTTGGCTTAAAATACAGGTATAAAAGAGAAATCCTCGTCGATACTTATGAATGTGGCGTGGAAACCTATGGAACGTCCTGGTTCCGCTTCAACGTCAGTTTCTACCTCTATGCCCTTCTTTTTGTCATCTTCGACATAGAGACTGTGTTTCTTTACCCCTGGGCGGTTTGTTTTAAACCCCTGGGAATGTTTGGATTCTTGGAAATGATCGTCTTTATCCTTATCCTGCTAGTGGGCTTGGCTTACGCCTGGAAGAAGGAGGCCTTGAAATGGGAATAGGATTGACGGGGGTTTCGGGCCCCGAAATCGAGCAGATGGAAAGCGAGAGCCAGATTCCCGGTTTATGGACCTTGGAGAAGGCGGTCGGGTTCATCTTCAAGTGGGCCCGTAAAAACTCCCTTTGGCCCCTCCAGTTCGGGACCGCTTGTTGTGCCATAGAAATGATGGCCACCGCGGCCGGACGTTATGATATCGCCCGTTTTGGCGCGGAGGTTTTTCGCCCCTCGCCCCGCCAAGCCGACCTCCTTATCGCCGCAGGGACCGTCACTGAAAAAATGGGTTACGCCCTAAAGAAGCTTTATGAGCAAATGCCCAAGCCTAGCTGGGTTATCGCCATGGGGAGCTGCACGATTGCTGGCGGCCCCTACTATTACGATTCCTATACGGTGGTAAAGGGGATCGATTCCTTCGTGCCCGTGGATGTTTACGTCCCGGGTTGTCCTCCGCGCCCGGAGTCCCTGATTCACGGCTTGATGGCCATCCAGAAGAAAATCGAGGATGAACCCATTTTTCGCCGTCGGAAAAACGCTTAGCCGTTTTAATGTACCCACCCCTACGACACTGCCGCGAGAAGCTCGGTTGATGTTGGCGAAAATCACCTGCTAAAAGGCCCGCTTGAAATGACGAATGACGAGTTGAAATCCAAAATCGAGGCCGATTTTAAGGACAAGATCACGTCGGCGGTCATTTCCGCACAAAAGGAATTGATCGTTACCGTCAAGCCGGAAAATTATCTCCAACTCTGTCAGGCTTTGCGGGACAAAGGGGACTACCTTTTCCAGCATCTTTCCTGCCTGACGGCCGTGGATTACCCTAAAGAAAACAAGATCACTGTTGTCGCCCACCTGTGGTCCTATAAGTACGCCCATCAAGTAACGATAAAACTGGATGTTGACCGGGCCAACCCGAAAGCTCCCAGTCTCGAAAAAATCTGGCAAAGCACCAATTGGTTCGAGCGGGAAGTGTTCGACCTTTATGGGGTTGTGTTTGAAGGCCACTCGGACCTTCGGCGCATCATGATGCCCGAGGACTATACCAAGTTTCCTTTACGGAAGGATTTCACGGATGACGGATTTATTATTAAGCCAAATTAAGGGCGGCAACGAGTCCCAGTTTGGCACGGATGAGTACGTCGTCAACCTGGGACCCCAGCATCCCGCGACCCACGGCGTTTTGCGCCTGGTGGTGAAGATGGACGGGGAAACCGTGAAGGAAACCATTCCGGTCCTTGGTTATTTGCACCGCTCCATCGAAAAAATCTGCGAGAACCGAACCTATCCCCAATGTATTACCTATACCGACCGGGTGGATTATGTCTCGGCAATGAGTGTCAACTTGGCTTTTGCCTTAGCCACCGAACGGTTGATGGGCCTGGAGCCGCCTCCGCGTGCCCAGTGGCTTCGGATGGTTTTCGTGGAATTGCAGCGGATCGCCAGCCACCTCTTGTGGATGGGGGCCTTCGCCGGCGACATCGGGGCCCTGACCCCTTTCCTTTACGGCTTGCGTGAGCGGGAACGAATCCTCGATCTCTTCGAAATGACCTGCGGCCAACGTCTGACCTACAACTACATCCGCATCGGCGGTGTCATGATTGACATCCTCCCTGAGTTCGTCCCGAAGTGCCGGGCTTTCCTGGATTACTTCGAACCGAAGATCGCCGAGTATGAGGAGTTGTTGACCTACAACCCGATCTTCCTGGAAAGAACAAGGGGAGTTGGTTTGATCAGCCCTGAGATGGGCATCAACAACGGCGTGTGCGGCCCTTCTTTGAGAGGATCAGGTGTTGCCTGCGATGTGCGTAAACAACAACCCTATCTGTACTATGATCAGGTCAAGTTCACCGAATGCCTGGAACCGGGTGGGGATTGCTGGAGCCGCTACCGTGTCCGGATGCGGGAGATACGCGAGAGCGTATCACTCGTCCGGCAGTGCCTGGATCGCTTGGAACCGGGGCCTATTGAGACAAAACTGCCCCCGATCTTGAAGGCCCCTCCCGCCAGCGAAATTTATTCCCGTATCGAGTCTTCCCGCGGGGAGATGGGCATTTACCTCGTGGGCGATGGGACCGCCAAACCTTATAAGGCGAAGTTTCGTTGTGCTTCTTTCAGCAACACTTATGTGTTGGACCAACTGACGCGTGGATGGAAATTGGCGGATATCATGGCCGTGTTGGGAAGCTTGGATATGATCGTGCCGGAAGTTGACCGGTAATTTCATAAAGGAAAAATCCTTGTCATGACGGGTGAAAAAATAATTCAAACCATCGCGGCCTTCATCCACCAGATTCTGGGAGCGGCGGGATTGTCGGGGATTATCTTCATCATCGACCCGGTCCTTTGCGCCGTGGCCATGTTCGGTTTCATCTCGCTGTTCGTTATGTTCCTGGTTTGGATGGAGCGCAAGGTCTCGGCCCATATGCAAAGCCGCATCGGGCCCAACCGAGTAGGCATCTTCGGGCTTTTGCAAACGGTGGCGGACGCCGTGAAATTGACAATCAAGGAAGACGTCAAGCCGATCCATCGGGATGTGATACCTTATACGATTGCCCCGATCCTAGCTTTTGTCGCCACTTTCGCCGGAATGGTGGTTATTCCTTTTGACAAGGGAATCGTGGTTCAGGACCTCAATATCGGTCTCCTGTATATCATCGCCATTACGAGCTTCACGGTCATCGCTATTCTCTCGGCGGGCTGGAGTTCCAATAACAAGTTCGCCCTCCTGGGAGGCTTCCGGTCGGCGGCCCAGATCGTCAGCTATGAGGTGCCCTTGGTGCTCTCGTTGGTCCCCATCATCATGACCACGGGCACCCTACGCCTGGGTGGGATTGTGGATTATCAGGCTGGCCACCGCTGGTTCATTTTTTCCCAGCAAGCCATCGCCTTTTTTATCTTTATCACGGCCGCTACCGCCGAAGCCAACCGGGCGCCCTTTGATATTCCCGAGGCCGAGTCGGAACTTATCGGGGGATTCCATACCGAATACTCGGGCGTGAAATTCGCCATGTTCTTCCTGGGCGAATACATCGCGGTCATTGTTTCCTCGGCTGTGGCGGTCACAGTGTTCCTGGGCGGCTGGCTTCCTTTGCCTTTCTTGGGTTTCCTCCATCTGCCCGGGTTTGTCTGGTTCATGGCTAAACTGGTTTTCGTCATTTATCTCATCATGGCTTTCCGCTGGACTTTCCCGCGTCTGAGGGTGGATCAGCTGATGGATTTTGGTTGGAAAGTCCTGATTCCCATCGCCATCCTCAACGTCTTGGCTACGGGTTTCGTGATTCTGCTGTTGGAAGGGGGAGTGTAACGATGGGCGCGATCTTCCAGTACTTTAAGAACATCCTGGTGGGGTTCTGGAATCTCATTTTGGGACTTTCCGTGACCACGAAATATTTCCTCTCCATGAAGACCAATACCCAGCAATACCCCGAGGAAAAGCTTCCCCTGCCGGCCCGCAGCCGCAGCATGATCAAACTCATTTACGATGGTGACAAGGACCAATTCAACTGTGTGGCTTGCATGATGTGCGCCAAGGCCTGCCCTAACAGCTGCATCAAGTTGGAGGGCGTGCGCGACGCTGGTGGCAAGCGCCGAATGACCACCTTTAAGTTGGATTTCTCGACTTGCATCTTCTGCGGCTATTGCGTGGAAGCCTGTGGTTTTGACGCCCTCACCTTCGTTTCCGAGGAATACGAAAACTCTGTTTATAAGAGGGGAAGTCTTTTGCAGGACGAGCAGGCCATGAAGTGGGTCCGCCCCGCCCATCTGGCCCCCAAACCCGAGGAACCCGCCAAGGTTGAAACATCCGCCCCTGCGGCCGCAGGAGCCTGATCCATGGCCAACACCCTCTTTTATGTGGTCGCCGGAATCATTGTGGCTTCGGCCCTCATGGCCATGACGCTCCGGAACCTTTTCCACTGCGCATTATTCCTGGCGCTGACCATGTTCGGCATTTCCGGGATTTTCCTTTACTTGAACTCGGAATTCATCGCCGCCGTCCAGGTCCTTATTTACGTCGGCGCGGTTACGGTTCTGCTGATCTTCGGCATCATGCTGACCCGCAATGTCATGGACGAAAAAACAAGAGTCATGAATAACCAGGTTTTCCTGGCGCTGGTGACCGCCGGGGTTATCACGGTCATCGTTTTCGCGGCCGTTCACCAGTCCACCTTTCAACTGAACGACCATCCGTTGGCGGCGGCGGCTTCCATCGCTCCCGATCACACGGATGTTTACTCCCTGGGTATTGAGTTGATCCGGCCGGAAAAGGGCTTTGCCTTCGCCTTCGAGTTTGTGTCGGTCCTCTTACTTTCGGCCCTGGTGGGCGCAATTGTGGTCGCCCGGAAGGATCCGTCATGAACACTGTTCCTATCGTCCATTTCCTCTACCTTTCCATCATGCTTTTTGGCATTGGCCTCTTCGGGGTCCTTGTCCGCAAGAATGCCATTTCAGTCCTGATGGGCGTGGAGCTGATGCTAAACGCGGTTAATATCAACTTCCTGACCTTCGCCAAATATTGGAACTGGAGCAGCCTGACGGGGACGGTCTTCGTGGTTTTCGTCATCACCATTGCCGCGGCGGAAGCCGCCGTGGCCCTGGCTATCGTTATCTCGATTTACCGGTCGTTGAGGAGCGCAAACGTGGATGAGGCCCACTACTTGAAGGGTTGAGCCTCCAATACCGGGCTTGGGGCCCGGATAAAACAAGGTGAGGGAAGAATGATAGCAAATTCCTGGTTGATCCCAGTGCTCCCGGCCCTGGCTTTCGCGGTGATCGCCATATTCACCCATCGCTTTCGGGCCCTCTCTGCCCTCCTATCCATTGGGACCATGCTGGTGTGTTTCCTCATTTCCTGTGGAATCCTCCTGGAAACCCTGGCCAAGGCGCCTGCGGACCGCACGGTCTCGATCCCCTTCACCTGGCTTCAAATCCCCCCCTGGACCGCCAACGTGGGGGTCCTGATCGATCCCTTGAGCGTCAACATGCTCCTTGTTGTTACGCTGGTCTCCCTTTTGGTCCAGATCTATTCCTGGGGCTACATGCACGACGATGAACGCTTCGCGACCTATTATTCCTACCTTTCCCTTTTCACCTCCTCGATGCTTATTTTGGTGGTCTCCACCAACTATCTGCAAATATTCGTGGGTTGGGAACTGGTGGGGCTTTGCTCCTACCTGTTGATCGGTTTCTGGTATTTCAAACCGGAAGCCGCCGAGGCCTGCAAGAAGGCTTTCATCGTGAACCGGGTGGGGGACATGGGATTCCTGATGGGGGTCATCACGATCGGGATGTATTTCCAAACCTTCGATTTCGCGCAGGTACAGGATCTTGTGACCAAGGGTATCGCCAGCGGGGCGTTCGACAAATCCAGCCATTACATTGCGGGCATCGCCATCCTTCTTTTCTGCGGCGCGGTAGGGAAGAGCGCCCAGTTCCCCTTGCACGTTTGGCTTCCCGACGCTATGGAGGGACCCACGCCGGTTTCCGCCCTGATCCACGCCGCCACGATGGTGGCGGCCGGTGTCTACATGGTGGCCCGAACCTTCACCCTCTTCTCAGCGGATCCCCTGTCCATGACCGTGGTGGCTTATTGCGGTGGCTTCACGGCCTTCTTCGCGGCCAGCATCGCCATCACCCAGGACGATATCAAACGCATCTTGGCTTATTCCACCCTTTCCCAACTTGGTTACATGATCATGGCGCTCGGGGTCGGCGGTTACACTTCCGGAATGTTCCACCTGACGACCCACGCCTGCTTCAAGGCCCTCTTGTTCCTGGGCGCTGGCAGCGTGATCCACGGCGTCCATGGACAGGACATTTGGAAGATGGGAGGGCTGTGGAACAAAATGAAGATTACGGCCGCGACCTTTCTCGTCGCCAACCTGGCCATCTCGGGCATCCCTCCCTTCGCGGGGTTCTTCTCCAAGGACGCCATCCTCGACGCGGTCAAGGAATCCGCCATCCCGGGGCATGAGATCCTTTATTACACCGCCCTCTTCACGGCCTTCCTCACGGCCTTCTACATGTTCAGGCTCTTTTTCGTGGTCTTCACCGGCAAACCCCGCGACCACCACGCTTACGAACACGCCCACGAGTCCCCCGTCACCATGTGGGGACCCCTGGTTCTTTTGGCCGGACTTTCCATTTGTGTAGGTTGGCTCAACTGGCCGGGCCTGGATTATTACTCTAAATTCGTCTATTTCGGGGAGCCTCACCTGGAAGGAGGTGCGTCCAGCTTCGGCCAATTGCTGACTCAAGCCTGGTCGTCTCTTTTGGTGGCGATTCTTGGAATTACCCTCTCGGCCCTTTTCTATTGGAAGCCGGTTTTCTCCGCCGACAAGGTCGCTACGACCTTCCGCCCCATTTTTCTCTTGTTGAAGAATAAATACTACGTGGATGAATTCTATGGCTGGATGGTTAAAAAGTTCGTTTTTGGTTTCGCGACGGTTTGCACCTGGTTCGACGACAACATCGTGGACGACGGTATGGTGGATGGATCGGGATGGGTCACCCAAAAAATGGGGAACCTTTTACGCCTGACCCAGACAGGTTATGTCCAGAATTACGCCCTGGTCATTTTTGGGGCCGTGGCCGTGATTTACCTGATGGTGAGCTTCTAAAAGAACCGATTTTCAGGGAGAACTAACGAATGTTCCAGATTATCGCCGCCATCCTGATTCCCTTCGCGGCTAGTTTCCTATTTTTCCATAACCCCGCGACAGGGGGGGCGAATCTCCTGCCGCCCCTGACCAGTTTCATCGTCATCCCGGCGCTGGGCGCCTTGGCCGTCATGGCCCTCTCGGAAAAAGCCGCCAGGTGGGCGACCCTCCTGATGGCTTCCCTGGAATTGGGCCTGGCCGCGCGGGTTTTCTTCATCTATCAGGAAATCTTCCACCAAAACGCCGCCGCGGGGTTCCAACTGGTGGAGGAAGTGCCTTGGCTTAAAAACTTCGGGATTAATTACATCTTGGCCGTCGACGGGATGAGCACCCTCATGGTGCTCCTAGTGGCCTGCGTTTATTTCGCCGGGTCACTTATTTCCTGGAGCATCTCCCTGCGCATCAAGGAATATTTCGTTCTTTTCAACCTGTTGGTTTGCGGGGTGGCGGGCGCCTACGAGAGCGTCGATCTGTTTTTCTTTTTCCTCTTTTATGAGTTCGCGGTTCTTCCCATGTACCTTCTGGTCGGCATTTGGGGTTCGGGCCGCAAGGAAT
This sequence comes from bacterium, assembly GCA_035524855.1. Lineage (GTDB taxonomy): Bacteria > Oederibacteriota > Muellerivitia > Muellerivitales > Muellerivitaceae > DATKOC01. Next base: position 15,990 of record DATKOC010000157.1, read on the forward strand.
ACGCCGCCATGAAGCTGACCCTGATGCTCTTGGCGGGTTCCGCCTTCATGCTGGTGGGCTTTATCGCCATGTATTACACCTCCCAAGTCCATACTTTCGACCTGCGGGTGTTGGGTGACCTGTCCAAGACGGGCTTCAGCGCCGGGTTCCAGCGCGCTTGGTTTCCCCTTCTTTTCCTCGGCTTTGGGGTGATCTCAGCTATTTTCCCCTTCCACACCTGGTCGCCCGACGGATACGGGTCGGCCCCCACCGCGGCTTCCATGCTCCACGCGGGGGTCCTCAAGAGCCTGGGAGGGTATAGCATCATCCGGGTCGCCCTTCCTGCCATGCCGGACGGCGCCAAGTATTGGCTGCCCCTTCTTGTATTCATGTCCCTGATCAACATCCTTTACGCGGCCATCGTGGCTTTGAAACAGAAGGACTTCAAGTATGTCATCGCCTACTCCTCCGTCTCCCACTGCGGCGCGATTCTCTTCGGTATTTGCACCCTGCAGACAAGTGGCTTGAACGGGGCCATCATCCAGACCCTTTCCCACGGAATTGTGGCGGCCATGACCTTCGCCCTGGTGGGTACAGTTTACGGCAAGGCCCACACAAGGGAATTGGCCAAGTTAGGCGGCTTGGCCGCTTGTATGCCCGTTCTGGGCGGGCTTTTCACGGCGGCGGCCATGGCGAACGTCGGCCTCCCGGGTTTGAGCGGATTCGTGGGGGAATTTCTGATCTTCATGGGGGCCTACCGAAGCGGCTATCACGGAGGGTTCTCAATTTTCCAATATCTTTTCCCAATCGCCATCCTGGCCATCGTGATGACGGCGGTTTATTACCTGCGGCTGGTTCAAATGGTCTTCTTCGGCCCCTTGAAAGATCCGCACTTCAAGGACGAGGTCAAGGACGGGACCTTCGTCGAAATCCTGCCCATCGCCTTCCTTTTATGCGTCTCCTTGCTGGTGGGCTTATATCCCAAACCCTTCGTGGACATGTCCAACGCCGCCATTGCGCCGCTGGTTGAGCATATCGGAGGCTTCAAGTGATCAATTACTCGGCCTTTTCCACTG
>DATKOC010000158.1:0-17804 GCA_035524855.1 bacterium
CCACGAATACCCCCACGCCCACCGAAACCTCAACGTCCTCCAACACCTCAACCATCACTGATACCCACACCCCGACGGACACCGCCACCAACTCTGCCACACCGACCGCAACGGATACCCCAACCGTCACTTACACGTCCACCATCACCCCGACGGAGGCTTCCGGCTGCCTCCAAACAGTCAGGGTTTATGACGAAAGAGGCGAAGAGATGGCCTCTATCTGTGGGAATTTGAGCCTTGGCGGGACAGGAACCTACACCATGTCGCTTTCCACTTTTTCACCGAATTCCAACGGATCGGGCGGTTCCATCGGCATTTATCTCAATGGGCAACTGGTAGCGACATGGAACGCAACCGATGAAAAAGGGAACGTGGTACCTAACGGCTTCTATCATTTTGTTCTGGCTGAAATGGGAACGAACACGGGGAACTCCACGTTTGAACGGGACGCCTTTATTGATCCAAATCATCCCGATTCGGTCACCTTCACGGCCATGCCCAACCATGCCGGCCCGGGCGAGACGATTACCTTCGCGGCGTTCTTTGATGGGGTTCCGGCGGACGGACGGAGCAAAATCAAAATGTACAATACCGCGGGTGAACTACTGGCGGTCATCAACTTGACGGGCATGGGAACGGCGCCTTGGAACTTAACCAATGGCTTGGGACAACCGGTGGCGTCGGGGATTTACTTTGCCGTTCTTTCCGGAATTAATCCGTCGAATGGCGGAACAACGTATAAAATAACCAAGGTGCTGGTCACTCATTGAAAGGAACAGCGGGCCCGGCTGAGACCGGTTCCGCCATAAGGAAATGAAAAATACCAGACTGTCTACGCCATCGACCTTATTGAGCGCGGTTCTTCTTGCGGGGTTAGCAGCGCCTTCGCACGCTTTATTCGACCGTGGAGGTATTTTGGGAGTTGGAACCCGCGCAATGGGGCTCAGCGGGGCATTCGTGGCCGTCGCCGATGACCCGAGCGCTTCCTACTGGAATCCGGCGGGGTTGTTCCAACTGCAGCATCCCGAAATTCAGGGCATGTATGGCTCCTATACCAACGATAAATACCACAACTTGTTTTTTACTTTTCACTACCCGCTTCCCGACGAAATTCACCTGGCATTAAGCGCCAATAACTTGTTCTTCACGGATGTGGCGGGTTCCCACGAGGATCAATATACCGGTTCCATCGCGATCCCATTGGATTTCGTGACGGATAAACGGCTCATGTTGGGCGCCAATATTCGTTACCTTTTCACAGACTTTGGGGGCGGAAACGGATCCGCCCAAGGAGCCGGCGTGGACTTGGGGGTCCTTTTTCGTCAACCTTTTAAGGACAACAGTGTTTTCAAGGCTGGGTTGATGTTGACCGACCTTTCCACCTCGATCCGGTATGACACCACGGGCCAGGAACAACCTGTCCCATCCCTCATGACCGCCGGGGTGGCCTATCAATTCGATCCCTATACCCTTTTGACGGCGGATGTTCCTTGGGCATTTTCGAACGATTCTTTAGGGAATAATGTCCGTATCCGGGGCGGGGCAGAGCACTGGTTTTTAGACGGCAAATTGGCCCTCCGGGCCGGATTCATCAGTTTCGTGACCTTGCCGGGGGAATTCAGTTTAGGCGCCGGCTACCGCGCCGTGGACTGGTCGGTGGATTACGCCTTTTCCAACCATCCTGATTTGGGTAATACCCATCGCCTGACCGCAAGCTATGTCTTCGACGTGACCAAGGGAAAGCCGGAGCCCAAGCCCTATATGGTCCAATCCTTGGTGGGTGACGAGAAAATATACCTTAAGTGGGAAATCCCTGAGGGAAGCCAGGCGGATGGTTTTCTTGTCTATATCCGGAGCGATGAGGAAAAGGACTTTCACCGGGCAAAACAAGATTTGCTCTCCACCAAATATTGCCTCCTGCGAGGCGCGAAGAACGGTCTGCGATACCACCTCATCATCCGTTCCGTCCAAGCCGGGGTTGAGAAGTACTCCTGCGACGAATGGGTAGCCGTGCCCCAGCCCATGTCTGAGGACGCGAAGAAATATTTCGACCGGGGGATGACTTCCTTCAACCAGAATAATTTGTCGGCGGCCCTTTATTCCGCCCGAAAAGCTGAAGAATTTGACCCTAATAATTACGATATCAAAAACTTGATCCGTAAACTGGAAACCACCCACCATGAGGGTTTGGTGCCGGAAGAGGACCAAAAATGAGGGGCTTTCACCGCCATCTTCTTCCGGTTTTGTTCCTGGCCTGTGCCGCGGTTTACGCAGAACCGACACTGGAGGCTACCACCACTACCGTGGAAAATCAGGTCGCCGAGGATTTCTATCGGCAGGCTTTGAGCGCGTATCTCGATGGGAATTATGATAAGGCAATCGTTTTGGCGGCGAAATCCCTTGAAAAAGACCCTGGGTACAAAAAATCGAAAAGCCTTTTAGCCATTTTAACCGCCGAAAAGGAACAAGAAGGGAAAACAGTCATATGGTTGGCTGGAGAACCCGTGATTGTGACGCCCACTCCAGTTCCCCCGGCTCTGGGGGAGAATTTCAGCCCGCTTCGGGCCGACGTTGACGCCCTTCAGGACAAAATGACCCGCTTCATGGGATATCAAAAGGAAAAAAATTTCCAAACGGACGGGCAAATATCGGTCATCCAAGATTTGGTGAAAAATGACAATGCGGCAAAGTATGCTGAATTGCGCGAGAATCTGAAGGAAATCAACGAGAAACTCGAAAAAATCGACACTGGCCGCTCCTTAAACCTGAAACTCCTTTATCTTTTGTGCGCCGCCAGCATCGCGCTTTCGATTTGGGGATTTTCACGCAGAATGAAGTAACTGACCAGCCTTACGGGATGCCGGTTAACAACTTCACTTGTTATTGAAACCGCCTTCCCGTAAAATAAGCCCTGAAAATTCATTCGAACTCCGCCGGTTGCGGCGGGGTTTTTTTTTGCCTGAATAACGCTCCGAGAAGGAAAACATGCCTCAGATTCCATATTGGAAACCCAAGGTGCGCCTCGGTGGACCCCGTAAAAAAAATATCGTGATTATTGGCGCCCAATGGGGTGACGAGGGCAAGGCCAAGATGGTGGATGTCCTAACAGAAGGCGTAGACCTGGTCGCCCGTTACCAGGGTGGAAGCAATGCCGGACACACAGTGGTGACGGGTGGGAAAAAATTCGTTTTTCACCAGATCCCATCGGGAATCCTCCATTCCGGCAAACAGTGCGTTATTGGGAATGGGGTGGTCCTCGATCCTTTGGCCCTCTTGGATGAGATTGAGGTATTGACGGCCGCCGGAGTCAAGGTCAGGGACCGCCTCCTCATCAGCAACCGTGCCCATTTATTGATGCCCTATCACCGCCTGCTGGATGGGGCCTCGGAGCTTCGGAAGGGTTCCGGTAAAATCGGGACCACGAACCGAGGGATCGGCCCCGCATATATGGACAAGATGGCCCGTATTGGCTTGAAAGTGGCTGATCTTTTCGAACCCGCTTACTTTCGCCAAAAGCTGACCACGGCCGTGAAAGAGAAGAATTTCTGGCTCAAAGGTTATTTCGGTCAAAAAGGAGTCAGCGCTGGAAAAATCGCGGATCAATACCTGAAATTGGCGCCGAAGATACATCCTCTCGTTACCGATACCACCCAATATCTCTGGGCCAGGCTGCGTGCGGGGGACAATCTCCTGGCCGAGGGGGCCCAGGGAACCCTTCTGGATGTTGATTTCGGAACTTACCCCTATGTCACTTCCTCCAGTGCCAGTGTCGGTGGAGTTTGTACTGGACTAGGCATAGGACCCCAATGGCTGGACGAGATCTACGGGGTAGCTAAAGCCTACACGACCCGCGTTGGGGAGGGCCCATTCCCATCCGAAATGGACGCTGCGTTCGCCGAGAAAATCCGGCGCAGGGGCGGCGAATATGGTGCCACCACTGGCAGGCCAAGGCGTTGCGGCTGGCTTGACCTGCCGGCATTGAAATTCGCCTGCCGGATCAACGGGTTTACCGGAATTCTTTTGACCAAATTGGACGTGTTGAGTTACCTGAGGACTATCAAACTATGCGTGGGCTATCGGATTGGGAACCGCGTGATCGGGGACTTCCCGGCTGGACTCCAGGAACTTGCCCGTTGTAAACCGGTCTATAGGGATATGAAGGGTTGGGAGGGGGATTTATCCAGGGCTTCCAAGCTTTCGGATCTCCCCGGCGAGGCGCGGCGCTACTTGGATTACGTGGAAAAGGCCATCGGTGTTCCCATCACTTGGGTTTCCGTTGGGCCCGACCGCGCCCAGATATTCCCTAAAGCCTGATCTTTTGGTTTGCAATTCCTTTGTTTAAACGATATCTTCCTAGATTCCTAAGGCTCAGGGTGAGTCGTTAGCTCAGTTGGTAGAGCACCACACTTTTAATGTGGGTGTCCCGGGTTCGATCCCCGGACGACTCACCAATGGCCTTGGACTCGATTCAAGGGACTTCTTAATCGGGCCGGGTAAGGAGTTGTCCAATTGGCTGTCGCATCCACCATGCTCCCCTTGGGGACCCCAATTCCCCCCTTTTCATTGCCGGATGCCGTGTCCGGACGCATCGTCAAGTCGACTGATTTTTCCGGAAAACCTCTTGTCGTAATGTTCATATGCCAACATTGTCCTTATGTCCGGCACGTTAAGGATGAACTGGCCCGCCTCGGACAGGATTACGCCAACCAAAAAATCGCAATTGTGGCGATAAGCTCAAATGACGTCATCAAATATCCGGATGATTCCCCCGCCCATCTGAAAATGATGGCCGAAGAATTGAAGCTGAACTATCCCGTTTGCTACGACGAAACCCAAGAAGTCGCGAAAGCCTACCGCGCCGCCTGTACGCCGGAATTTTACCTATTCAACTCCTTGGGCTCCCTCGTCTATAGGGGGCAGTTGGATGACAGCCGCCCCAAGAATGGCCTTCCGGTGACCGGCAAGGACCTTCGGGCGGCGATTGAGAGGACCTTGGCCGGGTTGCCCTCCGGGGAACAGAAACCTGGAATTGGCTGCAACATTAAGTGGAAAGCCGGAAACGAACCCGATTATTTTGCGAATTAATCCCCCGTCTTACTAATCCCACCTAAACTCGCCTTTTCACGTGGCTGTTTTTTAACTTTATCGTGTAACCGCTTTTAAGCGCTGTGCTAAACTAAGCCTAACCCGACATAACACCCCATCATGGAACAGGTTTAGCGCATCCTAGGGAGCTGGAATTTGAACGTTCCACATCAGCTAAAATCCTTTCTGGACGATGTCCTTTTGAAAGCCGTCAGTGATATTGGCGAGGGCGTCATTGTATTGGACGTTTCCCGCATCATTTATTCAAACGAAGCCTTCAGCAAAATGACCGGTTACTCAGGCGAGGATTTAACCTCCCTTTCCTCTTTTTTCGAGTTGGTTCCAGCCGAGAACCGGCAGTTGATCGAAAAGAAAATTGCCTCCCACATCGAAGGCGGTAAGCCCACCGGCCGGTACGAAATCCCCATCCGATGCCACAACGGGGTCTTGTCCCATTTTGAACTGACCGTCACCACCATCAAAGATGGACCTTCCGCTTGGCTCGTCTCCATCGCCCGTGACATTACCGCCCAACGTCAACTTCAGGACACGCTCGACCGCCAGGGCGCCCAATACAAGCTCCTGTTCCAAAGCAACCCCAATCCCATGTTGATTTACGATTTGGATTCCCTGTTGATTGTCGCGGTCAACGATGCCGCTGTTGAGAAATATGGCTATTCTCACAGCGAGTTCCTGACGCTTTCGCTAATGGACATCCGGGATCCTGCCGACATTCCCACCCTTTTGAAAAAAGTCCAGGAGCTCCGCGAGGATCGGAGCGTTGTAAAAGAATCCGTGAAACATCGGAAAAAGGACGGTTCAACCATGGAGGTGGAAATCACCTCCCATTCCATCGATTTCGAGGGGCGGCGCGCCCGGGTGGTCATGGTCACCGACATGACGGACCACAAGAAAGCCGAAAAGGCCCTCAAGGAAAGTGAAGGCAAGTTCAAGGAACTTTTCAACAACGTCATTGACTCGATATTCCTCTTTACCCTGTCGGATGACGGCATACCCGGAAAGTTTATCGAGGTCAACAACACCGCCTGCGCCAAATTGGGTTATACGCGTGAGGAACTGTTGAGAATGACGCCTTTTGATGTTTCCATGCCCGAGGATGCCGCCGACCTTACTAAAATCTTCAAGAAACTCCTCCAGCAAGGCCATTTGACCTTTGAGAAAGCCCAGATGACGAAGAACGGCCTTAAGATCCCGGTCGAAATCAACGCCCATGTACTGGAATGGAACAACCAGAGGGTTGTCCAGTCGATCTCCCGCGATATCACGGAGCGAAAGCGGGCCGAGGAGACCATCCGGCGCCAGGCTTATTACGACGTTTTGACCAACTTGCCCAACCGCACCTTGTTCAAGGACCGATTGGAACAGGCCATGAAGCAAGCCCACCGAAACAAGCAGATGCTGGGCGTCATTGTGCTCGACTTGGACCGCTTCAAGAACATCAACGAAACCTTGGGCCACGCCCTGGGGGACAAACTGCTGGTGGCGGTATCCGAGCGTCTTTTGGGGGCCTTGGGGGAAAGCGAGACCATCGCCCGTTTTGGAGGGGATGAATTCACGCTCCTTTTGCCGCAAGTCAACACCGTGGAAGAGGCCACCCGCCACGCGCAGAAGATCATTGAGATCCTGGCGGTTCCCATCAAGATCAACAACCACGAACTGCACGTTACGACCAGTATCGGGATGGCCTTTTACCCGGACGACGGTGAGAACTTTGAGATCCTCTTAAAGAACGCGGAAACGGCCATGTACCGGGCTAAGGAACAGGGAAGGAACAATTACCAGCTTTACGCCTCGGTCATGAACGTCAGCGCCTTCAAACAGTTGCTCATGGAGAACAGCCTTCGTCGGGCCCTGGACAAGGAAGAGTTCGTCGTCTATTACCAGCCCCAGATCGATATCAAGACCCACAAGATCGTGGGGGCGGAGGCATTGGTTCGCTGGCAGCACCCGGATTTGGGCCTCGTTTTTCCGACGGAATTCATTGGATTGGCGGAAGAAACGGGTCTTATTGTTCCCATCGGGGAATGGGTCATCCGGAAGGTTTGCGCCCAGAGCCGCAAGTGGCAGGACGCCGGCTACGAAAAAGTCCGCGTTTCGGTGAACCTCTCGGCCCGCCAATTCCAACAACGCAACCTCGTTTCCACGATCGCGCAAATCCTGCAGGACACCGGACTGGATGCCCATTCCCTAGGTCTTGAGATCACCGAAAGCATCGCCATGAAAAACGCCGATTTCACCATTTCAGCCTTGAACGAGTTTAAGAAGATGGGGATCCATCTTTCCCTGGACGACTTCGGGACGGGCTATTCCTCGCTCAGCTACTTGAAGCGGTTCCCATTGGAGGCCCTCAAAATCGACCGTTCCTTCGTCAGGGATATCACGACCGACCCGAACGACGCGGCCATTGTCACCGCCGTGGTGGCCCTCGCCCATAGCTTGAAACTGAGCGTCGTGGCGGAAGGCGTGGAAACGGAAGGACAATTAAGCTACCTTAAAAACCACGATTGCGACCAGGTGCAGGGCTATATCTTCAGCCACCCGCTTTCCGAGGAAAACTACCTTCGTACCCTTCGGGAATCCTTGAAATAAAACCTTTGCATGCCCACGAATCTCATCCGATTGAGTTTTTATTGGAAGATTTGGTTTTGAAAATGGAAGTAAATCAGGACCACGACCAGTACAAAGAGGATGAGAAGGGCGGCTTTCCAGCTCATCGGGCCTCTGTCCTTCCCAAGCTATTTAATCAGTAAAAAAATTAACGCCGGTTTTTGTGCCGGAGGGCCCGTTCGATGTCCCGGTTGGCTTCTTTTTCCCTCAGCTTATCCCGTTTGTCCTGGACGTTCTTTCCTTTGGCCAGGGCCAGTTGAATCTTCACTTTCCCGCTTTTGAAATAGAGCTTTACCGGGACCAGGGTGAGCCCTTTTTCATGGATCCGGGCGGCCAACTTATTGATTTCGTTCCGGTTCAATAACAACTTCCGAATGCGCGTGGGATCGGGGTTGTAGCGGTTGCCCTGCTCGTAGGGCGAAATATGCATGCCATAGAGGAAAATTTCATCCTTTTCCACCCTTGCGAAGCTGTCCTGGAGGTTTGCCTTGCCATTTCGAATGGATTTTACCTCACAGCCTTGGAGGGCGATGCCGGCTTCCAAGCTTTCCAGGATGAAATAATCATGAAAAGCCTTTCGGTTTTGGAGGGAGGGGGCCCGTTCAGTCATGGGGCGATTTTACCGACCCTGGGGCTTGTGGGCACCAAGAAAAGAGCTGTTCGGGACGGATCAGGAGTGGCGGGTTAATACTAATCGTTGAAAAGCCGCATCCACCGATTCGACCTTCACCTTCAGGACGTCCCCATAATGGAGGGTATCTCCCCGGCGGTTTCGCATGATGAGGGAACCGGGCTCGAAAACAAAGCCGCTCCCAAGGCTGTCCAAGGAAAGGAAGCCCTCAATGCCATAAGGATTCAGCTCCACGAAGGCGCCGTAGGCCGTCATGTGGCGAATGGGGCCTTCGTAAACCCCGCCAATCTTGTTCGCCATGAACCTCAACTGCATCAATTTTTGGGTCTCCCTCTCCATCTTTTCCGCCGTTCGCTCTTGAAGACTGCAGTGCAGGGAAAGTTTGTCGTAGGCATGGGTCGATTTCCCGGCGGCCGCCTGGAGGGCTTTTTTCAGGGATCGGTGGACCACCAGGTCGGGATACCGGCGGATGGGGGAAGTAAAGTGGCAATAGGATTTCAACCCCAGCCCAAAATGCCCCGCGTTGCGGGTGGCGTACACCGCCAATTTGAGGGACCGGAGGGCGAGGGTGGAAATGACGGGTTCCAGGGAATGGCCCTTCACCGACTCCAACAAGGAACGCAATCCCGGGGGAGTGGTAAGGTCGAGATTCTTGAAAGGAACCCGGTAAGCCCGCAGGAAGGTGGTCAAGTCTTCCAGGTCCCTGGGGGTGGGTGGCTCGTGAATCCGGTAGACCGAAGGGATTTTTTGGCGGCTCAAATAATCGGCCACCGCCTCGTTGGCGGCAACCATGAAGTCCTCGATGAGCATATGGGTGCCCAGGCGTTCCAATTTACGAACGTCCACGACGCGCCCCTCGGAGTTCAGGACGGCCCTCACCTCGGGAAAATCGAAGTCCAATGAGCCGTTTTGCTCACGACGCCGGCGGATGAGGCGGGCAAGATCCCGCATTTGGCCCAGCATGGGCTTGAGGGATTCGTATTTCGAAGCGACCTCCGGTGAAGCCTCGTTCTCCAATACCTGTTGGACCTCGCCATAAATACCCCGGCGGGTGCTTTGGATAACGGTTGGCGCGAATTCGGCGCCAAGGGATTTTCCGTCTTGGTCATACTCCAAAAAGGCGCTCAAGGTGAGGCGCGGTACACCTTCCCGCAAGGAGCAAAGCCCGTCGGAGAGGGAATGGGGCAGCATGGGAATGACCCTGTCGGCCAAATAAACGCTGGTGGCCCTCGTTCGGGCTTCTTGATCGAGGGGGGAGTCCTCTTGGACGTAATGGGATACGTCGGCGATATGGACGCCCAGCCGGTAATTCCCGGAAGGCGTTCTCTCGAGGGAGATGGCGTCGTCAAAGTCCTTGGCGTCGGGGCCGTCAATGGTCAAAATTGGGACCTTGCGCAGGTCGCGCCGGCCCGCAAAGTCCCTTTCGGCGGGGTTTTCGGGAAACTGCGCGGCCTGTGTTTCCACCGCCTGGTGGAAGCGCTCGGGCCATTGGTACTTGCGCACAACCACCTGGATATCGACCCCGGGATCATCGGGGAAACCCAGCACTTCCACTAAATCGCCTTCCATTCGGGCGTCCTGGGAAGGCCAGCGCGTTATTTTCACGACGGCTTTTTGGCCCACTTGGTGCCGGATCTGGCCGGGCCGGGTAGCGACCCATTTTTGGACGCGCAATTCGTCCGGCTTGAGGAACAGGTGGCCCTCGTCCCGAACGAGAGTTCCCACCATTGTTTCGCGCGCCCTCTTGATGATCGACAGGAATTCAGCGTTGAAACGCTCGGGGTTCCGGGGGTCGGGAAATACCCGGGCCTTAATCGTATCCCGGTCGAGAACTTGGGCCATTTCGGGAGGGGGAAGGAAAGCGTCCGGGGAACCATCCTCGGGAATGAGGAACCCGAAACCTTTTTCATTCGCTTGGACAACGCCGATGACCTCGCGCCCCGGATTTCCACCGGGCGGTGATTTTTTGGGATGACGCGGTTGGAAGTGGATATTGTGTGGGTGCTTGTGCCGGGATTTTTCCGAATGAGGAGGTTGGGCGTGTTTCTTCTTGTTTGAGTGGCGTTGGTGGCGTTTTTTCGGCAATGAGTTTCCTTTTCGTTCAATGTAGGCTTATCTGGCGGGAACGGCAAGGCCAGGATGGCCTTGGGGCCGTTTTCTTGACAGGCTGTTAAAGGCTACTTTATACTACCGCCTCTCTTGGCACAAGTTTCATGGTCGCCAGGACTTTCAGGCTCGGAACCCTTCGATGGGTTCATCTGGCGGTTGTTTCATGGTGACTCAGGGCGGAAGTGGCGAAATTGGCAGACGCACTAGATTCAGGTTCTAGCGGGGGCAACCTCATGGGGGTTCAACTCCCCCCTTCCGCACCATCCATCATCGGAAAATGAAGCTAAAGGTTTTCGATAACGAAAGTGGTGCAGTACCCAGTCCCTCTGAAAACATAAAACTAAATGGGTCCGCGCGACTTTTGAATTCTTAAGGCTCCCCGAAAAATGATCCCCTCCAATACGGCTCAAATCTCCGACGACGGAATTGCGCGCCGCCAACTGAAAAACGGCGCCGTCCTGCTTGTTAAAAAGGACCCCACGACTCCCGTGGTTTCCCTCAATCTTTGGATCGAAGCGGGTTCCATTGACGAGAAACCCGGGGAACGGGGTATGGCGCACCTCATTGAGCACATGATCTTCAAGGGCACCACGAAGCGGGGAGTGGGGGAAATCTCCCGCGAAGTGGAGGCTGCCGGCGGTTATCTCAACGCCTTCACCAGTTTTGAACATACATGTTTTTACGTGGTCCTGCCAAGCGACCAACTCGAGAAAGCCCTGGAAGTTGAGTTTGACGCTTATTTCAACTCCACCTTCGACGCCGGGGAACTGGAAAAGGAAAAAGAGGTTGTTTTCGAGGAAATGCGGATGCGCCAGGATGACCCCTGGAGTTGGTCCTGGGAACTGCTCTTTAAAATCCTTTACCAGCGTAATCCCTACCATTGGCCTGTTATTGGGGACATGAACATCCTAAAGAAGGTCCCCCGGGAGACGTTGTTCAATTACTACCATAAGCACTACGTCCCCTCCAACACCGTGATCACGGTCGTCGGTGACGTCTCCGTGGAGAAGCTTTCCCTCTGGCTCGACCGGAATTTCGCCCCGGTGAAAAGGCCCAAGGCGCCCGGGCGGAAGTTCGCCGTGGATAAACAGCCCCGCGCGCTTCAACTGCGCCTGGAACCCGGGGACGTCCAGCAAATTTACCTCTCGCTGGGTTTTCCCTCCGTGGCCTTGACCCATCCCGACGCGGCGGCGCTCGAAATCCTCGAGGCGGTCTTGGGGGATGGGACGGCCAGCCGCTTGAACCTGGCCATTCGGGAAAAAAGCCAGTCCGCGGACGAGATCACCAGTGAGCATTTTGCCGGGAAATACGGCGGCGCTTTTGTTTTCCAGGCGCTGACCGATTCCAAGCGGATTGAGAATTGCCTGAAGGACCTCATGGGTGAAGTGAAGAAAATATTGATCCATGGGGTTCCTGAGGCCGAATTATCCAAGGTTAAAAACAAGATCAAGGCCTCCAAAGTCTTTGAGAAACAGAGCGTGGATGGCCAGGCCAAAACCCTGGGTTTTTGGGAGCTTCATGGCGACTATCACATGGAGGAAAAGTTCCTCAAGGGATTGGACGCGGTCACCTCCAACGACCTGCAAGTGATGGCCGAGAAATACCTCAAGCCGAAAAACGCCTCATTGGTCTTGTACCATCCCAAGGCGCAAAAGTTGAAAGGAACCTCCCGGTATTGGCAATCCATCCTTCAATCGGGGTTAGACTCCATTGGGCCGTCGAAAAGCCGGCGGCCGGCCGGAAACCTTAAAACCTTCGCCTTGAAAAACGGCTCAAGGTTATGGGTGAAAGAACGGAAAGGTTTACCCCTGGTTTCCTTGGGGGTTTTTATGCGCGGTGGTTTTTCCCAAGAGGAAAGGTCGCCCGGCCTTACCTCCCTGATGACCAAATGCCTCCTGAAGGGAACCCGGCGTAAAAACCACGAGGAATTTTCGCGGGAAATCGAAGCCCTTGCCGCCCATTTGGACCCGTTCATGGAGAAGGACTACTGGGGGATGACCCTTGACTCGCTGCGGGAAAACTTTGAGAAGTCCTTTGACCTCATGCTTGAGTCCCTTACGGAACCCCTCTTTTCCGACCCGGAAATCGAAAAGGAAAAAAAGCTTCAAATCGCGGCCATTCATCGCCTGAAGGACGATCCGGCCGAGTACGCCTTGCTTCAATCGGATATCCTTACTTTCGATAAAACACCTTATGCCCATATGCCCATGGGGACCCTTGATAGCCTGGCGGCCATCCGGGCGGGCCAGTTGAGGAAATGGCACCAAACCCACCTGTCGGCCCGGGACATGCATTGGGTCGCGGTGGGGGATTTTGACGGGAAAAGCCTTCAAAAATTTCTAGACCAGAAACTTCCTTCAGCCTTTCCTGGTAAATCGACTTCGCAAAGGGGTACTACGGCGCCCCCCTTGTCACCCCGGCATTTTCAGTTGACTACTGATGGACGCCAGGCCAACCTGGTCCTGGGTTTCCGCGCCCCGCTTTTTGGATCAAGGGAATATTTCGTGTTTCGGGTGCTCAATACCCTCTTAAACGGGATGGGGGGAAGGCTTTTCCTCGAATTGCGCGAAAAAAGGAGCCTGGCTTACAGTGTTTACGCCGCCCATGACGCGGGCTTGATGGCCGGGGCTTACCAGTTCTATATAGGTTGCGCCCCCGCGAAGATTGAGGAGGCAAAAAGGGAACTGCTCAAGGTTTTGTCGGATTTCGCGAAGGAAGCGGTGTCTCCAGCCGAGCTCCAGCGGGCCAAGACCTACATGATCGGCCTGTACCGGGTGGGCCTGCAATCCAACCGTTCCCAGGTTCATTCCTACGCCCGCTACGCGATGTCGCCGTATGGGGCGGCGGCCGTGGACCGCTTCCCGGGTATCATCCAAAAAATCACCGCCAGGGAAGTGCAAGCCGCCGTGAAAAAATACCTGCGGACGGAAAATCACACTTGGGTTGAGCTCGTGCCCAGGGATAAAAAAGAGGGGAACTGAAATGTTCGTTTTCGGGCACTTGTTGGCGGCGACCGCCGACATCCTGGGTTCGCTGCTTTACCTGCTGGAGATCGTGATCATCATTCGGGTGATCATGTCCTGGGCCAACGCCGATCCATACAATGGCTTCGTCAAATTGATCTGCGCCATCGTGGATCCTCTCCTGGCGCCCTTCCGGCGTTTAGTGCCGCCTTGGAGGCTTGGCGGGCTCGATTTATCCCCTTTTTTCCTCCTCCTCGGCATCGAATTCATCCGTAAATTCCTGATTCCCACGCTTTATGACCTCGCGGCCCGGTTAAGGTAAAATCCCCTTTAGAAGCCCTTTGGCATCAACTATATTAAGGGTCCACGTTAGCCGCCCCTCGGGGGCGCTCGACGCCTACTTTTTCGCGGGAGTTTAAGTTGTTTTCAAAGTTATTTCGCCTGGGTACCGTGTTTTTAACGTTACTCCTCGCTTCCCATCCCTGCTTCGCTCTCGACCCCCTTTCGGAACAAGACAGCTTTGGATTGGGCATGGGCAACGCCGTGGCCGCCATCGCGGGTGGGACGCACGCCATCGAATGGAATCCCGCGGGCGTCGCCCGAGCGACTGTCCCCATGGCCCAGGTGGGACTCGGGTTCAATCCGGCCTCTTCGGATCTACAAGTGGGCACCAGCGGCCTCTATCCTTTCGAGGATGGGACGGTTTTCGCCCTTTCCCAATTCTCCGATTTCCCCAAAGCCCCTGTTTCCAGCACGACCTATGTTGGAACCGTCGCCCTTCCGTTGAATTCCTCAAGGGATATCTTGTTCGGGTTGAACATGAAGTACCTCGCGCTCTCTTTGCCGTCCGGCGGGGGCCAAATTTCGGGCAGGGGTTTTGGGACTGATTTCGGCATTTCCTACGACTTGCGGCGTCCCCAAGGCACGGTGGCGTCTTTCGCCCTGGCGGTCAAGAACGCCGATACCCAGGTGCGGTTCGATAATAATGACGAGCAGTCCGTCACCCGGAGTTTCGTGTTCGGGGCGGCCTATCAGCAAATCAAGGATACCCGGCTTGAGTCCGACTACGAGGTTTTCGACCAGCCTTATGTCAACGGACCCTTGCACAACCGCCTTCGCCTGGGCGTGGAAAGGTTTTTCAATGACCGGGTTTATTCCGTCCGGATGGGTTACGACGACCTTTTCAACAATGACGGTTATTTTTCCATGGGGGCGGGTTACCATCCGGCCCAGCCCTATGAGATCACGGCGGCCTTCAGGGTTTCGCAGGCCACGCGCCAGGTTTCCACTTTTTTATCCTTCGTTTATCGGTTCGACCATTTTGTCCACGAAGAGCCCTTGGCCACAAGGCCGGCGTCGACCGTTTCACCCGAGATCAATATCGCCTCAACGGTGGAGGATCTCACTGGAAACAACACCCCTTCCGGCCAACCCGTCTCGTCCGTTCCGCTCCGAAAAATGACCATCAAAGTGGAGCCGCCTATTTTCTCCCCGGCGGGGAAGCATAAAACGGCCGTGATCACCTTTCCGGAGGGTAGCCAAAAGGACGTCGCGCGGTGGGTGGTCGAAATCCAATCCAAGGCCAAAGAGGCGGTCCGACGGGTTGGCGGAACGGGTCCATTGCTTCCAATGCTGGGCTGGGATGGGATGGGGGATGATGGGCGCCAGGTGCCTGACGGGAAGTACCGAATCGCCCTCAAAACCTTCAACCATAAGAATGAGTTGCTTTCCGATGACGCCGAGTCGGTGGAGGTGGCCTCCGCCCGCACCCGGTTTGAGCTCATCACGTCGGGAACTTGCTTTTCCACAAAGGGCGGCAGGAAAGGGAAGAATGGGGTCCAATTCCTTGTGAACCCGGGCGGGCCCTCCGCGGTCCAGTCCTGGGATTTCGAGATCAGCGAGGCTTCTTCCCACAAGGTGGTGTTCGAGTCGCAGGGAAAGGATAAGCTCCCCAAAAGCATCCGGTGGAACGGCCGCAACCTGAATAACGAGGTGGTTTCCGACGGAAACTATTTATGCCTTCTGTTAGCCCAGGACAACGCCGGAAATCCCCTCAAGAC
The DNA here is from genome assembly GCA_035524855.1 of bacterium. Classification (GTDB taxonomy): domain Bacteria; phylum Oederibacteriota; class Muellerivitia; order Muellerivitales; family Muellerivitaceae; genus DATKOC01. Next base: position 15,477 of record DATKOC010000158.1, read on the forward strand.
GGACGCGCTTCAAATCACGGTCAGCAATACACCGCCAGAATTAAATTTCAAGGCCTCGGATAACCTGGTGGATTTCAAATCCAAGAAAACCTTCCGCCTGGCGCTTCAAGCCGCGGATATGGTGGAAATACAGGATTGGAACGTCCAAATCACCTCGGATAAAGGCCCGGTCCTGAAAACAATCTCGGGTAAGGGCCTTCCGCCGAAAGAAGTGAATTGGGATGGGAGTACGGACGACGGCAAAATGGTGGAACCGGGCTCTTTGGTAAAGATTTCCTTCTCCGCCTCCGATTGCGCGGGCAATTCGACGCGGACTGACCCCTACACCGTTCAAGTGGATTACCAGCCCGCTTCCTCCAGCGAGCAAATGACGTTGAATCTCACCACGGTTTACTTCGCGGCCATGAGTTCGACTCTCGACGAGGCCGCGCAAAAGGAAATTCAAAAGGCCGCCGCTTCGGTGAAACCTTACCTCGCCAAGAGCACTTTACTTGTGAAAGGCTATGCCTCGACGGGGGAAACCGGGGATTTGGTGGCCCTTTCCAACCAACGGGCCAACGAGGTGAAAAAATACCTCACGAAACAACTGGGCCTTGCCCCAGACGCCATTTACGCGGTTGGTTACGCCGTCCGCGAGCCGCAAAAATCCGCCGCCAGCCCCACCACGACCGAAAACCACCGCCGCGCCCTCATCATGCTGACGACACAGCCTTAAGACTCATATCCCATTAAACCCATTTCGACCATGAGTAATCGTTAAAACTTGGTTTTTCAGCCGAAAAATTAAAAACTGTTGGATTTCTGTCCGACCGTGGCCGTTTCATCGTTCTCTTTTTGCAAATAATTTGTCGCGTCAAGACCCTAATGGTATATTTCATTCGGTTTTCCACCCGCGTTTCCTCCCCAACACCTTCCATAGTGGAAATTATTCCAACATCCCTAAGAACGTTTTCCATATTTTAAGTTGGAGTGTTATTGAATGGGAATTACCCCCCAAAATTCCGGCAGGAATGCCGGTGAAATTATTTCCTGCAGGATATTTGTCCTTGTCAGCCTCGCGACACTATTCCTGGGCGCTTCCCTGAGCGCCCAAACTGTGACCCCCACGCCCCTGAGCTACGGTATCCAACGCCTAACCGCCTCGGTTAACGGTCCCACGGTGGACCTTTTTTGGTCCCCGGCCTTAACGGGACCATTCTCCACGCCGGACGGCTACCGGATACTCCGCACAAGCCAACCGGGCGGGCCTTACACCTTGATTAGCTCGGTGGATGGGCAAACCACGGTTTATCTCGATAGTCCCGGGACGGGTAATTGGTGTTATGTCGTCCGAGCCTTCGTGAGTGCCGGTAAAACGTCGAACGAGGATTCGGGCGAAGTCTGCGTCCCGGTTTACGCGGCCCCCACCGCCACTCCCACCCCGACACCGGCGATACTCAAGTCGCAAACCCAATCCAACGCGAAAACGAATCCGACCGACACCCCCACGCCGGCCATGCAGCCTTACTGGCCCAATGGCCCAAGCGGGGGGGCTCAACAGTTCGCGATGACCGGCGGGGGTTCCACGATCTGCGGGGCCAACACCTCCCTCAAATTAGACCTCATGGTCACTTGTTCCGAGCAAGGCGTGCAGGACCGCCGATGGACTTTCTTGGTTGTAAACAACGCCTCAACCCCGATTACCCTTAATTCGGCCCACTTGTCCATGAGGGTCTGGTTCTACGAACCGGGATTGCGTTGCGTGGCGTTGGTGGGGAACAACGGCATTGTTTACAACTCCTCCGGCGGCCAAGTGGGGGCCATGCAGTTGGTGGGGAATGTCTATACGACTTGCGCCTCCATGACCGAGTTTGACGAGAGCTCGACCCATAAGGCCAACCAGGGCGGGGCGGTCACCTTGACTTGGCAGGGCGGCGTGTCGGTGATTCCGGCGGGCGGATGGATGCAGGGTTTCGCCATCATCGGGACCTCGGGGGATTCCTGCGGGACCGCCACCAATTGGAATAATTTTAACGACGATTATTCGGGCCTTCCCTCGGGACAAAGCTCCTGCAACGGAAGCCAAAGCGGACCCTATTACGACGACCATCATTTTGCGCTCTACAGTAACGGTGTCCTTGTCCAGGAATACGGGACGAACGGCTCAACCGATGGGGAATCGGGCCTGCCGCCTGGCGCCGGTACCTGCACCTTCACGCCAACAGCTACCAACACCAGAACTAATACGCCCACCCAGACTAGAACCCCCACCCCGACCAACACCCGTACAAACACCGGTACGAACACGCCCACCAACACCTCCACCAATTCCGCCACCAAAACCAGGAC
>DATKOC010000159.1:0-3243 GCA_035524855.1 bacterium
GGCGGGCTTGTTGGAAGCTTTACCGGACATCCGCCAAAAGGGGAAGCGGCTTTACAATATTCCGGGCCAAGTTCCCTCGCCTTTTGAGGAAACCCGGGGCTGCGGTTTCGCTCCTCGTTGCCCCAAGGCCCAAGATCGTTGCCGTCGGGAAGCCCCTGGTTGGGAAACCGACGGGAAAGGGCATGGCCATCGATGCTTTTATCCCTCCGAAACGTAATCCAAGAGTTCGCCCAAAAGAAAAGTTTCTGGGGAAGCCCGGTGGAAAACCTGCGGGCGGTGGACGGCGTTTCCCTGGAGGTTGACCGCGGCGAGATCGTGGGGCTGGTGGGGGAATCCGGATGCGGGAAAAGCACCTTGGCCCGGGGCGCGCTGGCCTTGGTTCCTTTCACCCAGGGGTCGGTTTTTTGGAACGGGGAAGAGATTGGTTCCATGGCTCCAGAGGCCCTTCGCGCCAAGCGAAAGGATTTCCAGATGGTCTTTCAGAACCCCCAAACGGCCTTGAATCCCCGGCATCGGATCCGAAAAATCCTGGTGGAGCCTTTAGAGGTCCAAGGGGTGCTGACGGAAAAAGACCGGGAAAAAACAGCGGCCCAAATGCTGGAGCAGGTGGGCTTGTCGGCCGCGGACTTGTCCAAATACCCCCATGAGTTTTCGGGCGGGCAAAGGCAACGCGTCGGGTTGGCCCGGGCCATGATGTGCCGGCCCCAGTTGATTGTCCTGGATGAGCCCGTTTCGTCACTGGATGTTTCGGTGCAGGCTTCCATCTTGAACTTATTGGTGAAGTTAAATCAGGAGGCGCGCACCGCCTATTTTTTCATTTCCCACGACCTGAACGTAGTGGGTTATCTGAGCCAAAGGCTTCTGGTGATGTACCTGGGCCGGATCGTGGAGTCGGGGCGAACCGATCAAGTGTTAGGGGCGCCCCAACATCCCTATACCCGGGCGCTTCTACAAAGCGGCCGATCCCCATCCCAGGCGATTCGGGGGGAAGCTCCCGGGCGCTTGGCATCGGTTCCAGGGTGCGCTTTTTACTCCCGTTGTCCCCAAGCGGAAACCCGGTGCCAGGCTCAGGATCAAGTTTTGGCAGAAAGAAGCCCGGGTTGGAAGGTGGCGTGCTGGAAAGCTTCGTGAAAATGGCCTCAAATGGCCGATTCAAGGGACCCTTGCCTATAGTATAATGGCCTAGATGAAGGGCCTGCCCGTCCCGCTGAACCCGAGTGGTTCCCGACGATTAAATTTCCCTTTTTTCCCATCGAAAATCCTTGGAGGTGCGCCGTGAAAGTCATGATCGTGAACCCCCCTACCTGTACCGGAATGAAGTACATCCGGGAAGGACGTTGCGAGCAACGCTTGAACTCGTTCCAATACGTGATGGTTCCCATTTCGCTGCCCATGATCGGCGGGGCCTTGGAAGCCAAGAACCATCAAGTGAAGCTCTTGGATTGCATCGCCAATGACGTGGATGTGGAGGGCTTAAAGCGGGAGATCGGCGACTATGATCCGAATCTGGTGATCTTTAACATGTCGACCGCTACTTCGGAAAGCGACATGAAAGTCATCAACCAAATGCGCCAGGTTTCCAAGTCGCACTTCACGGTCATCGGCAACCACGCCACTTCCTTGCCCGAGGATGTTTTGCGGGGAAGCGAGCTGGATTCGGTGATCCGCCGCGAACCCGAGTTGACGGCCCAAGATTTGGCCGACGCCCTTGAAAATCACCGAGACTTGGAGAACGTTTTGGGGATTTCCTACAAAAATTCCAGCGCGGTGGTGAATAACCTGGATCGGCCTTTCAACGAGAATCTGGATGATTTGCCTTTCGCGGCCCGGCACCTATTGGATAACGCCAAATACACGCTTCCGGTCATCAATGAGGCCTACACGCTGATCATCACCAGCCGTGGTTGCCCGCATTCCTGCATCTATTGCACGGCTTACCAGTATTACGGCAAAAAGTTGCGCCTGCGAAGCGCCGCCAACGTGGTGGATGAGATGCAGGAATGCCTGGAAAAACACAAGATACGAAACTTCACCATGTGGTCGGACACCTTCAACCAAAACAAGAAATTCGTCATGGAGGTTTGCGCCGAGATCAAAAAGAGGGGACTGCACAAAAAGATTCGTTGGATGTCCAACAGCCGGGTGGACCAGATGGACGCCGAGGTGTTGAAGGAAATGAAGTCGGCCAACTGCATTGGAATTTCCTATGGGGTGGAATCCGGCGTGGAAGAGATCTTGAAAAACATGAAGAAGGGCGCCACGGCGGAACAGGCCCGCGTGGCGGTCCGGTTAACCAAAGAAGCCGGTATTGAGGTTTTGACCCATATTATTTTCGGCTTGCCCGGCGAGACATTGGAGACGATCAACGAGACCATTCAATACGTGAAAGAATTGGATCCGGATTACGCCCAGTTTTATTGCGCGATTCCTTTCCCTAAAACCGAACTGGAAGCCATGGGCAAAAAAAATGGGTGGATAACCACCGAGGACTATTCAAAATATGAGCTCAATCAGCCTATTCTGAACCTGCCTGGACTGTCGGTTGAGGAGCTTCAGAAGGCACGAACCCGGGCTTATAAGGAGTTCTACCTGAGGCCCTCCTATATCTTCAAAAGACTGCGTAAAATAAGGGGTTTTAAGGACTTGGTGACCAATTACCGCCAAGCCAAGGACTTCATCCAAAGCTGGATTTCAGACTCTTCCACCGAAAAAACCCCTGTTTCCAAGGGTTCTAGCTTTGTGGAGGCTTCTCCCACCCATTAATCAGGGGTTGGAGAAGGGGTCTGGAAAAGTGATTTTTTATTAAATATCGCTTGACGAAAAAAGGCTGTTTGAGTATAAATACTCCCCCGGGTCAAGAAGGCCTGGCCCACCCATCTCCCTGAGATCGGGGAGAGTAGCGGTTCTTTAAAAGTTTAAAACCAATGACAATCGGAAGTTAAAAGTCTTCTACGATTGCGGTGCTCATCGCAGCGATGGGTTTTGCTGTCTCCCGTCACTGAGATGCGCATCGAATGGATGCTTGTCGGCATTGGTCTTTGAAAACTAAATAGTGCATACGAAACAAGTTTGGGTGCTTGTCAATGTAGTTTGAGTTGTTTAAGAGCCTCAAAGCTCTTTCTTTTGGAGAGTTTGATTCTGGCTCAGGACAAACGTTGGCGGTGCGTCTTAGACATGCAAGTCGAGCGTGAAAGCCCGCAAGGGTGAGTAAAGCGGCGAACGGGTGAGTAATACTTGGGTAAC
>DATKOC010000160.1:0-23623 GCA_035524855.1 bacterium
CGGAGACCACCCCGTCTACCGCCGCGCCCTCAAGCAATGGATGCTCCGCATCACCGCCTACACAGAGAGGCTGCTGGCGGACCTCGACGGGCTCGACTGGCCCGAGCCGATCAAGATCATGCAACGCAATTGGATCGGAAAGAGCGAGGGCGCCGAGGTTCAGTTCCAAGTCGAGGGGAAAGCCGAGAAGATCACCGTATTCACCACCCGCCCCGACACCCTTTTCGGCGCCACCTACATGGTTTTGGCGCCAGAACATCCCCTGGTCCTTCCCCTCGTCAAGGGAACTCCTAAGGAGGCCGAGGTGAAGGCCTTTGTCGAGGGGATCAAGAAACAAAGCGCCGTGGACCGGGTGGGTGAAAACGCCGAGAAACTGGGCCTGGACACCGGGATCAAGGCCGTTAATCCCGTCAATGGGAAGGCGATCCCCGTCTATATCGCCAATTACGTCCTGATGGATTACGGCACCGGAGCCATCATGGCCGTGCCCGCCCATGACACGCGGGACTTCGAGTTCGCCAAGAAATACGGCATCCATATCGTCCAGGTCATCGACCCCACGGACGAGGTCAAGCACGCCTGGAAAGCCTCCGGCCACGTTTACAACCCCCAAGAGGAGCCCTACACCGACGACGGCAAGCTGGTCAATTCCGAGTTCCTCAACGGGTTGAACGTGGAGTCAGCCAAGAAAAAAATGGCCGAATGGCTGGAAGGGAAGAAGACCGGCAAGTCCGCGGTGACCTACCGCCTGCGGGACTGGCTCATATCCCGCCAGCGATACTGGGGCGCCCCCATACCCATGATCAACTGCCCGAAGTGCGGTTGGGTGGCGGTCCCCGAAAAAGACCTGCCGGTGAGGCTTCCCAGGGCGGTGGAATTCAAGCCCACGGGCGAGTCTCCCCTGAAGACCGTCCCCGATTTCGTGAAGGCGCCTTGCCCCAAGTGTGGCACCGAGGGAAAGCGGGAAACGGATACGATGGATACCTTCGTGGATTCGAGTTGGTATTTCCTTCGCTATGTCTCACCCAAGGACAACCAGCAGGCTTTCGACCCCAAAACCGCCAACCAATGGCTGCCGGTGGACCAATATATCGGCGGGGTGGAACACGCCATCCTGCATTTGCTCTATTCCAGGTTCATCACGAAGGTCCTCAAGGACCAAGGGTTCATCAACTTTGACGAGCCTTTCGCGCGCCTTTTCACCCAGGGCATGATCACCAAGGGAGGGGTCAAGATGTCCAAAAGCAAGGGCAACTCGGTCCAGCCGGACGAGTTGATCCAAAAATACGGGGCGGACACCTACCGTCTTTACACGCTTTTCATCGGCCCCCCCGAGCGGGACGCCGAGTGGGACGACCGCGCGGTCGAAGGCGGCTTCCGCTTCCTCAACCGGTTTTGGAAGCTTTCCCAGGATCTGATGGCCCGGCCGGACTTCGCCCAAGGCGGGGATCCGGTGGGGGTTTCGGAACAGGATAAGGAAGTCCGCCGTAAGACCCACCAGACCATCCACAAGATCACCCAAGACATGACGAACGGGTTCAAGTTCAACACCGCCATCAGCGCCATGATGGAGCTCCTGAACCTGTTGTATGATTACAAGGACTCGCCCGAATCCAAGACGCCCATCCTGCGGGAGTCGGTGACCGCCATGGTCAAGCTCCTGGGGCCCTTCACCCCCCATGTGGCCGAGGAATTGTGGGGCAGATTGGGGGGGAAGGGTTTTCTCCTGGAGGCCGGCTGGCCGGCCCATGACGCCTCGCTTTTGAAGGCAGACGTGGTGGAAATACCCATCCAGGTCAATGGCAAGGTCAAGACCCGCGTGAACGTGCGGGTAGGGTTGGATGAGGCCGGCGTCATGAACCTGCTTAAAGGGGACGAAAGGGTGCTCAAGTTCGTCCAAATGGACAAGGTCCAGAAGCTCATCTGGGTGAAGGACAAGCTGGCGAACTTTATTGTAAAGTCATAATTGAACCACCCACGCACCATGACACCAAGGATGACAAAATGAATCCAAACTTTTCGATTCTAAAAAGAAATGTATTTGGTTTTCTTTGTGCCCTTAGTGTCTTGGTGGTTCCAGGGTTTTATTTGTCGGGATGCCATCCGGCGGCGCTTATTGTTCCGTCCTATATCCAAAGCGTCGGGGTGGAAACCGTCCAAAACCAGACCAGCTATTACGGTTTGGAAACGGCCCTCACGCAGGCCACGATCCGCCAGTTCCAGGTGGATGGTCGGCTTCCCCTGGATACCCCGGACAAATCCGACATGGTGGTCAAGGTCATCATCAAACGGTATGTGGAAGAGCCTATTTTGTACGACCCCAAAACCAACTACGTCCTTCAATACCGGCTTTCGATTGTCTATGATCTTGCCTCGGTCGACCAAAAGGAGCGGAAGACCTTCTCGGAGGATAGCGAGAGGACCCAAAGCGTCTTTTATTATACTCCCCAGTACAATGGAGCGGCCACGGAGACCAAGGAGCAGGCCCAGGCCCGGTTGGAGGACGACACGAGCCGGGCGATTGTCCGGAGGGTGTTGGAAGGATACTAGCCGTTTTGGCGGTGCCAAAACGGAATTTTCAATTATGAATTAAGGCCAAAGGACTTGTTTCGGTGTTAAACCAATTCAAAATTCAAAATTTAAAATTTAAAATTACCGTTGTGGCTATTGGCGGTCTTTTAGCCACAACGGCTTTCGCCGATTTGGAATGGATCACCGGCGGCGTGCCCAAGAACACCGCCGACAAGCAGGGGCCCAACGTCGTGAAAGACGCCCCGGCCGCGGAGGGTAACCTCACCACTTCGGGCAACCAGGATATCGTCGTCAGCCACATGATCACCTGCACGAAGATCCTCAACCAATATCCCGTCGACAGCGTAAACTTCTTCTATCTCAACAAGAGCCCCCAGATATGCTATTTCGCCTATTTCCTCATCAAGCCTTCCAGCCGCATTCACACCGCCACGGTTGAGTGCTTCTCGCCCTCGGGCATGCGCATCGCCAAGTATGACAAGGAATTCCGCGTGGGTTTCGTGGACCGCCTCCTGACGGTCGAGAATGAGACCTACCAGTGGTTCATGGTGGACATGACCATCGGGATGGACCATATGCATTCCGAATACGGCCAGTCGGGCCTGCCGAAGGACTTGGGGCTTTATACGGTCCACTTGACGGTGGACGGCCAGTTGGTGGGCATCACTTTCTTCTATGTCAAGCAGGAAGAGGCGAAACCCCAAGCCCCCGTGGCCACGGTAGCGCCGGTCAAGCGCCAAGAATCGGAACTGATGCCGATGAGCACTCCTTTCTCCAACGTCCCCTTGCGGCAGCTTAAATAAACCCGCCGGAATCCCCGGCTCAAGATCAATGCCATTTTCCTGGAGCGTGAATGTATTTTGACGATTTCCTAACCCGCCTGAAAAAGGGGGATGACCCCCGGATGGTCCTTCTGTTCGGGGATTCAGATGGCGTCATCAACGAAGGCTACCAGTGCCTCAAGGATCATTTTCACAAAACCAAACCCGGCGGCACCCTGCAGGTCTTTGAGGGTGGGGAAAACACCCTTTCCGATTTTCTCGCCGCCGCCCAAACCCAATCCCTCTTCGCCTCCGCCCAGCTTTTAGTCCTTAAGCACGCCGAAAAAACCTTGGGAGGACGGTCGGAGGAGGCCCTCCAACAATTGAAAGATTATTTTTCAAGCCCCAACCCGGACAGCCTCCTGGTTCTTCTCGCCCCCGGCATGCGCAAAACGGTGAAAGCTGTCACCACCGCTGAGAAGCTGGGATGGGCCGTTCAATGCTCGGATATGCCGGAGTGGAAGCTTTCCGGCTGGGTGCGTCAAAGGGCCCAACAGGAAGGGCTCCAATTGACCGAGGAAGGGGCACAAATCCTCATCCAAAAGGTGGGGAATGACCTTGCTTATCTCCAACGGGCGATGGAACAGCTGTCCACCTATATCTACCCTCGCAAGGCCGCCACGGCGGAAGAGGTGAGAGAACTGCCGACGCCCGGCATGGAATCCGAAGTTTTCCCATTCCTTGACGCGGTAGGAATGCGCCAAACGGAAAAGGCCCTCGCTTTGATGGCCCGGTTGGAGGACGGCGTGGACACTGGAACCCTGATGCTGCTTTACGGGCGGATTCGGGAACTCTTGATGGTGGCCTGTGGCCGGGCGAAAGGCTGGGGCCAGACGCAGTTGACCGAGAATTTGGGCTTGCATCCTTTCCGTCTCAAGAACCTCTGGGACCAGGCAGGCCTGTTCACGGTAGAGGAATTGAAGGAAGCAATGACGGATTTGATCCACGTCCAAGCGGGGGTGGTGACGGGGCGGTTGGGCAAGACGGTACCAGCAGTGTTATTGGAATGGTTTGTTTTAAAGACGGGGAAAAAGCGGGTGGCCGCCAAGGCGGCCACCCGGTAATGTTACTTCTTGAAGTTTTTCGCCACGAAAGCGGAGAGGCGGGAAACATTGCGGGAGGCGGTGTTGCGCTTGAGAATGCCGTGGGCATAGGCCTTGTCCATGACCTGCATGAGGGTTTTCAGGTTCTTCGAGGCTTCCTCGGCGGTTTTCGAGGCCCGGACGGCCTTCATGGCCGTGCGGATCTTGTTCTTCTCGGCGGAATTGCGCGCGGTGCGGCGCTTGGTGCGGCGAACGTCCTTGATCGACGACTTGATGATCGGCATGAATCCTCCATTAGTTTTCATCAAAAACGAAGCGACATCGTAAACGAAGGTCAGGGGGCTGTCAATCGTGTCTAATTCCTCCATCGAAAAGGGAAGGACTCCCGGTAAAGGCGGGGAAATCCATTTGGGCGGCCATTTCCGCCTTGTCACCTTGGCCACTTCGACCAGCCGGATCACAGGTTACGTCCGCGATACGCTGAACGCCGCCCTCTTCGGGGCGGGCTGGGCCTCGGACGCTTACTTCATGGCGATCCGCATCCCGAGCCTCCTCAGGGATCTTTTCGCCGAGGGGGCCCTTTCCAACGCTTTCGTGCCATCCCTGACGGCCCGCCTGGAAAAGGATGACCGGAGCGACGCCTGGGACCTGATGTCGCAGGTCTTCACCCTTCTTTTCCTCGTGACCGGGTTCCTTTCCGCGCTTGGCATTTTTTTCGCCCCGCAAGTGGTGTCGGTCATCGCCCGGGGATTCGCGCCCGGATCGGATAAGTTCCTTCTGACGGTCGAACTAACCCGCATCCTCTTTCCGGTCCTGCTTTTCGTGTCCCTGGCGGCGCTTTGGATGGGGACCCTGAATTCCCTCCATCGCTTCACGGCGGCGGCCTTCGCCCCGGTTTTCATGAACCTAACCCAAATCGTGGTGGGGGTCGCCCTCCTGACTGTTTGGAAAGGTTCGGACATGGGTGATGAAATCCGGAATATCCGCCTTTGGGCCGCGGCCATGACCCTGGGGATGTTCTTTCAATGGATCTCCCAGGTTCCGGCCTCCTGGCGGGCGGGTGTAAAGGTCCGGTGGTCCTGGCCTCCCAAGCACCCCGGGGTGACTGAAATGTTGAAACTCATGGGACCGGCGGTCGTGAGTCAGTCGGTGCTCCAGGTGAACCTGCTGGTAAACCAGTTTTTCGCCTCCTTCCTTTCCGTGGGCTTCATCACCTACCTTTACTATGGCAACCGGCTGATGCAGCTGCCCTTCGGCATCCTGGGTGTTTCCATCGCCACGGTCACTTTTCCCCTTCTTTCGCGGCACGCGAATTTGGGAAAATCGGGTGAGTTTTCGCATACCCTGAGCCGAGCCCTGGCTTTGGGGCTCTTTTTAATGCTCCCCTGCACGGTAGGTATTTGGATCGTGGCGGAACCCGCTTGCCGATTGGCCTTCGAGTATGGGCGTTTCACGCCGGAGGCCACCCGATTGGCCGCGGAAGCGACGGCCCTCTACGCGCTGGGGCTGGTGAGCTACACGGGGGTCAAGATTCTCCTGCCCGCCTATTACGCCCAACGCAATACCCGGGTGCCCCTCGCCTCCTCCATCGCCGCCATGGCCGCCAACGCGGGGTTGAATTTGACCGCCTTCCTTTTCATCACCGACTCCCACACCCGCTTCCGGGGCTTGGCCCTGGCTTCGGGCTTGGGAGCGACGGTGAATTTATTGTGGCTTCTCCTGGCTTTACCCCGGGTGGGGGTCAAATTGGAATGGGGATTTTTAACGGGGGAAACCTCGAAAATCCTTCTCGCAACCCTCGTCATGGGTCTGGCCGCATGGGGCACCCTTTTCGGAATCCGGGAGTTAAATTTTCCTTTCGCGCGGTTGATTCATTTTTTCCTACCGGTTACCTTAGGAGTGGTGGTTTATTTCCTAACGGCGAAGGCCCTAGGATTGACCGGACTCGATTGGATATTGCACAAGGAAACCGCGAAGAGTGGAAAATAAGAGTTGGTATTCCCGGTTGTGGAAAGGTGTTTTCACCGTCGGGAGGGGCTACTGTGCTGTTGCTTGGACCCGCCAAGGCCTGTCGGCCTTGGTTTTACCTCGAAAAAGTAAAACAACCGCTTTAAGAAAACTGGCTTCCTATTTGCCGCCGCTGCCAGAAGCAATCTGGAACCGACCCTTGGCAAAGGTTCCGCCGCAGATTCAAAAACAGACCCTTGCCGCGCTGAAAGGGAGGGGATTCCGGCTTTCCAAGTTTGACATCACCTTTTTAACCCCTTTCCAACAACGTATTTTGTGGGCGACTTGCCAAATCCCATGGGGGCAATACCGCACCTATGGTTGGGTTGCCCGAAAAGCCGGATCACCCCGTGGATTCCGCGCCGCGGGCCAAGCCCTCAACCGCAACCCCATCCCCCTCTTTATTCCCTGTCACCGGGTCGTGGCTTCCGGGAACCGTCTGGGAGGTTATGGCGGTGGAATTGACTGGAAAATAAGGTTGTTGGAAAAGGAAGGCGTAGCCGTAAAAGGCGGTTTTGTTCGCTAGTTACAGGTCAAAAAAAGGCTGTTAAAATAACTTCCCTGCGCCATTTCTGGGAGGCCGGATGCTCCAGGGGAATATCGACAAATACAAGCTCCTCGAGATCAAGGGTAGCGGCACCTTTGGGACCGTCTGGCTGGCTGAAGACACCTGGATTGGCAAGAAAGTCGCCATCAAGATCCCCCACAACCAAAAAGAGGAATTCACCACCCTCATCGCCGAGCCCAAACTGCTCGCCTCGCTGGATCACCCCAATATCGTCCAGATCCTGACCGTTGATAAGGCTGAGAACATTTTTTTCATGGTTATGGAGTACGTGGACGGGAAGAACCTCGCGCAGCTCATCCAGGAAACTCCGCTGACCTACAAGGAGGCGGTGGATATCGTCGTCCAGATCCTTGCCGCCCTCCAGTACGCCCACGAGAAAAATGTCATCCACCGGGACCTGAAGCCCGGAAATATCCTGCTCACCTCCGACCGCAAGGCCAAGATCACCGACTTCGGGACGGCCCTCATCCAAGCGGGGAAGAACGGTGCCACCATCGGCGGGACCCTTTATTACATGGCGAAGGAACAGGTGCTGGGCCATCCGGCGCCGGCTTCCGACATCTACTCAGTGGGAGTTATCCTTTACGAGATGGTCACGGGCAAGCTCCCCTTTTATGACGAAGTACCGATGGTGGTCTTGAACAAGATCCTCAAGGACGATATTCCCGAGCCCCACAAGCTCAACCCGAACCTCCCCAAGGAACTTGAGGCCGTCATCATGAAAGCCCTCCAAAAGGAAGTCTCGAAACGTTACCAGTCCGCGGGAGAGATGAAAAACGACTTGGAAAAGATCAATCCCTCCCTATTGACCGCCACCATCGGTGTAGGGGCCAAGACTGAGGAAATCCTGACTCACACCATCATCCAGGAAGCCGCGAAGAAACAAGTCAAGGAAGCCGCCGACATCAATAGTCTCCGGTACCAGGGTTACCACTACAAGCTGGTCAAGACTATCGGGGCGAGGGGCAAGGAAGACGGTAACTTCATTTCACCGGTGTCAGTGGCGGTGGACGCCCAAAAGCGGATTTACGTCGTGGATTCGATGAAGTGCAACATCCAGGCCTTCGATCCTGATGGGAAACTGCTCTATTCAGTGGGGAAGTTCGGCAAGGAGGTCGGCGACCCAAAGGACGTGTCCTTCCTCAACCCGGTTTTTGTGGCGGTGGACCAAGGGGGCAACTTGGTCACCCTCGACGCCAAGACGTGCAATGTCCAGATCATCGGACGGAGCGGGCAATTGCTCGCCAAGTTCGGGGAGCCCGCCTCGCCCACCACGGGCAAGATCGAGATTGGCACGGGGGGCTTTTTCCATCCGCAATCCCTGGCGTTGGATGACAAGGACAATATTTACGTTTCCGACACGGGGAACCACCGCATCCGGGTTTTTAGTCCCGGCGGAAAGGTCTTGAACAAATTCGGCATCCAGGGCGCCAGGCTTGGCGAATTCAATTCACCCGCCGGCATCGTTATCGACAACGCCCAGAACCTCCTCGTCGTGGACGAGAAAAACTACCGGGTCCAGATTTTCAACCTTAAGGGAGCATTCAAAAATAAATTTGGAAAGCGGGGCACGGGACGTGGCGAATTCAACGCCCCCGTGGGCGTGGCAACCGACTCGAAACGCAATATTTTCGTGACCGACCGCGACATGCGCATTCAAGTTTTTGACCCGGAGGGGTATTATTTAACCGAGTTCGGGACCCCCTCGGGCAACTACAAGATGGCGCCCAAGTATTACGGGATCACCATGGACCCCGAGAACAACCTGTATGTGACCGATATCGCCAATTGCAGCGTCTTGATCTATGCCTTGAAGAAATGAGCGACCAATGAGCCCAACCGCCGCCCCCGAGCCCCAGATTCCAGGCCGGATTGTCCTCACCCCACCCAAGTCCTCAGGGAAGCCCCAGATCACCATTACGGTGTTGGCGGGTCCCGAACAGGGACAGGTCTTCAAGATCGCGCGCCCAACGACCACGATGGGCCGCTCCAACACCTGCGAAGTGGTTATTACCGACCCTCTCGTCTCCCGCCAGCATTGCCAGATTCTCCTCGGCATGGGTGGTATCAACTTACGGGACTTGGGAAGCACGAACGGCACCTTCCTCAACGGCACCCGGATCACCGAAGCGCCCCTTCGCAACCAGGATGTCATTTCCATCGGCGGAACCCGCATGCGTTTCGCGGTGGAAGTCACCAAGGAAACGAGCGACGCCAAAACCCCCAAGATCGACGAATTGGCTCATAAGAAACTCCTGACCCTTTACGAAGTGGGGAACATCGTCAATTCGGTGCTTGAACTCAAAACCCTGCTGAACATCATCATGGCCATGGCGATCAAAGTCATGCAAGCCAACCGGGGCTTTCTCCTGTTAAAGGAAAAAACCGGCGAGATGAAACCGGCGGCCACCCACGCACTGACCCCCAACGAGGCCCAGGCTCCCTACAGCCAGACCATTGTGGATACGGTTCTCAAGGAGCGGGTTCCCGTTTTGGTGTTGGACGCGACTCACGACGTGCGTTTCGCCAACCGTGACAGCTTGAAAGCCCTGCCCCTTTCTTCGGTCATTTGCGTGCCCATTTGGGAGCGGGACAATATCGTGGGCGTCATTTACGTGGATAAGGCGGAGGGGACCAACACCTTCAACGAGGAGGATATGTATTTCCTCTCGGCTTTCGCCAACCAAGCGGCGGTCGCCATCGCCAACGCCAAGTTGTTTGACGACGTGAGAAGGGAAGAGCGGCTTCGCACCTCCCTGCAACGTTACCTATCCCCCAACATCGTGGACGACATGGTGCAGAAGGAACATGCGGGTTTATCGTTAGGAGGGGCTAAAAAGAAAGTCACCGTTCTCTTTTGCGATATCCGTGGATTCACGACCTTGACGGAGAAAGAGCCGGTGGAAACCATCGTGGGCCTCCTGAACGAGTACTTCAGCGCCATGTCGGAGGTCATCTTCGCCAATAACGGCACCCTCGACAAGTTCATCGGGGACGCCATCATGGCCATCTACGGGGCACCGGTGGAATTAGCCGAGAGCGCCTACAAGTGCGTGAAAACGGCCGTGGAAATGCGCGACAAGCTGGCCCTGTTGAATGAGAAGTGGAAAAAAGAAAAGAAACCCCAGATCCAAGTGGGCTTTGGCATCAACTCGGGCGAAGCCATTGTGGGCAATATTGGGAGCGAGCGACGGATGGAATACACCGCCATCGGGGACATGGTCAATACCGCGGCCCGCGTGGAAGGCGAGACCGAGGGTGGGCAAATCTTCATCACCGAAGAAACCTTTCAGGAGTTGGGCAACAAGGTCAAGGTCAACAAACTCAAATCCGTTTCCCTCAAAGGCAAAACCGCGAAAGTGCAGATCTATGAAGTGACCGGATTAAACACCGCTTCTTAATCATTTCTCCACAAGATCTTCCTGTAATTACCGATTGACACATAGACCCTAATCTTCGATAACCACTAGCCATGGGCAAGATCAAGACGCTTCCTGAAAAAGTCGTCAATCAAATCGCGGCCGGCGAGGTGGTGGAAAGGCCCTCTTCGGTCGTCAAGGAACTGGTCGAGAACGCCCTGGATGCCAAGGCCACTTTTATCGAGGTGGAGGTCCAAGAAGGCGGCAGTAAGCTCATCAAAGTGACCGACAACGGGGAAGGAATGGGCCCCGAGGACGCCCGCCTAGCCGTCCAAAAACACGCTACAAGCAAGATTTTTAGCGCCGATGACCTCTCCCGCCTTCACACCTTCGGGTTCCGCGGGGAAGCCCTGGCCAGCATCGCCTCCGTTTCCCATTTCGAGCTTTCCACCCGGGTTCCTGAGGCCCTTTCGGGGCTTTCCATCAAAATTAAAGGTGGCGGGACCGCTAAGGAGTTGGAAACAGGCCGCCCAGCCGGCACCACCATCAGCATTTCAAATCTTTTTTTTAACACTCCCGCCCGCATGAAGTTCATGAAAAAGCAGGCGACCGAGGAAAACCATATCGTCATGGTGATGACGACCTACGCTTTGGCCTTTCCCCAGGTGGGGTTCAAGCTCACGATCGATGGAAAGGAAACCCTCCAGGTCACCGCATCGGATTTCGCGGCCCGATTGTCCAAAATCTTCGGGAAGGACCTTTCGGCGTCTTTCCTGCCGGTGGATTACAAGACACCTTCGATCCAAGTTACCGGGGTTGTCAGCGCCCCCACGATCACCAAGCCGACGCGGGAGAACATGCTTTATTTCGTGAACCGGCGGTGGATTTCCAACCCATCCCTGGGCCACGCCGTCATGACCGCCTTTCACACCCTTTTACCCACCCGGCGGTTCCCGGTGGCGGTGCTTTTTATTGAAGTGCCGGAAGATCAGGTGGATGTGAACGTCCATCCCACCAAGAGGGAAGTGAAATTCGCCAAGGATCGGGAAGTTTATGAGGCGATCGTCCGGGCCATCCGGAATGCCCTGCTCGCCACGACGGGGAACCTTGCGTCCCCACCCGCAGAATTCCAGGTTCAATCCGCGGTGGTTGCTCCTTACGACCCTTCGATGCCAACCCAACCCCTATTTGCGTCGGAGGGAATCATCCCCAGATCTTATGGAACCTCTGCCCCCAGCCTTTATGAACGCCTGGCCCAAAAACATCCGGATGCCGCCCCCTCATCCTACGCTCCCGCTCATGGGGACGCGTTTGAAAGCTATGGACTGGGTAAAGATACTCTCCAGGCTCGCCGGATAGACCCTCAAGTATCACTTTATAATTTCAGCCAGTTATTCAATACTTTCATCGTTTTTCAGTCGGATTCGGAGATGTTCATCGCCGACCAGCACACGGTCCATGAGCGACTCAATTACGAGAGGTTGATGAAGGCCGTCCGGGAGAAAAAGCTGGAGGTCCAACCCCTCTTGGTGCCGGTCACGGTGGAACTGACCGCCAAGGAGGCCCAGGTCTTGAGAAACAACCTGGAAACCCTCTTGGAACTGGGCGTGGAAGCGGCTCCTTTTGGGGGAAACACCTTCCTCATCCGAAGTGTGCCGGCAGATTTGGCAGGGAAGAACTTGGTTTCCCTGATGAAGGACCTTGTGGATGATTTGGCGGCGCAAGACGCGATGGGAGTCAAGGGCGCCAATAAACTGGATCAGGCGAGGGAAAGGGCTGCCACCTTCATGTCCTGCCGCAGCGCGGTCATGGCGGGGGACCGATTAAGCGACGACCAAATGAAAGGGTTGATTAACCGAATGCGGGAAGCCAACCTGCCCTTTACCTGTCCCCACGGGCGTCCCACGATTCTTTCGATACCTTTAACGGAGCTTTACCGGAGATTTGACAGGCACTAAGAGGCAGTTTTGAGTTCTAAGTTTTAAGTTCGAAGTTTATGAGGCGAAGTCAAAATTATGTCGGATATCTCAAAACTTAAAACTCAAAATTTAAAACTTCCCATCATTGTTGGGCCCACAGGTGTTGGTAAATCAGAGATAACCTATCAATTGGCTTTGCGGATAAAAGCCGACGTTATTTCGGCCGACGCTTATCAAGTTTACAGGGGACTCGAAGTCGGTACGGCCCAGCCAGATGAAGCCTGGCGAAAAAAAATTCCGCATCATTTAGTGGGAATCCGAAAGATCACGGAACCATGGAACGCCGTGACCTTCGCCAAAGAAGCGTTGAACGCCATCTCCAAGGTTCAAGCCAATGGCCGTCGTCCATTGATTGTGGGTGGGGCCGGGTTTTATTTAAAAGCCCTTGTGGAAGGAGCGCCTGAGGGAAAGGCCTCCGCAGATGAGATTCGCTCCATGGTCGCCACAAAGGTAAAAGACTTAGGTCCGAATGGCGCCCATGGGTGGTTGAAGGAAAGGGATCCCGTTACCGCGAAGCGCCTTCATCCCAATGACACCCAACGGGTCTGCCGTGCCTTAGAAAAGACTTTTACCCTCGAGACAACCCCTTTCCTGCAGAAAAAAGGGAAGGGCTCGAGTGAATTTAAGCCCCTGGGGGAAAAGAATGTCCGTTTCATCGGTTTGGAGAGGTCCAGGGATAACCTTGACCGCCTTCTGATGATCCGAACGGAGTCCATCTGGACTGGGGGACTCCTGGAGGAAACAAAGGCTTTATCGAGTCAAGGCCTTCAAGAAACCAGCCCCCTTTGGGGGGCCATCGGCTATGCTGAGGCGGCGGCTTACCTCCGAGGAGAAATAACTCAGCCCCAAGCTATTGAGCGGATCTACCGACGAACTCGTCAATATGCCAAGCGTCAATGGACTTGGTTTAAGCACCAGCATGAGGTTGAGTGGATCAATTTGGACGAATTTTCGGACCTGAGCGATGTGGTTGATCTTTTGGAAATGAAAATCAAACTCTAAAACGGTGGATTAAGTGCAAAACATTCGAATTCGTGTCGCTGGTATTTTGGTCAGGGACGACAAGATCCTCCTGGTCCGCCATGAAAAGAACGGCAAAAGCTATTGGCTGATACCCGGCGGTGGGGTCGATTTCGGGGAAACAGCCGGGGAAGCCTTGGTCCGGGAATACCGTGAGGAAGTAGGGCTCGAAGTAGAGGTTGGTAAGCTGGTCCTAGTGCAAGATTCCATTCCGCCCAACCGCCATCGGCAAGTCCTAAACCTCTATTTCCTCGTGGCCTCCCAAGGCACGGAGATCAAGGTTACCCAGGACGCCGTCCTCAAAGACGCCGCTTTTTATACCCTCAAGGAATTCCCGACGATGCCCATCAATCCTGACGTAAAAGCCGAAATCTTAGAGGGAATCTCGAAGAAATGGGCGGGGGACTGCCGGTACCTTGGGAACCGCTGGCACGACTAATTTTGCAGTTTTATGTGTTAAATCCTATTTTCCGATGACTTAAAGGTTGATTTTGTCGTTATTGCGCGGGGTTTGAGGCTCTGTTACCATAATCGCCTTATGAAACCGGCGACATCTTCCGCGATCCCCCCTAATCGGACTTTTCGGTACGTTTTAATTGGTTTTTTCGCTTTTTTTATCCTGAGCTTTATCTTCGTTGTGGTGGCGATCCAGCATGTGCTTGGAAAATCGAGTTCGGCCTCATTTTTAGGTGGTTCCGACGAGATTACCCTGATCGAAATCCAGGGGCCGATTTACCAAAGCGACGATATTGTGCGGCGCATCAAGCGGTTCAAGAATAGTTCGAAAAAAGCCCTGATTTTGAGGTTGAACAGCCCTGGCGGGGCGGTAGCTCCTTCCCAGGAGATTTACTCGGAAGTCTTGAGCGCGAGGGAAAACAAGAAAATTGTCGTGGCCAGCATGTCCAGTTTGGCGGCATCGGGAGCCTATTACATCGCGGCGGCCTGCGATAAAATCGTGGCAAACCCGGGAACCCTGACTGGCTCCATCGGGGTTATCGCCGAATTCCCAGACGCCTCGGGATTGCTGAAGAAGGTGGGGCTCAATTTCCAGACTGTCAAAAGCGGCAAGTTCAAGGACACGGGGTCCTTTAACCGCCCCATGAACCCTCAGGAAAGGGAGTACCTGCAGTCCACGATCAATGATGTTTTCGGGCAGTTCCTGGATTCAGTGGTGGAAGGCCGGAAGAAAACTTTTCAGGAGAAGTTGTCCAAGCTCCTGGCTCGCCCCGCCGATAAGGTCACCGAAACGGATATCCGGAACTTCGTTTTGCCTTACGCCGACGGGCGGGTATTGACTGGCAAGAAAGCCTACGAACTGGGTTTCATCGACAAGTTGGGGAACTATTACGACGCGGTACAGTTGACGGCCGACCTGGCGGGAATCAAGGGTGAACCCACCGTCAGGACCGACCAGCCGGTTAAATTGGACCAGCTATTGAACGGGCTCCTGCCTTTTTCCTGGTTCGCCAAATCAGGCAGTCCGTTCCAGCTGGAATATATGGCTTTTTAATGTCTGACCTACAAGGGGGCTACCGTGGCTGAATCCGCAAAACCCAAAGCTGGCGCCGATCCGAAGGCGAAGTCGGCCCCACCCCCTCCACCCCCAGTGGAAACCCCGGTGGCAGCGGCCGCGCCGCCTCCCCCCGAAAGCAAGTTTGTGAAGGCCCTCAAGAAACTGCTCACAACCACCACTTGGCTGGTGATGGGTATTGTCCTGATTTTCCTTGCCGTTATTTTCCATCTCAAGCATTTGGTCCCCGCCGCCCTTGATCCCCTCGTCAATCTATTGACGCCCCGCTTGCCCTACTTCCTCATGGGGCTTGGCCTCATTTGCCTGGGCCAGGTACGCCAATTTGTTGTTAATGAATACACCGCCGAGAGGAAAAAGGACAAGAAATCCCCCCACGCCTGGAAGATTCCACTCATCGCCGCCCAGGTTTGGATCCTTTGGATCGCCGGCCTTTATTGTTTGATCGTGGGCATCGGGAAAATGCCGCCGCTCAAGAGCCATACCGGGATGATCACGCTCCTGATCATCTTCTTGGGATACGTTCTTTGGTACGTGACGGAACACTTCAAAAACCATTTCCCGTCGCTGGCCGCCTTGCGCATCGCCATGATTTCGGTGATCCTGGCCGCTTTCGCCTTTTTCTTTTGGTGGATGCTTCAAATGATTTTCTTCAGTCTCATCTTTGGGTTCTTCGCCCTTGTGGCGGCTTTGATGAGCCTGACCACAAAAAGCCCCTTGGCCAAGGAACAGAGGGCCTATTGGCTCCGTTATGGATGTGTGGCCGCAACCGTCATCCTTCTCTTTTTCGTGGGAAGCAACGCTTCTTCTTACGGGACCCACCACGTGGAGTTGGTGGGACTGAACCTAGCCGCCAAGGATCCGAACGGCACGGTTGGAGCCATCGCTTATTCCCAGGACAACAGGAAAATCGCCTTCGCCCTCCAGGCGAAGGATGGCTGGTATCTGCAAGTGGTATCAGATGGGGACGAGACCTTCAAAGTGGCCGCGGGTGAGGATGTTTTCCGGCCCATCTTCATCGAGGGCGGGAAATTCGTGGCCATCGACGCGGTTAAGGGCGGGGAACGCGGTTTATGGAAGGTAGATGCCGGCACAGGGGCCGTCCAAATCCTGCGCCGCTCAGGGGTTATGCCATTCACGGATGGGACGCCCTGGTCCGAAAAAACCGGAAAACTCCTTTATGTCACCCAAGAGGGAGAACAATACCAATTGCGGGCTTATCCGGCGGAAAAGGGAAAGAAGAAACCGCTCATTTCCTCTGGTAGGCCAATTTTGACGCCTTCCTGGACCATGACCGGCCAGAAAATCGCCTATGCCGATGGTATGAGCGGCCTCTTTAACGTGCTCGACGTTAAGACCGGCAAGGCCGAGCCTTTACAGTCATATGAGGAGCGGAACGAAAACCAGAAATGGTCCGAGTTCCCCATCCAGGAGGTCATTCCTGACCCCGATAATTTCCGCTATCTCTACCTCGTCAAGACCGGGAAGGGAAGCTCCTTGTGGTCGGTCCTCAACGATGGTTCCAAGCGCAAGAAAATCTACGACGCCAACGGCGCCCTTCGCGATATCGCCTGGCTGGGCGACGGCAAGAAGGTGATTTTTGAGGAAAAGAAGAAGGGCTTCGGTTTCCTGACCGAATTCCAGAATATCCGGGTGTTGGACCTGAGCATGGGGACGGTGGAAGACTTGATCCCCCCGCAGATTTCCCATAGGGCCCCGGCGGTTTCACCTAATGGGGTGAAGGTGGCATTCGTGAGCGATCAAGGCCTGTGGTACCACACCGGAAATCAGGGAATTTGGGTGGCCTTGCTCCGCTGAGCCCATTTTCCTAAAGGCTTGCCATGACGGGTTCCTTGGGCCGTAAATTCCTGACCCTTACTCTGGCCCAGCTTTGCCTGGCCTTCCTGCCCGTATTATCGGCCTCAGCCCTCGATTTCGGGATGAACAAGGTCCGTTACCATACCGACCACGAGTGGAAGGTCCTGGAAACCGAGCATTTCGAGATTTACTACTACAAGGAATGCGAGGCCGTGGCCCGGGCGGCCACCAAATACGCCGAGGACGATTTCATCACAACCAGCCAAATCTTCGGTTACGTCCCCAAGAACAAAATCCCCCTATTCATTTACGGCACTGGACTGGAATTTCAGGAAACCAACATTTCGCCCCAGCTCCTTCCGGAGGGAGTAGGAGGCTTCACTGAGGTTTTCAAGAACCGTATTGCCGTGCCCATGACGGGGTCCTATTTCGAATTCGAGAAGGTTCTCCACCATGAGATGACCCACGCCTTCCAATACGACTTGATTTACGGGGAAGGCTGGCGATCAGTCAATCTTTTTAAAGCGGTCTTCGTGCCCAATTGGATGATGGAGGGCATGGCCGAATGGAACGCACAGCACCTGGACGGCCAGGGGGAAATGGTACTCCGGGACGCCATCCTGGACGACCAGACCCTGCCGCTGCCCCTGCTCGAGTCCTTCGACCATTTTGAGCAGGTTTATATGGCTTACAAGGAATCCCAGAGCATTCTCGACTATGTGTCCCAGGTTTACGGCCACGAGAAGGTCATGCAGATCTTCAAGAAGATGTCCTCCAACATGCAGCCGGACACGGCGGTCAAAGCCGTGCTGGGTGTTTCCCAAAACACGCTCTATGACAACTGGTTGTTTTACATGAAGTCGCAGGCCTGGTCCCGCGCCAAGGGGAGACCCGCACCCGACCGCTATGGGGACCAGCTGGAACCGGGGGTTGCCAAGGCCGCCGTCTCGCCGGATGGCCTCAAGGTGGCCTTGCTCAAGAGGGATCAACTCGACCTTTGGGACCCCGCGGGGAAGAAGAAAACCGGACTGCTTCACAAGACCTTCCAAATCCAAGGTTCGGGGGTGGCCTGGTCTCCGGACGGGAATTACCTGGCTTTCGCGGTGGACGAGGACGGGCGCTACAACCTCTGTGTGATGGAAATTAAAACCCGGAAAGTCACGACCTATCGTGAGGCCAAATTACCCTTGGTCTATTCGCCGGCCTGGTCACCCAACCAAAAATACCTGGTTTTCTCTGGATTTGATTATGCCACGGTGGATCTTTACCGCCTGGAAGTTTCCTCCGGAAACCTGGAGCGCCTGAGCCACGACAACGATACCAAGTCCTGGGCCAACTATTCCCGCGATGGATCCCAGCTTTATTACGTCGATGAATCGGGGGGTGAAACCACTCTTCGGCGGGTGGGCCTGGACACGGCGGGACTGCCCACCGGAAAGACCGAAATGATCGGCGGCGACCTGGGGTATATCACCTCCGTCAGCGTGGGCAAGGACTTGGTTTACTTCACCTCCAACCGGGATAACCGAATATTCAACTTGTTTCAAATGGATTTGGAGGGCGGGCACCTGATCCAGCTGTCCAAGACCTTCGTTGACGTCCTGAGCGCCTCACCGGCTCCCGATGGGAACATTTTTTACGCGAACCTTTACCAGCACGGCCATGAGGCCCTGTACGCTTTCGAAAAGAATAAACTGGAGAGCCTTTCCAAACCACCCGCCCAATTGTCCTACCTCTCCAATAGTTTTGAGAGGGCTGGAAACGTGATTGCCCAGTCACCCCCAAAAGAAGTGTTCAAGGAAATCGAGGCTCTTTCCACGCCCGAGAAAACGGACGGGGATGAGGCGAAGGACAAGAAATCACCCACGCAGGCTCCCCCCCCACTGGCCCACTTGGAAATCACCGAGGCCACTAATATCGTTCAACTCCAATGGCCGGTTTCCTTCGGGGAACTGGAGTCGGTTGACAGTTTCCGGGTTTACCGTTCCGAATCGGCCGGCGCCACCTTTAGGTATTTGGGGAACACGGTGAACCAACGCTCGGGGAAGTACGTGGATTACGACGTGGACACTGGAGGGGATTATTTTTATTACGTCACGGCGGTCAACAAGGCGGGGGAGAGCGCGCCCTCGCCTATCGTGGAGGCTCATCCCGCCATGACGGTGACCACCAAGGATTACCAATTGCGCCTCTCGCCGGACATCCTATTGCTCTTGGCGGGCTACGACAGCTCGGCGGGGTTCGTGGGCGGCGGAATCTTCCAGTTGAGCGATTACCTGGGCGACCACCGTTTGAGCATCCTGGGGGACACGGTCCCGAGCGTTGAAACGGGTGTCCAAGCTAATTATGAGCTTTCCCAATGGCGGACGACCGTGGACATGAACTTCTTCTACTACCAGAATTTCTTCAACATCTACGACCTGCAGTCCGGGAACATCGTCAACGAGTACCGCAACAACATGAACGGAGCCTCGATAAATTTCACCTATCCGCTCGACATGCGGAACCGTTTCGAATATGGAGTGGGAACCCAACGCTTCCAAGGAAGTCCGCTTTACCTGCAATTTTCCGAAGGAATTTCCAATTACTCGTTGAACAACGACGAGTGGCACATGGCCAACTTTTACCGTTTAAGCTACGTACGGGACGAACGCCAGGCCACCCAATTTTGGCCCTCCAGCGGCTATGCTTTGAACCTCACCCTGTTGCATGCCCTGCCGGTTTTCGACGCAAACGTGCAATTCGCCAATATCCTCTTCGAGACACAGTTCTTCGCCGACATCGGATTCCTGAACCACATGGTTTGGGCCAACCGCGTGATAGGCATGACCTCCCAAGGGGCGAATCCCCAGTCCTTTTTCATCGGGGATGACGCACCGTTCCAGGCCTTTTTCACGACTATCCGGGGCTACGGCGCAAGCACCTTTTTTGGGAGCAACCTGGGCCTATTCAATACGGAATTGCGCTACCCTTTGGCCACCAACCTTAATTTCATCATGCACCCTTTGTCTTTCATCATGATGAAAGACATCGAACTGGCGGGTTTCCTGGATGCGGGTGTCGTTTCAAACCAAATCCAGGACCTTTCCACGGCCCCGATCCTGGGCAGCATCGGGACAGGCATCCGCTTTTACGCCTTCGTCTATCAGCGGGCTCTTGTTATGCTGAGGTTTGATGTGGCATGGCGGTTGGATGAGATGGCCTCGCCAACCTTCCACTTCAATTTAGCGCCGATGTTTTAACGGTGAATTTGTACCGAAATGGATGGTTTTAAAGGCAAAAACCATTTGGTGGGACCGGGTGGAGCCGTTATAATGAGCGCCTCTTGGTGGCCAATTACGGGAGTGATTTGGTGAAAAAACCCTATTTTGTAACGCTTTTAGTGCTTCTCCTGGCCGGCTCCATCATCGCCAAGCCCGCGCCGGATTATTACATTTCCAAGTATGACCTTATGGACCTGGATTTTCTCAGGACCCGTTATTTCGAGATTAACGACGCCCGCCCCATCCAGATTGAGGGGGATTTTTCCTCCCTCAAGTGGATTCAACCCTACCTCTACAAGGAACGGATGAAGGCTATTGGGTTTGACGTGGATCGTTACCATGTTTTGCAGTTCTCCATCCGGGAAAAGGACGATTTTCACTATTCCTTCCCCATCCTTTTTTTCCACGGGGAGGTGGGGGATTTGAAGGAATTAGAGCAGCTTTACCCGGGTGAACGCATTGTGATCTATGGCCGCTTTTACAACTTGAAGAAGTCCGAATATGCCATTGACGTGGACTTGATCGAAACCGTCGAGAAGGGTGGCCATGAACGCAATCTTTTGGTGGACAGCCGTCTCTCTCCCACCATGACCCCCACCCCGACCATCACGAATACCCCTTTACCCAGCCTTTGGAAACGCATGAACCTTATTCAACGGGTCGGAAATGTGATTAACCCGAAAGAGAGCGTGACTCCCACTGGAACCATTACACCGGCACCCACCAAGACGGTTTCTCCTTCAGTTTCCAAAACCAAGTAATTACCGTCTGCTTTTCCGATGAAAAAGTGGGTCTTAATCACTAACGACCTGCCGGAAGCTGCTTTTAAAACCCTTTCCGCCAAATACCATGTGACCTGGAACAAGAAGCCTCTTTCCGAAGCCCAGCTTGTTTCGCGGGTCAAGCCCTACCACGCTCTTTTGAGCACCCTCTCCGATCCCATTTCCAGAAAGGTTCTGGAAGCCGGGATCAACCTGCGTTGCGTGTCCAATTATGCGGTTGGGTACAACAACATTGACCTATCCGCTGCCCAAGAACACTCGATTCAGGTCACCAATACTCCCGATGTCCTGACTGAGGCCACCGCCGACATCGCTTGGGCCCTGATTTTATCCTGCGCCCGCAGGGTTCCTGAGGGGGAAAAAATGGTTCGGGCCGGACGATTCAAAGGCTGGCATCCCTTGCTGCTTTTGGGACAAGACCTGCGCGGAAAGACGCTCGGAATTTACGGTTTCGGCAGAATCGGGAAAGCTGTAGCCCGGCGGGGAAGGGGCTGGAACATGAAAGTTCTTTACCACCAAAGGCACCGGGAAAGACCCTCGGAGGAGCGGGCCCATCGGGCTCAATATGTCCCTTTTGAGCGTTTGTTGAGGGCTTCCGACATCCTCAGCGTTAATTGCCCCTTGACCCCCGAGACTCGGCACCGGTTTACCAGCAGGGAATTCAAAAAAATGAAAAGAACCGGCATATTTATTAATAGTGCTAGGGGTCCGGTACACCGGGAGGCTGACCTGGCCCGAGCCTTGTCCAAAAAATGGATCTTTTCGGCCGGCCTGGATGTTTATGAGCACGAGCCTCAAATACACCCCAAGCTTTTACGCCTTAAAAACGCCGTCTTGCTACCTCATTTGGGTAGCGCAACTGTTGAAACCCGTAGCCAAATGGCCATCCTGGCTGCCCGGAATATTGACCGGGTACTCTCGGACAAACCGCCCTTGACTCCCGTCCCAAAGACGACTAAATAAGCTCGACCAGCTTAAAGTAAATCTTTAAAGAGTGTTAATGAATATCCCTATTATCAAAAGTATCTCCGTGGGTACTGGCAGGCCCTTGGTCCTATTGCACGCTTTTCCGCTGTCCCATGTGTTCTGGAAAAACCTTCAACCGCCTTCTGGTTACCGGCTCATCCTTCCGGATTTTCCAGGTTTCGGGGATTCACCACTTGCCGAAACCGGCTTTACCCTCGAGCAAGCGGCCCAAGGGCTTCAAAAACACCTTAAAGAAACAGGAATTACGGCCCCGTTTACCCTGGGTGGAATTTCCATGGGTGGGTACTGGGCCATGGAATTCGTGAGGCAATTCCCAGATCAAATAAGCCGGCTTTTACTGATTTCAACCAGGCCCGGCGTGGACAAACCCGAGGGCCGTCAGAACCGGCTAAATATGGCCGAAAGAGTTGAAAAAGAAGGAGTTTCGTTCATGCCGGACCTCCTGATCCCTGGACTTTTGGGCGGCTCCAGCAGGTCGAAAAATCCTGCGGTCGTGGAGCAAGTTCGGAACTGGATACTCACGGCCAACCCCCACGGAGTGGCTTTGGCCCAAAGAGCCATGGCCAATCGCCGGGATCAAACACCTTTATTGGCGGGTTGGAGGATTCCAGCGCTTATTTTGGCCGGTTCCGAGGATAGTTTAATATCAGCCAGCGAGTCCGAGGCGATGTCGAGGGCCCTCCCGGACAGCCAACTGAGCGTCTTAGATCGAGTTGGCCATCTTTTGCCCCTGGAAGATCCAGAAGAATTTCAAAAAAATCTAAATATCTTTTTTCGCGACGTTGACTGATTCAGCCACTTTTGGGGAACATGCAATGACTTATCACGTCTCATAATCGTTAAAATAAACGGCCTTTAAATGCAAAAATAGTAGTTTTCGCCGATGATTTTTGAAGGGAAGTTTAGATGAAATATTTTCACCCGGCCACGATCGAGAACCGGCGGGTGAACAAAGACTTAAGCCCTGAAGATTCCGGCGCCAGGCCCGGAATCAAAATACTTCTTGGGATGGCCGGATTTATTCGGTATAATTACAGTTATACCGAATAATGAAGACCCAAGCCAAGCCGGAACCCAACAAACCCTCCGTCCAACTTTTGGACTTAGAACCCTATGCCGGCTTCCTCGGACTCTGCAAGTCACCCCACACCAAAGAAAACTATCACCAGGACTTGAAGGTGCTTAAGCAGTTCCTGGATAACGCAAGCTTGAAAACTCCGGTCGAGGCGAAGCCTGAGCACATGGTTCGTTTCGCTGGATCCTTGACGAAATCGGGCTTGACCCCTAGCGGCAAATTCCGGGAGGCCTATTCGACCCGGTCCATGAAGCGCATCCTGGCCTCTACCCGGTCCTTTTACCGCTATCTGGCCTCCATCCAGCGCATCGCCAATGATCCCACGGCCGTCTTTCACAACTTAGCCATCCGAAGTCCACAGCGTAATCCCCGTCCCCTCCCTCCCAAGGACCGAGATATCCTGGTCCGAAGCCTACACACGGGGGATTTAGAGGCCATGAAGATCAGCCTGACCGTCCTCTTTGGCTATCACTGCGGCCTTCGAGTTTCCGAGATCGCTCATTTGCGGATTCGGGATTTGGACTTGGACCGCGGCAATGTCACGGTCATTGGTAAGGGCGACAAAGAGCGGACCGTGCCCATGACGGAGGTTCTTCTGGAAATCTTGAAAAAGTACCTATCCCAACGAGCCGTTGACGCGGGTGTCTATCTATTTCCAAGCCCCCGTAGCGCCGCCAAGCCCATTCACCCCGATTATCTGGAGACTTGGGTTAAAAAAGCCGCCCACTGGGCTCATTTGGGGAATCCCGAAGAGCTCACCGTGCATGTCTTGAGGCACTCATTCGGCACACAATTGGCCGAGTCGGGGGCCAGCGTTTACGAAATTCGCGACTTGATGGGT
>DATKOC010000161.1:0-19487 GCA_035524855.1 bacterium
AACCTATATCGCCGAGACCATGTTGCTCAAGGCCAACGCCTTTGTTTACCGGGAAGTGAAGGAAGAGATGAAGGAAAAAAGGGCCAAGATCAAGATGATGGAAATGGCGAAAGAAATGAAGGCCAAACGAGAAGCTTTGAAGGCCACGAAGGCCGCTGGCGTCGAGGCCGAAGCCGCGAACAAGGCCGGGGCCACAGCGCCAGCTCCTGCGGCAAAATAAAACCTATCTGGGTTTTTACCCCTTGTGTCCTTTCCGGCTGTCACCGGTCCTTTAACGCCGATTACTCCAACCCTTCTTAAGGACCCCTTATGAGACCCTTTCTTGTTTTATTGATCCTTTTCATGCTCGGCGGTTGCGCCGCCATCGGCGTGAAGGATTCCTCGCTCGAACTTAAAATTTCCCCCCAACCTGTCCAACGCGGAAAACCGGCCTTGGCCCAAGTCAACGCACCCCTCGACGCCACCAAGGTAATTGGAACCGTCTTAACGTTTGGGAGCCCCAAATTGGAGTTCCGGAAGGACGAGGAAAAACGCCTCTGGTACTTTTATGGAACGATTCCTTTCTCGCCATGGGTCAAAGCGGGAACCTACCAAGTCCGAGTGATTGCTACTCTCCCCCAAGGACAACCCCATTACACTGAAATGAAAGTGGAGCTGAAATGAAGGCGCGGGAGCCGGTTTCCGTCATCCTTCCAGCCTTCAACGAGGAAGAGGGGGTCGGGCATGCCGTCCGGCGCGTCCGAAAAACCCTGAAAGGGGCCCGCATCGTCCATGAGATTTTAGTGGTAGACGACGGGAGTGGGGATCAAACGGCCAAGATGGCTCGGCAAGCCGGGGCGACCGTCCTCTCAATGGGGAAGAATCATGGTTACGGGGCCTCCATCAAAGCGGGGATGCGCCAAGCCAGGCACAACCTGATAGCCTTGTCCGACGCTGATGGCACCTATCCTGTTGAAGAACTTCCGACCCTCATCCAATTAACCCAAACATCCGACATGGCAGTGGGTGCTCGTATTAAGCCCAACGCCGCCATTCCTTTTATGCGCCGTTTTCCCAAGTGGCTTTTGGGCAAGTGGGCCAATTACCTGGCGGAAAGAGATATCCCTGATCTTAATTCGGGACTGAGGGTCTTCCGCCGCAATATCGCGGCCCGTTACGAGGGGCTTTTCCCCAACGGTTTTTCCTTCACCACGACGATCACTTTGGCCTTGGAATGCCATGGCTATATTGTCAAATATCACCCAATCTCCTACGCGGCGCGGGTGGGAAACTCCAAAATTCGGCCCATCCAGGACACGGTGAACTTCTTTTCCTTGGTGCTGCGAATCGTCATGTATTTCAAGCCATTGAAGATTTTTTTTCCATTAAGCGGTATCATAGGGGCGAGTGGTTTGGCCGTGGGATTGACCGCCTGGATCAAAGGCCAACCTTTCACCGGAACCACGCTGTTCCTCCTGGTCGCCAGCCTCCAAATTGCCCTCTGGATCGCCATCACCGGATTACTCGCGGACTTGCTCGTGAAAAGAGGTCGATAAAAACATGAAAGTATTGTTAATCAACCCACCCTCCGAACACATGATTACCACCAATATCCCTTCAGTGGTTGATGAGGAACGCGGTTATAACCCGCCCTTGGGGCTCCTTTACGTGGCGGGTTACGCCAAGGCCAAGACTTCCCACGAAATCCTCGTGATGGACTGTCAGGTTGAGGAAATATCCCATGAGGAAATGGAAGGAAAGATCAGGGCGATTCAACCAGATGTGGTGGGTATTCAAACCCTTACCTTCACCGTTATCGACGCCCGCATGGTGGCCCAAGCGGCCAAGCGGGCCAAGCCTAACTGCAAAGTGGTGATGGGTGGGCCGCATGTGCATATCTTTGCCCGGGAAACACTGGCGATTCCGGAAGTTGATTTTGCCATCAAGGGGGAGGGGGAACTGGCTTTTAGCCAGTTGCTTTCCGCTCTGGAAGGTAATCTGCCGTTCGATAAAGTCTTCGGTTTGGCCTATCGGGATACCGCCAGCGGGGTGATCAAAGACAATCCACCCGCGCCACCCGTGGAGGATTTGGATAGCCTTCCTTACCCGGCTCGGGAACTGACTCCTATCCAAAAGTATTACTCCATCCTGGCCAAGCACAACCCCATCACCACCATGTTCACCAGCAGGGGCTGCCCCTATCGCTGTCTCTTTTGCGACCGGCCCACGATGGGCCGGAGATTCCGCAGCCACTCGGCTGTTTGCGTCGTCAATGAGATGGAAGCCTGCGTGAAGATGGGAATCCGGGAATTTTTCATCTACGACGATACTTTCAACGTGAACCGGAAGAGGGTTTTCGATATTTGCGGGGAGATCAAGCGCCGGAAACTCGATATCGCCTTCGACATCCGCGCGAGGGCTGACCGGATGGACGAGGAAATGCTCAAGGAATTAGCCTCCGCGGGATGCGACCGAATCCATTACGGGGTGGAATCCGGCAATGAGGATGTCTTAGAAACCCTCCTTAAGGACTTGGACCTGAACCACGTCCGGAAAATGTTCAAGGCCACCCGGCAGTACGGGATGAAGACCCTTGCTTACTTCATGATCGGGAACCCCGGGGAGACCCGGGAGATGGCCCTGAAAACCATCGAGTTCGCCAAAGAACTTGACCCGGATTTCGTCCATTTCTCCGTCCTCACCCCCTTTCCCGCCACGGCCATTTACTACAAAGCTCTGGAAGAAGGACGCTACGATCATGATTACTGGGCGGAGTTCGCGAAAAACCCGACTCCGGAATTCCAACCCAAACTTTGGGAAGAACACATGAACCGCGCGGAATTAATTGATTTACTTAAGTACGCCTACAAGTCCTTTTACTTGCGGCCCAAGATGGTGATGAAGAACATGGCTTACACCCACTCGCCCGTCGATTTTTTCCGCAAAGCGCGTGTGGGATTGAAGATGCTTCGGATATAATCTCCCCTGTTTTCACACCCGTAAGATTGTAAGGAATTGAACTCCTCATGAAGCGATACCTTCCCATTGCCCTGGGTTTACTTCTTTTCGTTTTAGTCATCCGATTGTGGAAAATCAGCCTCGCCGACACCCTGGTCATGTTGCAACACTCCGATTGGCGGCTCCTGATCTTGTCCCTCGTAACCTTTATTGTCATGACCTATTTCAAGGGAATCCGCTGGAGTTTTCTCCTGCGGATGCAAGGGGCTACCTATTCAATTTGGAACTGTTTTTTGATCTATATGGCCACCCTCTATCTTGGAAATGTCACGCCGGGGCGGGCGGGCGACTTCGCCAAGGTTTTCTACTTGAATAAAGACCTCAATTATTCGACGGGTAAAAGCATGGCGAGCGTATTGGTCGACCGGGTTTTTGATTTGTATTTGCTGTTGATCCTGGGAGGGATGGGTATTCTTTTAAATCCAATGCCGGACGATCCCTCCTCTGCCAAAATGGTTCTAGCTGTAAAAGTTTTTTTTGCGATCCTGATTCTCATCACACTCCTTGCTTTCAACAAGAAAATCGGGGGAGTCTTATTGAAAGCCGCATTCCAGAAATTAATGAAACAGGAACATCGGGATAAGACGGACAAGGTTTTCGACGATTTTCACGAGGGTATGGAAGCCTTCTATAAACCCTCGATACTATATCCCGCTTTTCTTTCCCTGGTTTCCTATGTCTTTTTCTTTGAGGGCTGTTACTTAATCTCCCAGGCCGCGGGGTTAAACCTCAACTTTTTTTATATCGCTTTTTGCGTTTCCGTGGTCAATATCGTCTCGTTACTAACTCTCTTCGGCATGGGCACAAGGGAGGCGGCCTTGATCCTGCTTTTTGGCTTAGTGGGCCTCAAGCCTGACCAAGCGATGACCTACTCGTTGCTTTTGCTTTTGGTAGGAGTCATCCTATTCAGTCTTCTTGGTTTGGGCTGTTTCTTGATCAAACCCATTCAACTAAATGGCAGGAGTCCCGTTTCCCGTTAAGTCGCTGTTGGACTTGATGGATGATATAGTGCCCTTAAATCTTTCCGAAATTCATGGGCTTGAATAAAAACGAGTGGATTCGACCCGCCGGGGAAAATGAGGTCGGCGCCGAAGGAACAAAATGGCTCGCATTATCTGTATTACCAACCAAAAGGGTGGAGTTGGAAAAACCACCACCGCCGTCAATTTGGCCTCTTGCTTGGCCGCCATCGAAAAACGGACCCTCTTAGTGGACATGGATCCCCAAGGAAATTCCACGAGCGGTGTGGGGTTGGATAAGAACCAATGTGACCCGAACATCTACCAAGTGATCATGGGCGACGCCAATATCCTGCAAACCCTACAGCCGACAGAACTCAAGAAACTCTTTTGCGTTCCCTCCAATGGGCATCTCATTGGGGCCGAGGTGGAACTGGTCAGCCAGGAAAACAGGGAAACACGCCTGAAAAAAGCCCTTTCCAGCATCGAGGAAAATTTCGATTTTATCCTCATCGATTGTCCCCCTTCCCTGGGGTTTTTGACCTTGAACGCCCTGACGGCCGCCAACTCAGTTCTCATTCCCGTTCAAAGCGAGTACTACGCCTTGGAAGGTTTGAGCTCCCTCATGGAAACAGTAGACCGGGTCCGGGAGGATTTGAACCCGAAACTGGAAATCGAGGGAGCCTTGCTGACCATGTATGACGCGAGGACCCGATTAGCCTCGCAAGTCACCGAAGAAGTCCGCAAGTATTTCGGCGAAAAAGTGTACAATACCGTCATTCCCCGCAACGTCCAGCTTTCGGAATCACCTTCCCACGGGAAGCCCATTATCCTTTACGACATCCGGTCCAGCGGGGCCCAAGCCTACCTCAATTTGACCAAGGAGATCGTCACCCATGACTAAGAAGGCCCTCGGACGCGGTTTGGAAGCGCTCATTCCCAAAAAACCAGCCGAAGAGCGAAAAGGCGCCGCCCAGCAGGTTCCCCTCTCGAAAATCAAACCAAATCCTTTCCAGCCCCGCAAGCAGTTCCGCGCCGAGGACCTCCAGGAACTGGTCCAGTCGGTCAAGGAAAGGGGCATCCTCCAACCCATCGTTGTCCGGAAAAAAGGAGACCTGTGGGAAATCATCGCGGGGGAACGCCGTTACCGGGCCGCCCAAAAGCTGGGCATGTTGACGGTGCCGGTCACCGAGGTGCAAGCCTCGGATGTCGAGTCGCTGGAACTTGCCCTCATCGAGAACCTGCAGCGCACCGACCTGTCCCCCTTGGAGGAAGCCGAAGGCTACCGGAGGCTCCAAGAGGAATTCAGCATGACCCAGGAGCAGATCGCCCTCAAGGTGGGCAAGGATCGGGCCACCGTGGCCAATGCCATCCGCCTGTTGAAACTTTCCCCCGAGGTTCAGGCCATGCTGGCCTCCAACGAAATCACGGCAGGACATGCCAGGGTCTTGGCGGCTCTTCCCACCCCCCAGGAACAATATAAATGGGCCCAAAAGATTATCCGCCAGGGTTTCAATGTGCGTGAGGTGGAAAAGTGGCTGCAGGACCAGAAGGGCCCCGTCAAAAAGGTGAAATCCGGCGGCAAAAGCAAGGACGCCAATATCGCTAAGCTCGAGGACAACCTGCGCAACTGGCTGGGCACCAAGGTGACCGTGAGAACGCAAGGCCGTCAGAGGGGAACGCTTTGTTTCGAATATTATTCCCTCGATGACTTGGATCGAATCCTCAACCTCTTCCGGAAGGCCGGGTATCGTTGACAAGAATAGTGGATATGCTAAATTAGAAAACATCTCAAGCCTGGAGCATACGCTCCCGGCATCAACCCTGTAAGGAGAACAACGTGGCACAAACCGGGGCGGAGCAGTTGGCGAAGAAGATGGAGGCGGAGGTCAAGCGATTGGCGCCCAACGCCGTCATTCGTAACGACTACTCGAGCTATAAGGATGACGGAGTGGACATTTATGTTTACGCTCCCCGCAAAGTGGCCGACATGCTGAAGGGCCGTTTGAAGGGGACGATGGACACCGAGCTTCGCAGGGTCAAGGGCATCCGAGCCCGGCTTTTGATGGAGGACATCGAGAACATGACTCCCGAAGCCAAGAAGAAATATGGGATCCCGGTCTAATTTTTTAATCTCGTATTAAAAACGTTTTTTGGCCCCGCAATTGAAGTGACAAATTGTTATAGTGAAGCCCCTTTCCCGGTAGGGAGAGGGGCTTTTTTATTACTCGCAGAAAGACATGGCATGTCCAGACCCCGGTTATTTCTTCTCGACGGTGCCGCGGTGGCCTACCGTTCCTATTACGCTTTCATCAAGAACCCCCGCCTGACCACGAAAGGTCTCAACACCTCGGCCGTCTTCGGATTTCTCACCACCCTCTTAATGATCCTGGAAAAACAAAAACCTGATTATTTCGCTGTGGTTTTCGACTCCAAAGAACCCACTTTCCGTCACAAAATGTACAAGGAATACAAGGCCAACCGGGAGGAAATGCCCGACGATTTGGCGAAGTCCTTCCCCTATATCGAGAAAATGATCAAGGCCCTCAGCATCCCCATCCTAGTGAAACCTGGTTACGAGGCCGACGACATCATCGGCACTATGGTGGAACGGGCGAAAAAGGAGAAAGTCGACAGCGTCATTGTTTCCGGCGACAAGGATTTCATGCAGTTGATCGGCCCGGCCGTGAAGATGTTTAAACCCAAGTGGCCGGATGATTGGTCCATGGCGGACGAGAAGGACGTGATGGAAAAATTCGGCGTCAAACCGGAGCAGGTCATTGACGTGCTGGCACTCATGGGGGATACCTCGGACAACGTGCCGGGTGTTCCGGGCATCGGGGAAAAGACCGCCACTACCCTCATCCAGGAATATGGGTCCTTCGAAAATCTGTTCAAGAATGTTGAGAAAATCCAAAAACCCAAGCTCAAGGAAGCCCTTCAGAAGAACCGTCCATTGGCGGACCTGTCCAAAGAGTTGGTGACCATTCATTGCGAGGTGCCCATTAAGGAAAAGGCAAAGGACTTGGTTTGCGAGAAGCCGGACTTGAAAAACCTGCGGGAGCTATTCAAGGAGTTGGAATTCACACGCAGTTCAAGCAGGGTGGAGGAATACGCCTCCAAGTTCGGGGCCGT
The DNA here is from genome assembly GCA_035524855.1 of bacterium. Classification (GTDB taxonomy): domain Bacteria; phylum Oederibacteriota; class Muellerivitia; order Muellerivitales; family Muellerivitaceae; genus DATKOC01. The sequence continues at coordinate 7,092 of DATKOC010000161.1, forward strand.
GGACCTGGTCCTGGAAAACCCCGAGGAACCCGCGAAAAAGGGAAGAAAAGAAAAAGGCGTCAAAAAGGAAAAAACCGGGGAAGCGGAATCTATTGAAATCAATGTCAAGATCGTCTCCAAGAAGTATGTCAGCTTATTGACCGAGGAAGAAATCGAAAAAGCCCTGGCTATGGCCGCGAAGGCGGGGTTAGTAGCCGTGGACACTGAAACCACCGGGTTGGACCCCTTAACGGTGGACATTGTGGGTGTGTCGTTGGCTTGGAAAGAAAAAGAAGGGGTTTTCATTCCTTTCAACCAGAGTTTGGCGAAAGAAAGAGCAGTGAAACTGCTCAAACCCTTCCTGGAAAATCCCAAAATCCAAAAAGGCGGACAAAACAGCAAATATGATTGGGCGGTCTTCAAGAGCCACGGCATCGAGCCCCAAGGATTCGCTTTCGACACCATGCTGGAAAGCTTCCTCTTGGATTCGTCCTATCGTCAGCACAACCTGGATGCCATCGCGTTGAAACACTTTAATTACACTAAAATTCCCACCGCGGCCCTCATTGGAAGCGGGAAGAAGCAAATTACGATGGATAAGGTCCCCTTGGAAGCCATTACCCAATATGCCTGCGAGGATGTGGACTTCACGCTCCGGGCCCATAACTTTTTCACCCCGAAGTTGAAAAAAGAGGGGTTGGAAAAACTCTACCACGAGGTGGAGTTGCCGTTGGTTCTTGTGTTGGAAGACATGGAGCGAAAAGGCATTTGCGTGGACGTAAAGCTCCTGAAAAATCTCTCGGAGGACGCGGGCGAAGAACTGAAAAAACTCACGAAAAAGATTTATAAGGAAGCGGGAGAGGAATTCACTATTGCCTCGCCCTTGCAGTTGGGGAAAATCCTTTTTGAAAAGATGCAAGTCCAGAAAGTTTCGGGAACCCGGGTGAAGAAGACCAAAACGGGTTACGCCACCGATGTGGATGTTCTGGAATCCCTCAAGGGCGTGCCCATCGCGGACATGGTTTTGGAATATCGCCAGCTTTCTAAATTGAAGAACACCTATTTAGATGTCCTGCCGGAGATGGTGCATCCCAAGGATGGGCGTATCCATACCTCCTACAGCCAGGCGGTGGCGGCCACGGGCCGTCTTTCTTCGAACGATCCCAACCTGCAAAACATCCCCATCCGGTCCGAATTCGGCCGGAAAATCCGGGGAGCCTTCATCCCGAAAGACAGCAAGCACGTGCTCATTTCGGCCGACTACTCGCAAATTGAACTCCGGGTGCTTGCCCACATCACGGGTGATCCCAACCTCATTAAGACTTTCGAGAACGAGGAGGACGTGCACCGCCGCACGGCTTCGCTCATTTTTGGCGTCCCGATGGACAAGGTCACCCCTACCCAGCGTAATCAGGCCAAGACCATCAATTTTGGCGTCATTTACGGTATGGGTCCCCAACGGTTGGCCCGGGAAAACGGTGTTTCCATGGCGGAGGCCAAGAAATTCATCGAGGATTACTTCGCTAAATATCCAGGCATCGAGAAATTCACGACCGAGTGCGTGGAAACGGCAAGGGAAAAGGGGTTCGTCAAGACCATCTTGGGCCGCAAGAGGCTCTTGCCCGACATCCAGTCCACCAATGTCGGCCTCCGGATCACCGCCGAGCACATGGCCGTGAACACGCCCATTCAGGGCTCCGCGGCGGACCTCATCAAAGTGGCCATGGTCCGGCTCCACGAGAAACTCCAAACCAAGAAAATGGAAACAGCCATGCTCCTGCAAGTGCATGATGAGTTGGTGTTTGAGGCTCCCCGAGACGAGGTAGAAGAAGCGAAAAAGATCATCACACATGAGATGGAAAACGCCATGCAACTCAAGGTACCCCTCAAGGTGGACGTGGGGGTTGGTAAAAACTGGCTGGAGGCCCATTGAGGTGGTGAAGTGAACTACCTTAAGCTTCCCAACGGGAGAACCATGCCGGTTCTTGGGCTTGGAACCTGGGATTTAAGGGACAAGGCCTGCTTCTCGGTTGTGCGACAGGCCTTGGAACTGGGTTACCGCCATATTGATACCGCTGAGATGTATGGGAATGAAGGGGAGATTGGCCGGGCCTTGGACGAATCGGGAGTGCCTCGCGGGGATCTTTTCATTACCACCAAGGTTTGGACCGACCACCACCGGGCCTCGGATTTCAAGAAAGCCGCGGAGGATTCCCTGAGGCGCCTCAAGCTTTCCTTCGTGGACCTGCTCCTCATCCACTGGCCCCATTCCGCCGTCCCATTGGCTGAAACCCTTGGGGCCCTTTGCCAATTGGCCGAGGAGGGAAAAACATTGGCCATCGGGGTCAGCAATTTTTCCACCGCGCTGTTGAAAGAAGCCCAAGCGCTGACTTCCATCCCCCTCTCCTGCGACCAGGTTCCTTTTAGCCTCCCCGAAAACCAGGACGCTCTTTTGTCCCATGCCCGAAAGCAGGGGATTTCCATTTGCGCTTATACCCCCCTGGGACGGGGAAGTTTCCTGAGTCATCCCCGCCTTCAAGAGACGGCTAAAAAACACGGAAAGACGACGGCCCAGGTCGCGCTCAAGTGGCTCATCCAACAACCGGGTGTGGCGGCGATTCCCAAAGCGGCTAAGGTTCAGCACCTCCGGGAAAATCTTGAAGTGTTTGATTTCGAACTGGATCCAATGGATTTAAAGAGCCTTAAGAGCCTCCGTGGCTAGCTTCCGGGTGGTTCGCGTCGATTGTCAGGGGACAACGGTCCCATTAAAATGGGGTGGTGACTGGATCTGGCTTCAAAGGAGCGGCGAATGAGCAGGGTCAAGAAGTTAATGGAAAGCCTGGGTTTGGAGAGCCGAAAAAGGATTTTGCGAAATAGCGACCGGCGTAAAAATGACCGCCGTTATGAAAGGGTGACGGACACAAAAAACTCACCCGATTACCTCCAGAGGGCCAAGAAGGACCGACGCAAGGGTGATCGCCGCAAATAATCCCATTCGTTTATTGGAGTTTTATGCCCGCCTGCCTGGGTTGTGGAAAAGAATTGGCTGAAATTTCCCGCAAAATCATTAAGGGTGAAATGGCCGCCGGGGTCACGCAATACAAAGCCGTTTACGCCTGCTCAAACCGGGATTGCGGCGAGAAGGGAAAGCGTAAAAGTTTTCTCGATGATGGCCTCGTTTTTGTTCCACTCCCCGAGGGTCACTGAGCCTTCTTTCACCGACGCTGAACGTAAATTTCCAAAAATTTTCCATGATTTTCTCCCGCTTTTACTTACAATGAGGCCAATTTATTTTTGGCGGGGGAAATGACCGAAGCGCTCGATGATTCGAAATATTCCAAAGGAACTGGGATTTTTTCCGTTTATAAGAACGTCGAATTTCCCTCCGATATCAAACAACGTTGCACCGCCCTCCACGATTTTGGGACCCAGACCCTCCTCGCCAACGATTTCATTATCTTGGACTTTGTCCCTTATCCAGGTTTAGGCAACATTGGAGCCAAGGATATCCTGATGTATTCCTGGATCCTTTCGGAGTCGCACCGGGTGCTCATTTACAATCCAGCCACCAAGAAGCTCATCGACGAGCTTTACACCTGTAGCCCCGAAAAAGACGGTCGGATCATGTTCGAACAAACGAACAAGAGAATCGGCAAACCCGCCAAGAGCATCACCCTCAACGAAATCGTGAACAAGGAAATGGCCATGAAGGATGAACCGGACAAGCTATTCCGGGCGGTGGCCTCCGCCAAGACAAAATTGGGGCTGGACCCGGAGGCCAACTATTGCGTCTCCGCCGTATTCTTCGATATCCCCGAAAGCAAGCTCGACGAAGACAGCCTGGAAGTCATCTTGACCAAGGCCTTGAACAAGGATGAACAGAAACCGGTCATCGAATCCGCCTGCCGCTACAATCCCCAGGGATACACCTATATCCATCAGTCGCCGAAACATTTTGCCGGTCTCCACAGCTACCCCGGCAAGCTGAAGTCCGCGCACCTGAGCCTTATCGGGACCGGAAGCGCTATTGTCTCGGTCCTCGAGGATGTCGAGGATATGGTTTATCGCCGTAAAAAGTCTGAACCTACCATCAGCGTCAAGATCGTAGCCGAGGGGTTTTAAGACGAACTTCCTTCCGGTACGCTTTTTAAGACTCCTCATGACCACCCAAATTCATTTTTAAAAATTCCTTCAAACGGTGTCGTAAATGATTCTGGCTTTGGTGGGCGAGACCCTTTTTAAAGACTTGATCGAGCAAGCCGCCGAGGCCGAGGAAAAAGATTGCCTCGTTTTAGCGGATGAGGAAACCTTGCTGGCGGCCTTGCAGGAAGAAACCCCCAGGGCCATTTTTATGGAGGTGGATATCCTGGGTCAGGACGCCTCGGAATTAATCCAGAAGCTCCGGCAAAATCCGGCGACCCGGAGGATTCCGATCGTGGCTTTTGGCAATAGCCTGCGGGCCGATTTGCTTCAGGACGCGAAGGAAGCGGGGGCCGACTTGGGATTGCCTAAATCCGCCTTTCGGGAGCAACTTCCCGAACTTTTCCGGCATTATGACCCCCATCATCCATGAGAAGGATTTGTCCTGATAATTTGTCCCCGACGGGGAAAGCTATTGAAAAAGAGGATGGAAAGTTGCATTCTTAATCCGAGGGCGGTTTAGGCGAACGCCCTTAAATAGGGCCGCGAGGCGCCTGAAAATACGAGGAGTTTTGACATGGGTGGACGTTTCGGGGAATTGCTGCTTATCTTGATCATCGCGTTGTTGTTGTTTGGGCCGAACAAACTGCCAAGCCTGGCGAAGGCTTTGGGAGAGGCCTTGAGGGAATTCAAAAAGGCCGCCAATCCTGATAGCCAAGAAGCCCCCAAGCCCGCTACCCCGGCTGTGACTTCGTTGCCGTCCGAGACCCAAACCGCCGAAAAAAAGAACGGCTGACCTCTTCTCAACCGTCTCATCAACCTTGCTTGAAAGCCATGAATTTATTCCATGGCTTTTTTTTAGTCGGCGTTTTTCATCCGGGTGACAACCGAAATCAATCCCACCGCCAAGCCGAAGAAGCAAACGATAGTGGCTCCCATGGGCCAATCCCTCAAGTAGGAAAGGGAGGAGCCCAAGGCCGACACGACCAAGCCGATTCCCCAGGCCCAATAGAGCCGTGTTGGACCCTTGTGGCCGAGGAGGCTGGCACAAACAACGGGAACGATGAGAAAGGAAAATACCGCCAGCACCCCCGCGACCCTCACGGCATCCGTCACCACTAATCCGAAGGCGGTATAGAAAAGAAAATCCCAAAGCTTGATGGAAAGGCCTTGCCTTTGGGCTTCCTTTGGTTCAGCCGAGCAAAGATGGAGAGTTCGGCGGCGGATAAAGAGAAAGGCGCCGACAAGCATGTAAATGGCCGCCATGATCGCGATGTCTTTCCAGGAAACCCAGCCCAACGCCTCGCCGCTCAGCGTCCCTTGGACATGCTCCGCTCCGTGGGGTGAATTGGCCAGGAGAAGCAATGTCGTCGCCGTGGCGAAAGCGAAAGAAATTCCGATGAAGGCTTCCTGTAAAACCGAATGGTTCCGGTCCCAAAGGAAACTGAAAAGCGCGGCTCCCAGCAGGGTAAAGGCGATCGACCAATAATAGGTACTGGGATCGTGGGGTTCGGCGCCCAAGAGGAAGGCCACCGATTGGCCGAGGGCCGCGATTTGGGCCAGGGCCAAGTCCACGAAGATGACTCCCCGGGCCAGTACATGCTGACCCAGGGAGGGAAGGATTAAAACCAACAGGAAGCAGGCTAGCATCGGCAAAGCCATGACTGAAATAAAGTTAGTCATTTCACTGACCTCACTTTCCGCCCAAGGCTTTGGAAAGAGTGTCAACGATAAATCCGAATTTCGCGAATACATCCTTGGCCTCGGGAACCCCGTTGACCTCGGTTGGAACCTCGTAAGCCGCCCCGCCGGCTTTTTGGGCCAGTTGTTTGGCCGCGTCGGCGTCGTAGTAGGGCTGGTATAAGACCACCTTTACTCCGGCTTTTTGCATGGACTCGGCGGTCTCGTTCAAGTAGCGGGGATTGGGTGGAATCCCCGGTTTGGGTTCCACGGTGGAAAAGAGCTTCAAGTCGAACCGTTCCAGAAAATAGTTGAAGTTCTTGTGGAAAGTCACGATACGGGCCCCGGCATAAGGCTTCAACTCCTTCTTCCACGCGACCATGGATTTATCAATTTTCCCATCGAAATTCTTGGCCCCGGCGGCGTAATCGGAGGCATTGGCTGGGTCCAGGTCCGAAAAGACTTGGGCGAGATGATCGGCCACGATTTTCAAGTTAAGTGGGTCCAAATAATAGTGGGGGTTCCCCAAGGGATGGACGTCGCCTTCAGCGCGGCTGACGGTGCCGGTGGGTTTTTCCAGAACGTTCACGCCCTCGGAAGCGTCCACGAATCCCTTGGCCCCGGCTTGTATCTTGGGATTGCGGCTTCCCGGCAAAACCAGGGGCAACCATCCCCCGTCCAGTTCCAGCCCCACTGACACGAACACATCGGCATCCTGGATGGCCTTCATCAAACTGGGCTTGGCAGGGACGAAATGCGGGTCCTCGTAACCCCTGCATAGGCTCACGACCGATACGTGTTTGCCCCCCACAGCCTCGGCCACTGAAGCCAAGTCACTTAACGAGGTCGCCACCTTGAGGTCCGCGAAAGCGGGGATGGCGGTCAGGCACCACATGCAAACTGCAACGGTTCGAATCAACGGGTTCATGTATTCCTCCTAAAATGGATTAAAAACATTCAAACCAACTCGATGGTTTCACCCTCAATAGGCATGCGGGGGATGGAAACCGATGGTGAAATTCATCTGGGCCATGATGCGGTTATCCCAAACCGTCCCGGATTCATCGTCTGGGGTTTCCCTGGCGCCGCTGTATTCCAGGCGTATCATGGAGAATTCCGAGGCCGCCCAGGCGATATTGGCCGAAAGGCATTGGACGTGGCCAGCCACCGGGATGGCGTTGCCGTTGGAATCCAAGTTCGGGAGCCCGGTGGCCGGATCCTTGGAGACCATCACGTCCGAGAAGCTGTTGAAGGCTTCCTCGACCCTGATGCCAGTCCACCAAACCTGGGACCATCGGTATTGGAGGGAAGCGTACCATCCAATGGCGTCGTGGCTGGCGAAACTCCCGTCGTTGTTCCAGCTATCCCGGGCTAAAAGCTCGGACTGGAGTATCCAACCCTGCTGGTTGGACTGCCGTAGAGGGACGTTACGCAGGGTCAGATCGGCGCCGTAGGCCGAATGGTGCAGTCCGTCGGCTCCATAGCCCCCCAGGAATGATCCCCCCAGCTCCAGCGTGGTGTTATCGTCCACATCGAAGAGATTCTTGAGGTGTCCCAAGTAGGGGATGTTGTCATGGTTGGAAGACCCGAAATCCAGGGGATGGTCGGTATCGGGACCCACGGCGTGGTACCCGCCCAGGGTCAGTTCGCAGAACCAGGGTAGGGGGGTTAACCAGGCGGCCTCTATCCCGGCGTCCTTGAAGCCCTCCTCGCCAATTGTGTTGGCCATGATGACGGGGGCTTGGATGAAGGGAAAGGCGTGTGTGTGAAGAAGCCCGTGCTTTCCGAAGGAGCCGCGGATTTTTCCCACCTTGAGCCCGATGCCCGGGATGCTGGAGGAGGTGGCATATACCTCCTCCGGATCAACCCCATCGGGCGCAAATACCAGGTTGGCGGCAAGGGTCCAGTATGGGTCCACGGTGGAGATCAGGCTGATCTCCGCTTCCTCGAACTCAATGCCGTAAGGTTGGTCCAAATCCGGCGCCACCTGGGCCTTGAACAAGGCGTTGAAGCCGATGGCCGGATTGGCCAGGTTGGAAATGATGGACCGTGTCTGGGCCTGAACCGGAAAGCTGCCCAGGCTGAACAGGAACAGAAAGACACAAAGTAATGAACGGAAATGAGATCTCATTCTTCCTCCTTGTAATGACGGCCAGTGAGGGCCGTTGATGAAGCCGTTACAGGAGGTGGTTGGGGGGGGACCGTCCGGCAGGGAATAAGAGGGTGTAGGAAATATAGGTTGGTTGGAAGAAGAACAGCAGGAACACCAACAGGATGGGCAAGAGCACCGGAGCATGGGATATGGACGGCGCTTGGGAACCGGTTTGCTGCCAACTGCAAAGGGAACAGTCCCCGTTGCTCTCTAAGGATCCGTGATGATGCGAGCCTTCAAGGATGAGCACGGTTAGAAAGGCGGACAGGACTACCAAGGTTAAGAGAAAAAGATTGTTCCTGAAAGAACGCATTCGCCGAATCTCCTTGATGGGGGATATTATTTGGAAGCCGCGGCATATTGTCAACGCGTCTAAAAAGCATTAGTCTTGATAGGAAAACATTCTCAAGGCCGCATCAAAAGGAAATCATGTTTCGTAAAACGAAAAAAACTTTAATTCCCTTGATCGTTATGGCGTTGGCCGCCTTGTCGGGCTTGGGGGGAGGCTGCGGCAATACCCCGGATCCTTCCACCCAGAAACCGGGTGGACTGTCCCCGGGGGATAAAGCCTACGATTTCTCCGCGATGGATAGCTCGGGCCACATGATGAAGCTTTCCGACCTTCAGGAGGGTTGGTACCTTATTTTGGTCCTCTACCGGGGCCATTGGTGCGGGGCCTGCCAGAACCAGCTTTTGAACTTGAAGGAGGATTATCCCAAGTTCCAACGACTCCACGCCGCCATCGCCGCCGTGAGTGTCGACCCCCTTGAGGAGTCCGCTCACTTCAATGAGCAATGGCGGTTTCCTTTCCCGCTCTTGGGCGACCCCCAATTCCACATCATCGACGCTTATGGAGCGCGGCATCCTGAGGGCCATGACGGCAAAGACATCAGCCGCCCGGCCGTCATCATCATCGACCCGCAAAAAATCGTTCGGTACAAGTACGTCGGCCATAATCCCACCGATAGGCCCGAGAACGACGAAATTTTGTTCAAAATCCAGCAGTTCCAGCACGAGGCGCCAAAGAGCTAATCCTATACGGGTATATGACATGGAGAAGGCCGAAGATGAAAATCGGTTTTGAATCCCAAAAGGGCGAAACGGGCATCCTGCTTTTGCACGGCTTGTCGGGAACCCCCTTGGAGGTTCAACCCCTGGGAAATTACCTGGCCGATAAGGGTATTTCCACCCTCGGCCCGTGGCTGGCAGGGCATGATACGACTCCCAAGGATTTAGCGAAAACCCGCTGGCAGGATTGGGCCCAAAGCGCCCGGGAAGCCTATGAATTGCTTCGCCAGCGCTGCTCAAAGGTTTTCGTGGGCGGACTTTCGATGGGGGCGGACTTGGCCCTGCACCTCGCCGCCCATTTCCCGGTGGCGGGGGTCGTCTCCATGGCGGCGCCCGTCCATATCGCCGATTTCCGTTTTAACGGCATCGCCTTTTTCCGTTTCCTCCAATGGAGGACCTCGAACCTGACCGGGGGTATTCTGGACCCGCAGTCTCCCCCCCACAAAACATACCCCTACGTGGCGACCAAGAGCCTCTATGAGCTCAAGAAGCTCATGGATCATTTACGCGAAGACCTGCCTTACGTCACGGCCCCGGCTTTGGTGGTTCAGGGCCGGAGGGATTCCATGGTGCCGCCTCCCAACGGGGATTTGGTTTACCGGTCTCTGGGGTCCCCCGTGAAGCACCTGCTGTACCTGGACCGATCCGATCACGTGATTCCCATGGATCTCGACCGGGAAATTTTGTTTGAAAAGGCTTTCAAATTCATCCGATCCAATGGAACGAAGGTGGAATAAAAAAGAGTTTGTTAACCTTTTACCCAAAGCGGGTATCGTTAACAATTGACAGGCCGGCGGCCGGCCGCCTATTTTAGAATCGGAAAGTCAAGGGTCCCCTTGGTGGCCTAAGGGGAGATTCTCCATCCGGACAAGCGAATCATCGAAAACCAAGCGCTCAAAGTGAAATTTCGCAGTCGTGCCGAGCGAGGACAAGGGTATGCCGCATTTCTTTAAAATTTACTTTAAGAAAAAAATGACCTTCATGGTCGTTCCCCATGATGGCGGCAAACCCGTTCAACTCAAAACCAACTTGTTCATGCTCCATGCTTTGGTTTTGCTCTTGGGGGGCGTTCTCACCTGGGCCGCCATGGTCATCGCCAAGGACGTGAATTACCAACTGGCCCAACTGACACAGGAACGCTTCAGGACCAACATGAAGGAAATCCTGGGCGAATTGCAGACCAACCGGGAACTCATCACCCGAATGGCGACCGTGGACACCCAGTTCCGCAAGCTCCTGAAGTTGGGAGACCGGAAAAAGGTCGTTTCGGCGGTGGAGGGGATGGGGGGGCCCACGGAGGAAGATTCCGAGCAATTCTCCAAACTCTTGAGCGAGCAAAACGAACATCTCTTGAACAAAGTGGACGCTAGTTTGAAAGTCACCAACCAACAGGCCACCCAGCAGGACGCCAGCTTCAAAGAAATCAGCGTCTTTCTCGACAAACAACGCTCCATCCTGGCCGCCACGCCTTCCATCTGGCCCGTCAAGGGTTGGATCACCTCGGGGTTCGGCAAGAGAGCCTCTCCCTTGACCGGTGAGCCTGGGCGGCACATGGGGGTGGATATCGCCAATGAAGCCAACACCCCCATCCGGGCCACGGCGGATGGCATCGTCACTTATGCCGGCTGGGAAGCGGGCTATGGGCGGGTTGTCGCCATCGAGCACGGCTTCGGCTACAGCACCCGGTACGGCCACTGCGCGAGGATCGACATCAAGGTCGGCGACGAGGTGAAGCGGGGCCAGATCATCGGCTACGTGGGTTCCACGGGACGCAGCACCGGCAGCCACGTGCATTACGAGGTCCGCATCCACGGGATGCCGGTGGACCCCGAAAAGTACTTACCCAAAGTCGATTAATTAAGCGTGAGGGCGATTCGCCCGGAGGGAAAGATGGGACTTTTTGGTTTCAGTGAAAACAAGGCGATGGGGCGCGTGGACACCCTGATTGGGGTGGATTCGAGCCTTCGCGGCAGCTACAACTCGAAAAACAGCCTGCGCATTGACGGGGAAGTTTACGGCAATGTCACCTGCGAGGACGGGATCATTGTCGGATTGAAGGGCATGGTCCGGGGAAACCTGATTGGCAAGTCGATCCTCGTCGGCGGGAAAGTGAAGGGCAACATCACCGCCTACCAAAAACTGGAAGTTCAAAACACCGCCGAAATCGAGGGCGATATTTCCACACCCCTTTTGGTGGTGGAAGAAGGCGCCATCTTCGAAGGCAACTGCCAGATGGAAGAAGTCAGCAAAGTCGTGGATTTGCCCAAGACAAAGGAAAACTAGTACCGGCTAAAATCGAAGGACAACTTTAACAGCGAAAAGGCGGCCATTGGCCGCCTTTTTAGTTTTTAGCAGCCAATGAAAAATAATATCCCCGATGCTAAAATCACCCACCTGAAAAATGAAAAAACAAATTCAAAGTGACATTTACATGGATTGCGCCGCCACGACCCGGCAGAAGCCGCCGCAGGTCTTGAAGGCGGTCATGGATTACGCCACCGAGGTTGGTGTTTCCCACGGACGAGGGACCTACCGGCCGGGGATCGTGGCCAACGAGTTGGTCTATGGGACGAGGGCGGCCCTGGCCCAGCTGCTCCACATCCAGCGGTCGGATCGCATCCTCTACATGAAGAACGCCACGGAAGCCGTCAATACGGCCTTCAAGGGGTTCCTCAAAAGCGGGGACCATGTGGTTCTCTCCGGCATGGAGCACAACGCCGTCATCCGCCCCTTGAACAAGCTCAAGGCCGAGCGAGGCATCGAATATTCCATCGTTCCGGCCAACAACCTGGGGCGCCTGAATCCTTACGACTTTGACTTGGCCATCAAAAAGACCACCAAGCTGGTCTGTCTGACTCACGCCTCCAACGTGACGGGGAACCTGAACCCCGTGGCCCAGGTTGGGGATATCTGCTCCAAGAAGGGCGTCGCCTTTCTGGTGGACGCGGCCCAGACGGCCGGCACCGTTCCCATTGATATGGGGGAAATGAAAATTGATTTCCTTTGTTTCACGGGGCACAAGGGACTCATGGGGCCCCCCGGCACGGGAGGGTTGGCGGTGTCGTCCAAATGGAACCTTGATTCCCTCATCGAGGGTGGTACCGGCTCCAACAGCGACAAGGAGGAACAGCCCCAACAATGGCCGGACAAGTTCGAGAGCGGCACCCAGAATTACTGGGGACTGGCGGGCCTCAAGGCCGCCGTTGAGTTCCTGATGAAAACCAGCGTGGTGGCGATCCGCAAGAAGGAAGAGGCCTTGACCGCTCAATTCCTGAAGGAAGTCGAGAAGATCAAGGGAATCAAGCTTTACGGACTGCCCTGGGGCTCGGAAAAGGAAAGGGTGGCCCTGGTTTCCCTCAATATCGAGGGAAAGGACC
>DATKOC010000162.1:0-30632 GCA_035524855.1 bacterium
CGGGCGCAAACATCCGCACCAGGAATATATCAAGGTGGATTCCAGCAACATCCTCTTTATCTGTGGTGGAGCCTTCGTGGGTTTGGAAAAAATTATCGAGGGTCGCCTCGGTCGTAGGAGTATTGGGTTCAAGGGCGAGGCGGTGCCCCGGCAGGAAAAGAAACTGGGCGAGCTGTTTGACCAGACCCAACCGGAGGATTTGATCAAGTTTGGCTTGATCCCGGAATTCATTGGCCGTCTGCCGGTCGTGGCGGCCCTGCACGAATTGGACGAGGCTTCACTCATCAAGGTCCTCACTGAACCCAAGAACGCCCTCACCAAACAGTACCAGCGCTATTTCGAGATGGAAAACGTGAAGCTGAAATTCACCCCCGAAGCCTTGCAAGCGGTGGCCAAAGAAGCCATCAAGCGCCAATCGGGAGCCCGGGGGCTCCGGGCCATCCTGGAAGAGACGATGATGAACCTGATGTATGAAATTCCCTCCCGTAAGGACATCAAGGAAGTGGTCATCACCGAAGGGGTGCTCCTGAAGAAGGAAGAGCCCATCGTGGTCTATCAAAAAGGCCGCGGGGAAAATACGGCTTAAAATATATATCGTTGTCATTGCGAGGAATAAGCCGCGAATAGCGGCTTTTTTATGACGAAACAATCCCCGTTTTAAATAAAAATCCAAATCGAAGACGTCAACAACCCATGAACTGAGGTTGCCGCGTCGCAAAGTTCGCTCCCCGCAATGACACCTCATTTTAAAATTTTTGATTTCAACCCCAATTCCAACAAACCCCTCCTTCATTTAGCCCACGCTAACGGTTTTCCACCGCCCACTTACCAGAAGGTATTTGAGCCTTTGTTGGAGGGTTATCACGTCGTGTCTTTGCGGGTCCGCCCGCTTTGGGGTGACACGCCGCCCGAATGGCTGAAGCATTGGAACCAGATGGCGGACGATTTGTTGAGCGGCCTGAAAGAAATGGGGGCCTCGAAAGTCGTAGGGGTCGGGCACAGCTTGGGGGGTGTCCTTACGCTTTACGCGGCGGTTAAGGCGCCGGAGCTCTTCAGCCATGTCATCCTGATTGACCCCACCATGCTGTCGCCCAAACTTCTTTGGCAGATCAAGTTCATGAAATTATTCGGCTTTGAGGCCAGGAAGTATTTAATCAAGGGAGCCTTAAAACGGAGGAGGACCTGGGAGAGCGCTCGGGAAGCCTATGAGTACTTCCGGGGACGACAACTTTTCAAAAATTGGCCGGATGAAATCGTCCAGGCTTACACCGAAAGCATGACGGCCCCATCTCCCACGGGTGGGGTTTATCTCATTTACCCGCCTGAGTGGGAAGCGAGAATCTACCAAACGATTCCAACGGATGTTTGGAAATTCGCGAAGCTATTAACTCAACCAACTTTGCTTATCCGGGGTGAAGATTCAAATACCTTCACCGCCGATAGCGAAAAAGCCTTTCGAAAAATTAATTCAAATGCGCGATTTGAGGTTGTTCGGGAAGCGGGGCACTTAGTGCCGCAGGAAAAACCCGGGGAAATTACAAAATTAATCCAGGAGTTCCTTGGTCAGGGATAGCCAGGTTAAGTTTGTGAAACAATCTCGTTTAAGAATCATGTCCCGCTTGACACTCCTACTTCCGGCATTATACTAACCCCACTTTGTGAAACATTTCACAAAGGCGCCGTTTTCAGCCTAAAGTCAGCCAAAAGTCCCCCTTTTCCCTCCGACATCCCAAGGACAAACCGAGGAAATTCATGCGTAAAAAATACATTATGGCCCCTGGGCCCACTCCTATTCCCGCTGAGGTCCTGGCCGAGGCCAGTATGCCCATCCCCCATCACCGGACCCCGGGGTTTCAGGCCATTTTTAAGGCCGCCCACGAGGGTCTTCAGATGCTCTTCCGCACCCAACAGCCTGTCATGACCTTTGCCAGCGTTGGAACCGGGGTCATGGAATCGGCTGTGGCCAACTTGACCTCGCCGGGCGAAAAGGTGCTGGTGGCGGCGGCGGGCCATTTTGGAAACCGTTGGAAGGATATTTGCGCCGTTTTTGGGGTCTCGTCCGAGCATTACGAGGCGGAATGGGGCCATGCCCTTGACCCGGAAGAAGTCCGGAGGCGCCTCAAAGCGAATCCTGATATCAAGCTGGTCTATACCACCCTTAACGAGACTTCCACGGGAGTGATGAATGACATTCAAACCCTGACAAAGGTAGTGCATGAAGCCGGGGCCTTGATCGTGGTTGACGCCATTTCCGGGTTGGGCGCCATGCCCTGCGAAACCGACGCCTGGGGCATTGACCTGGTACTTTCGGGATCTCAAAAAGGCTTCATGATTCCCCCAGGGCTGGGTTTCGTTTGCGCGCAACCTTCAGCCGTGGAAAAGAGCAAAAGCGCCAAGAATCCACGTTATTACTTCAGCTATGAAAAGGCCCTCAAAAAGCTGACCGAGGAAAAGATGCCGGATACACCTTTTACCCCGGCCATTTCCCTGATTATCCAGCTCCGGAAGGCCCTGGAAATCATCCGGGAAGAAGGGGTCGAGAACGTTTGGAAAAGGCATGCCGGTTTGGCGAAAGCCACCCGTGCGGGAGTGGAAGCCATTGGCCTAAAGCTTTTCGCGCCAAAGGCCCCTTCGGCGGCTTTGACCTCGGTAGTCGCTCCCGATGGGATCGACAGCGGCCTCATTAATAAAACCTTCCGTGATACTTTCGGGATCAGCATCGCCGGGGGCCAAGCCAAGATCAAAGGCAAGGTCTTCCGCATCGGACACCTGGGTTACGTGGATGGGTCCGACGTCGTGTTGGGCATCGCCACCCTGGAAATGGTGTTACATAAGCTGGGCAAGAAAGTGCCCCTGGGTGTCGGCGTGAAGGCGGCCCAGGAAATACTCTTAACCGAAAATCTTTGAAAGTTTTGAGTTCTGAGTTCTAAGTTATGAGTTGCTGAAATTTTGATTTCCACCGGTGGAAATCAAAATCACTTTAACTCAAAACTAAAAACCCAAAACTCAAAACTTGTTTTAAGGGGTAAAAAATGTTCAAGGTTTTGATCACCGATAAGCTGTCCGAGCAGGGGATGGAAATCTTCAAAAAAGAGAAGGATTTTCAGACCGACGAATTCCTCAATAAAACGCCCGAAGAAATCAAAAAGGTGGTGGGGGAGTACGACGCCTGGGTGATCCGGAGCGGGACGACCGTGACGGCCGACCTTATCCAAGCGGCTCATAAGATGAAGATCATCGGCCGGGCCGGTGTCGGCGTGGACAACGTGGATTTGGAAGCCGCCACCAAGCGTGGCATCATCGTGATGAATACGCCGGATGGGAATACCATCTCCACTTCCGAGCATACGATCGCCATGTTGATGGCCATGTCCCGCAAGATCCCACAGGCTCAGCAATCCCTGAAAGAAAAGAAGTGGGAACGGAGCAAGTTCATCGGTTGCGAGCTCAATGAGAAGATTTTGGGGGTGGTGGGGCTTGGCCGTATCGGCACCAATGTGGCCCGCAAGGCCATTGGCCTGGGCATGAGAATCCTCGCCTATGACCCCTACGTGGACCCCGCCAAGAACAAGGGCCACGAGTTCGAGATCGTGACGTTGGACGACATCATCCATAAGGCCGATATCATCACGGTACACACTCCCCTTACCAAGGAAACCAAGGGGCTTCTGGGGGCCAAGCAGATCGCGGCCATGAAGGACGGGGTCCGGCTGGTCAACTGCGCCCGGGGCGGCATTATTGATGAGACAGCGCTTTATGACGCTTTAAAGAGCGGCAAGGTGGCCGGGGCGGCGTTGGACGTGTTTGAGAAGGAGCCCCCCTTCGACAGCCCTCTTCTCACCCTCGAGAACGTCGTTTGCGTACCCCACTTGGGCGCCGCAACACAGGAAGCCCAAGTGAACGTGGCGGTGGTGGTGGCCGAGCAAATGGTGGAGGCCCTTCGGGGAGGCCGCGTGAAGGCCGCGGTGAACATGCCTTCCCTTGATCCGAAAGTCCTTGAGGAATTGAAACCCTATCTCACGCTGGTGGAAAAAATAGGCTCCTTCCAAGCCCAATTGGCCGAATCCTTCATCAAGAAAATCCAGGTGGAGTACAACGGGGAAGTGGCCAAGTTCGACACCAAGCCCCTGACTTTAAGTTTGGTCAAGGGCATCCTTCAGAGGGGCATGAGCGAAGCTGTCAATTACGTGAACGCACTTTTCATCGCCAGGGAACGTGGTTACGAGATATCCGAGACCGTAAACAACAGCGTGAGGGATTATTCTTCCCTTATCACCGTTACCGTTAAGAACGAGAAGGGAACACATACCATCGCGGGGACCGTTTTCGGGAAAAAAGAAATCCGTATCGTGAGCCTGGACGGCAGTACGACCGATTTTACACCCGTGGGGAACATGATCTGGATGGCCCATGAGGACCGGCCAGGCATTGTGGGGAAATTGGGAACGATTTTGGGGACCAACAACGTCAATATCGCCGGACTTTACGTTGGCCGCCAGGATGTGGGCGGAAAGGCCATCGCCATGGTGAACGTGGACAATGAAGTGCCAGAAAAAGTAATGTCCGAACTCAGGGAAATACCTCATATCCAGGACCTGAAGTTCGTGAGGTTCTAAACAGAGGGAAGCCCGGGCCATCAGCTTTCGCGGGATTGCCACGCTTGAAGCCCGGTGATGGAAAGCCCGCTTTCCTGGATTTCTTGACAGCCCCCAGTTGAAGGGATACCTTTATGACTATGAAATTCACCCGCCTTTGGCTTCCCTTGGCGTGGCTTTTATCGGCAACCCTCCAAGCCGCTCCTAATTTTTGGAACAATACCGACGCCACTCCAACCCCCCTTGAAGCTCCACCCGTCCAGGCTGTGGAGGAGCCCGTTGAATATAAAACCGCCACCCCAACGCCCGTGACCGCTCCCGCCGTGGAAATTCCCACGGCGACT
Source organism: bacterium (assembly GCA_035524855.1). GTDB lineage: Bacteria > Oederibacteriota > Muellerivitia > Muellerivitales > Muellerivitaceae > DATKOC01. Next base: position 4,940 of record DATKOC010000162.1, read on the forward strand.
CCCACGCCTCAACCGGGATTAAAGCCCCTCAATCCAACCCAGGCCGCTCTTTTTTCCGTGTTTGTCCCCGGGTCGGGCCACATTTACGCGGGTGATCCCTTGAAGGGAATCGCTTTTGCATCGGTTTTCGGGGTCGCTCTTTGGCAGACAATTGAAAATCTCCAGACCATTCCGGATGGTCAAGGCGGGTTACAGTCCAAAAATGAAACCGCCGGTAACCTTTTTGGGTTGGCGGCCCTAGCGGCTTATGGATTCGGCATTCAAGACGCCTATAACACCGCACAAAATTACAACAAGCGAAACTACTTGAGCTTGACCATTGAAATTTCGCCGAGGCCTAACGCCGCGCTCGCCTTCTTGTTCTAACGGGTTCCCCAATGAGCTGTAATTTTTTCGAGCGCCGCCTTTGCGGGGAATCATTCCTTAGAAAAATTCATTTCCTGTCTTTGCTTTTTGGATTGACCTTTGGTTTGGCGCGCACGGCGTTGGCATTAGAACTGGAGCCGTTTCCGCTTACTCCCCTTTCCCGAGATGAATTTTCTTTCTCGCTTTTCCGGGAAGAAAGGCCAAGTTTCTATTGGGTCAACGCGGGCCTGCCCGATTCTTTTTTCCCCGGTATCAACCTCGTCACAAATCCAAATGGTTCCATTGTTTACTTCGCCGCTATTCGTAGCATTGAATATGGCGTGCAGGCTCAGGGCTGGATTAACGACCAACTTCAATTAAAAACCACCTTTCCCTTCGAAGCGAACGCTCTTAACGAGGCGAACGGAGACACTGAAAACGCGGCAAAGTTCGGGGATGTGGAAATCGCCGCAACCTATCTTCTTGCCGGAAAAAGGGATGGGGGAAATTTTTTCGCATTAGATGGCTGGTATCGGTTGCCCACTGGAACAAGTCCCTTTCGATCCATTTTTCCCCTTTTAGCAAGCGGGAAGGGCGCGCCAGAGAAAGCCATCGGTTTTATTCTCGGACAAGAACTAGGTGGATTTTCCTTTTTTCAAAGTATACACTATGAAAAAACACAGCTAATTACGTTGGATTCCTCAAGCCCCCTTTGGGGCCCCGGCTTGTTTCAATGGCCAGACAATTTCCATGCGATGGGAAGAATTGATTATCTCGTTTTTCGCCGCGGAAAGAGGCTCGTCAATCTTTTTGGCGAGATTCGATTGCGGATGAGCGGCCTAATGGAATGGAATGGCCGGCCTGTCCAATACGGCCAAGGCCAGACCACTGATCGCCTTTTTTTCCTGACTGGAGGGGTATCCGTGAGGGTGGACAAAGAGTTCACCGCCGAGGGAAAGATTATCCATTTCCCGTTTGAGCCGTTGCTTATTGCGAAACCCCGGCCTGATTTTGGAAACTTATTTTCGTTATCACTCGAGTTCAGGCCGTTTTGATTCATTAAGTTTTTCTTAAGGAGCAGCCGAATGCCAGAAGCCAATATGTTCGTGGAGAAACGTATCCATCCCCGTGTCTCGGTGAAGATCCCGGTGAAGTACCGAATCATCGAGGATCAGAAGGAATTGGAGACGGTTTTCGAACGCAAAAAGAACGAGCAGACCACGCGCACCATGGACGTGAGTCTTGGCGGTCTTTATATCGTGGCTTCTACCGTACTGAACGTTGGCAGCATTCTTCGGCTGGATATCGCCCTTCCGGGCCGCTCCTCCATTATTTCAGCCTTCGCGGAGGTAGTTTGGGCCAACGAGACTGGCGGAGGACTACATTTCCTGGCGATGAAGGAAGAGGACGTGGATTTCTTGAAAGGCTACCTGAACAAAGTCAACGACGAAAAATGACCCTCCATGAATAAAAGGGCTGACCGTTTTTTCTCACTTCTTCGGTTGACCCCGGTTCTGGCCGGCGGATTAGCCGGTTTGGCTGGGGCTTTCATTCACCCCATTTTCGCCGCCGTATTGGGACTTATCGTCGGTGGCTTCGCCGCTTTTATCCAACAGGTATTTTCCCATCGTTCCCAACTTGATTACCTGCGTGAGCTAGCCCACAAGCATCCATTCCCACAGGACTGTCGTGAGGTCCTTTCGGCCGCCCAGGCCGCCGAGGAACCACTGGAAGAAGCCCTGATAGGGCTCGCCGTGAAGGTTACCCGGATGGAACCTCCGGAAGCCACCCCACCCAAGGCATCCGACCGCTCCATATCCCAACTTACTGAAAGCGTCCAGGAACTCTCACGGGAGCACGAGCAGTTAAGCCAGGACTTCCATTCCTTCCGTGAAATCATCCGCGAATGGACGGCGAACGTCGAAAAAGCCGGCCGCATCAACAAGTCCCTCCTCCAATTAAATGAGTTGATCGTCAGCGACAGCAAGAAGGTGGCACAAGACACCGATGAGGCCGCCAAGTCCGCCACGAACGGGATTAAATCGGTGGGGAAAGAAATCAAGGCCATGACGGAGATCAAAGCCACCATCGGTTCCTCGGCGGAAGTGATCCAACAGCTCAATCTCGCTTCCGCGCAAATCGGTGATTTCTTGGCCACCATCACGACCATCGCCCGTAAAACAAATCTTTTAGCCCTTAATGCGGGGATCGAGGCCGCCCGGGCGGGAGAACATGGGCAGGGTTTCGCCGTTGTCGCCAGCGAGATCAAAACCCTGGCGGAAGCGGCTGGCAAGGCTTCCGCCGACGTCAAACACTTGGTGGACGATATCCGCGTAAAAACGGACAGCGCCATCACTTTGATCAGCACTACGGGCAAGATCGAGGAGAATGTCAACGTGGTTTACAGCGCGGGCGACGTGTTCATGAACATCGTGAAATCGGTACGGAAGGCGGGAGGCCTTTTGGGGGAAATATCCCAAGCGCTGGATGACCAGCGCAACGACAACGAGCTATTACTCCAACTGATCAACCGCATTTACGCGGCGGCCGACCAGGTTCGAGCCAAGTTCGATTTGGTGGAGCAGGGATTGGACCAGGTTCAGAAACATTACCGAAAAATTAAGACGGCGGTCGAGGAGTATCGCGCGGGATAATCCGGGATTCGAAACACAACTCTTATCCTTTGGTTGAAAGGTTAAATCTTCCGCGGAACTCCCAGCGCTCCTCACTTCCCCTACCCCTCAAAAACAAGGGTTTTCAGGGGGATTCCAAGTTGACAGCTTTTACTCCGCCGGGTTAAAGTAGCCCGGCTTTGAAAGCGGACAAATGGTTTTGGCCCGCTAACCGATCCCACGAGGTTCATAACATGATCGTTTGCCCGGCATGTCACGCCGAAAACCCCGACGGAACGAAAATCTGCGTCAAGTGCGCCACGGAACTCCCCAAGGCTGTCCCGGCTGGTAAAGCCAAGGCCGTAGCGGTGGCGGAAGCACCTAAGGGCAAGGGCCTCAAGGATATCAGCCGCGACATGGTGGATCTGCTCTGGCTCGCTGTCATCATCGTTATCATCTTTATGGCCTTTTGGTATGAAGCTACCAATGGGACCTGGCATTTGGCCGTGACGGAAGAGGCTAAAATCGCGCAGGCTCCTGTTTTCGCTGAGAAGCCGGTGCGCCACAAAGCCCGTGAAGCCTTTTCCCACAAGGGCAAGGTGGTCGAACCGCCCGTCCCCGGCGCATCAGCTGTGGAAGAACCCGTGATTCCACCTGCTCCCGGAGAAACGGTCGCGTCCTCGGTGCCGCCGGTCCTCGCACCTCCTCAAAATGAAGCCGAGGCAAATAATATTGAGAGGCCTATGGCGCCCAAGGGTTCAGCTGAGACTTTCTTTCAGAAGGGAAAGACTCAGTATGATTCGAAACATTACCAGACTTCCTTCAACTTCCTGAAACAGGCCCTTGAAATCGATCCCACCTTTGCTAAAGCTTATTTCGGCTTAGGTTATCTCTATTCACGCTTCGACATGAATGACGCGGCCGTAAGGATGTATGAGATGGCCCTGCGCTTTGATCCGGCGCATGTGGATTCCATCAATAATTTGGCCATGATGTACTACCACGCCGGAAATACAGACGATGCCCTTGATCTTTTGCAAAAAGCCTCCGGCATGGAAAGTCAAAACGCCGACGTGCAATACAACCTTGGAAGCATTTACTTGGAAAAGAACCAGAACGATGAGGCCCTACAAGCGTTCCAGAAAGCCTCCGCCGTCCGTCCTAAGGATGCGGCTATTTACAACAATATGGCTTTGACTTATGAGAAATTGGGGAAAAAGCAGGAGGCCCAGGATTCCTGGCGGAAGGTTTTGGAATATTCCAACAGCTCAGTCCTCTTGCGCCAGGCCAAAGATCATCTAGACTTCCTTCAGGCACAAAGCTAACCCCTCCCCTTGCTTAATAGTTCAAACAAAACACCCACTGGAATTTCCAGTGGGTGTTTTTGTTTTTTGGACTTTTTGGTTTGGAGATTATTCGCGTTATTTGGGCTGATTCTTGATGTTGCCGTAGAGTTTGAAGAGCTCGCGGAAGGCGCGAAGAATCACCTTTAGATTCGCCCCTGTTTGTTGTCCAGCTACACGGGGATAATGTGTTACCCCGACTTCCACAAACCGGAAGCCGGCGCGGTTGGACCGGGCCAACAGTTCGGTTGAAACCATCGCCCCGCCCGCCGACAGCTTGACCTTGTCCAGGACCTTCCGCTTCATGAGTTTGAAGGCGCAGTCCACGTCCCTGACCTGGAATCCGAATAGGAACTTAACCAGCGTGCCCCACATGAAGGCGTTCATTTTGCGCATGAAAGGGTCACGGCGGTTCTTTCGGTAACCCAGGATGAGATCCCCTTCGTCGATTTTTTCAATCAGAAGCGTGATTTCCCTCAGGTCGAACTGCAGGTCCCCATCGGTAAAGAAAACGAAATCACCCTTGGAGGCGTTGTACCCGGAGATGACCGCCCCACCATAACCCTTATTTTTCTCATGGTGGACCGGGTGTACGTTCGGATCTTCCTTGGCCAGACGATCAATAATCTCAGCAGTTCTGTCCTTGCTACCGTCGTTCACGGGGATGATTTCCCAGCGCTCGGCGACTTCCGGCAGGATCCTTTGGGCCGTGCGGACCATATTTTCGACGTTGGCCTCCTCATTGTAGGCCGGGAAGAAAACCGAGAGGTACGAGAGCTTGGGCATGGTTTCTCCTTGTCGTTTAAAACCCAAAAATACTACCACAGGGCCTGGAAGGACGCCCTTTAAAAAAGCCCGGTCAGTTTTCCTTGAAAGCGGGAATTTCCACTTGGGGATCCACCAAGCGGGCCACCTTGTTGCCGACATCCACGGCGAAATTAGTGCCGCGGTCCTCCGGATAAACCAAGGCCATGTTAGCAAGAAAAATATTCTCGATCGGTGTCTCGTAAGTGGGTTTCACCTCGCTGTAGTGGAGGGGGACAACGGGTTGGGCATACAGGTCCTGGAAAAGGTAATATTCTTCCAGCCAGCTTTCGTTAAATTCGGGGTTGATTTTTTGCAGGTGGGGAAGCAATTCGGCGAAAATCTCCTCCTTCTTCATCTTGAAGTACTTATGGTCCTGGGGCAGGTAATTCGCGACGTACATTAGGTGTTTGCCCTGATACCATTCGATGGGGGCGAAGTTGGTGTGCTCGATCAAGGCCAGTATTGGAATGTCAGGATCGGTGATATTGATCCAATACATACCGCTGAATTTTTTCTTCATGACCAAGATGAGACACTGGGCCCCTAGGAAATCCAACTGGGTCAGGCGTTTGACGTAATCGGTCGGGAGTTCTTTACAGGTCTTTAGGAATATAGGGGTGGCCGCCGCGAAAATAAGGCGTTCAAAAGGGATTTCCTTGCCTCCTGCCTCAAGTGCTTTGAACTTGCCCTTGTCGGTGATGAGACGGTTAATGGGTTGGTTGAAATGGATATTGACTCCCACCGCTTGCACCGCTTTGGCGAGGGCCTGGTGGAACGCTTCAAAGCCCCCTTTAAAGTATCCTAGTTTTTCTTTCGTGCCTTTGCGCGATGAATATCTTGTGTGAATGCGGGCCCAAAGCCAGGCCATGGCTACTTTATCGTAATATCGATTGAATTTACCTTTGAGGAGAGGTTCCCAAATATATTTCCAGGTTTTGGATCCCGAGTGTTTTTGCATCCATTCGACGGCCGTGATGTTTTCGAATTCTTGCCAGTTATCTTTCTTGCCAAGATATAAGCCGATTAATCCAAACCAGACCCTTTCCCAAAAGGGGAGGGGTGAAAATTGCAAGATTTGTTTGGGGGTTCCAAAAAGATAAAGTCGCCCTTTGTTTGTGGCTCCCATTTGGCTGGTGAGCCAGTGAAGGGTGTCGCGAATACCCAACTCATCCACCAAGCCCCTGATGCAAGTGTCGCTGGTGAAGATGTGATGGTAGTACTTCTCCAGGGTGGTTCCGGCAATTGGAAATCCGGACGCCAAGCCTCCCACGTGGTCGGAAGCCTCGAAAACTTCCACCGCGTGGCCCCTCTTTGCCAGGCGATAGGCGGCGGTTAAACCCGCCACTCCTCCTCCAACGACCGCGATTCTCATTTTAATAGCCTTCCCTTAACCTGTTTTTCCCGCTCGGCTTCCAAGTTGCCAAGGTTTAAATGCTCCCGGGTGGAATAATAAAAGCCCATCAAGGTGATGGGAATCAATACCAGGAAATGAACCAAGAACATATAGCCGACCGCCATTTCCTTCCCGACTCCAAAGGGCAAGAGAAGGGCCACTCCAATAAACTCAAAAAGCCCTATTCCTCCCGGCGCATTGGGGATGAGGATGCCTAAGTTCACGATGGCCATTAGTAAAGCCGCGGACCAGAGAGAGAGGGGGACAGGCGCAATGCCCATTCCAATGGCCAATAGATAATAAGCTGTGAATTCGCAGGACCAAGCGGCCAGTGAGGCAAAAAGAACTATTAAGGACTCCTTGCCATTCTTAAGGATGTGAAGTCCGTCAATGAAAGTATGGGCTAGTTTTTCGAGAGGGTCATGGAGCTTTTGGGGGGCCAAACGAATGAAAAAATTTATATTCGTGACGGCTGTTTCCTTGAATAAGACCAGGGCGAAAAGGGCCATGAAGGCCGCCCCGAAGACATAAGGAGACCAATTGATGGCATGTTGGATGCTGGCGGGCATGGTTTCCTCTCGAATGGGGAGGTGACCCGCGCCTAAGGCAAGCCAGAGTAGGATGATCATGGTTAAGCCGTCGAAAAGACGCTCTAGGACGATGGTGGCAAAGGAGGCGCTTCGGCTGATATTTTCCTTCTTCCCATTCAGGTGGGCTCGGACGAATTCTCCGGCGCGGGCAGGGAGAACATTGTTGGCCATAAATCCGATGATCAACGTAGGAAAGAGGCTTTTGAAAGAGCATTGTTTGACGGGGGAAAGCAGGACCACCCAACGGTATCCACGCACGACATAGCCGAAGAGATAAACGGTTAAGGCGGGGACCAGCCAAACTAAATGGAAGCCTGTTATAGCTTCCAGCATCTTGGCCCAATCGATGTTGCGGAACAGGAAATAAAAGGTGACGCCGATAAAGACGATACCAATCCAAGTGCGTTTCTGGGTTAACATTTACCTTTCCTTGCCCAAATGGCAGCGCTTATTTTCCAGAAATTAGGGCCCTTTGTCATTAAAAAGCTCACGGCTTCATTGGCTAAAGCCTGGTCTTAAGAGAATTGTTTGGCGAGAGATGTCCTCCTGGGTAGAATAAGTTCGCTTCAAAAATGTTTTGGGAGGAACGCATGCGTCAAGGTCGGTTCCTGTTTCTCGCCCTGTTGTTCACCGCTCCCATTTTGGCCTTCGCCGCCGACAAGCCGACTCCATCAACCTCCGTCGCTAAGGCCACTCCCTCCGCCCAAGAAATGGTATTTAAAACTTTCAAGGACGCCTATTCAGCCGGGAATCAGGCCCTCAAGGATCGCAAGTTCACCGAAGCTGTCGCCGACTATGAATCCGCCGAGGAACTAGCCAATACCGCCAAGGCGAAAAGCCAAGCCGCTAACGCCCAAGGGTGGACCCTTATCAAGGCGAGGAAATTAGATGAGGCGAAGAAAGTCCTCGGCAGGGCCGTCGAGGAAGACGATAGCAACAAGGTTGCCCTGAAGAACCTGGGAGTGGTTTCCTACCGGCTCTACGAGTATGGATTGGCCGGGGTTGAGGAGTTGAAATCGGCAATTAAGAATTTGGAGGCCAGCGGCGAGAACCCCGAGCAATTGGACAGGGCCAAGGGTGACCTGACCCGCGAGGAAAGTTACGCTCAGGTAACTCCCGTTCCCGAGCCCGACATGACCAAGATGGGGTACAAGGATCTTTGTGCCCTGGGCGATAAGCTACAGGTGGAGGGTCGCTTCGAAGGGGCCCTGAAGGCCTTCGCACAGGCGGAGAAAAGTTCCATTTCTCCCAACTCCAAGGCTTCCGCCGCCAACCGGCAGGGCAAGGCGCTTTTGGACGCCCGGAAACCGGGGGAGGCCGTTCCGCATTTCGAGAGGGCGGTCGAGTACCGGCCGGAGGATAAGCAATTGAAGGTGTTCCTGAACAGTTTGGGCCTGGCCTATTGGTCGGTTTACGACTCAGGAAAGGGTACGGCGGACGACCTGAAGAAGGCCGTGGACGCTTTTTACAAGGCTAACTCCATTGACGCTTCCTTCCATAGCGAGAACATCGCCATGGCTTTGAGCGAATTGAAGGAAGTGGATCCCGAGGCTGCGAAGGCTTACGTGATCAAGGAGGAGCCCACGCCGGACGGCGACAAAGTTCCTGGAACCGCGACTCCCCCCGTCAAGGACGAAAACGACGACAAGTAATCCAAAGTAACGCCGTCTTTTATTCTGAATCAAAGGAATGAAAGGCGGCGTTTTTTTTTGAGCCCCATCTCGCCGCTGGACGCTCCATCCCGACAGAACGGATTTGAAATGTCACTGGTGAATCAATTGAAGCAACTCCAAGTGGACATTCGAAATTGCTCGAAGTGTTTCCCGCAAGGAGGGAATTGCCCTGTGGCGGGCACGGGGCCCGACTTAACCGGAGGATTGTTCCTGATTGGCCAAGCCCCGGGTATTCGGGAGCCCGCGGCCCAGAAAAACTTCGCCTGGACGGCAGGCAAGAGGCTGTTCCAGTGGTTTGGGACGATTGGAATGTCCGAGGAAAATCTTCGGCGCCACGCCACGATCACAGCGGTCACCAAGTGTTATCCTGGCAAGGCCAAGCATGGCAAGGGGGACCGCAAGCCTTCACCGCAGGAAGTGGAGAATTGTGCACCTTACCTCGAAAAGGCCCTGAAACTCGTTCGCCCAACAGTGGTGGTTCCCATTGGAAGCCTGGCCATTGAAAGGGTGTTGGGCCCCCATCCCTTTTCCGAGGTGATTGGAAAAGAATTTAAAAAAAACCTTCCGGGAGGACCCGCCTGGGTTATTCCAATCCCCCATCCATCGGGAGCGAGTCCCTGGCCCTACCTGCCGGGAAACAAGAAAAAACTCGAGGCGGCCTTTCGTTTGATTGAAAAACGCCTCATTCGGGAAAAACTACTCGACCGGTTCTTGACCGATAATTGACCCGGCTTGAGGGTTGTCACCCTGGCTGGCTCTTGGATAGAATGTGGCTCCGTTTTCAAACCAATCCGGAGGTTTCCGTGATCCAATTTTCTGTGGTTTCCAAAAAGGCCAGCGCTCCCGCCATTGTTTTGTTTTCCTGGGAAAAAGAGACTTCCTTTATCAACCTGCCCGGCGTGGAAGGGGATCAACTCTACAAGTCCATTGGGGAAGAAGGGTTTGAGGGAAAGGCCGCTCAAGCGGCTTCCGCCCGCCTTCTCGGAAGAGGAGGAAATTCCCGCGTCATCGCTTTGGGTTTGGGTAATAAGACCAACCTTACTCCGGAGGTTTTCCGACGGGCCGGGGGGCGCCTTGCCCGAAAAGCCAGGGAGATCCACTTGGAAGATGCCTCGGTTGAATGGCCACGTTCCTTTACTCCGGAAGAAGCCAAGGCTTTCACGGAAGGCCTGATCCTCGGTTCCTACCAATTCAACCGCTACAAGACCCAGCTCAAAGACAATTCCCCCGGTGTCACTCATTTTTCTTTCGTGGTAAAACCGGAAAACGCCTCCGCTATCAAAAAGGCCCTTCAAACAGCTCAAGCCTATTGCGAGGGAGTTGTCCTGGCCCGGGACTTGATCAATGGCGCCCCAAGCGACGTCACCCCGAAGGTATTAGCCGATACAGCCCGCAAGATGTCTAAGGGGCCGGTTAAGGTTCGGATTTATGGCAAAAGTGAATTGAAACGAATGGGAGCAGGTGGGATTTTGGGGGTCAATATTGGAAGCGCCCAGGAACCTTACTTGATCCACCTGCATTACAAACCAAAGGGTGCTCCAAAGAAATCTGTCGCCATCGTGGGGAAAGGTATCACCTTTGATTCCGGTGGATTGTCCCTGAAACCCGCAGGATCCATGGAAACCATGAAGATGGATATGTCGGGAGCAGCGGCAGTCCTGGGTGTTTTCAGCCAAATGGCGGCTTTGAGACCTCCCGTTGAGGTCCACGGTGTTATCGCCACCACCGAGAACATGCCGGGTGGAAGGGCCTATAAGCCGGGGGATGTCCTGAAAGCGATGAACGGCAAGACCATGGAAGTCCTAAATACCGACGCCGAAGGGAGGCTTATCCTGGCTGACGCCCTCTCCTACGCGGCCCGGCAAAAGCCCGACGCCATGATCGATATGGCGACTTTGACGGGGGCTTGTATCATCGCCTTGGGCTGGCTGGTCACGGGGGCCATGACCAATAATCCCAAGCTTTTGGAAGACCTCAAGGAAGCCTCGGAGGCTGAGGGGGAACGTCTTTGGGAATTGCCCTTGGTTGAGGAATATCGAAACGACATTAAAAGTAAAGTGGCGGATATCAAGAACATCGGCGGGGGAAGGGATGCAGGCAGTATCATTGGCGGGCTTTTTCTCCAGGAATTCGTGGGAGAGACTCCATGGGTTCACTTGGATATCGCCGGACCGGCTTATCCTGAGAGGGAATACCCCGGAATCCCTTACCAGTATTCATTCAGTGGGGCGGGCCTAATGGTCCGGACCCTCCTGACCTACCTGAAAAACGCCTAAAACTAGTTGGAAAATTCATTGGAAGCGTCGAAGTTGAGCCTTAAAGCCTCCTTGTCGGCCAAATTTGGACTCCTGGGATTTTGGCGGCCGGTCCTTGTGGTTTTCCAAGAAACATTGCAACTATCCCTGAGGTTGGACCGTCCAATCATCAGGGTAAAGCCAGGTGACGAATGACCGAATTGGAAGCCATCGAGCGTTGCCGGCAAGGGGATATTTCCGGACTGCATGTCTTGTATGATTTGCACCGGACCAAAGTTTACCACCTCTCCTGGCGAATGTTGGGATCCCAGCACGACGCGGAAGATGTCCTGCAGGAAATATTCCTGAAGGTCTTCGATCGCATCAAGAATTACCGGGGAGATTCGGCTTTCAGCACTTGGCTTTACCGGATGACCACCAACCACTGCCTGGATATCTTGAGGCGGCGAAAAATCGTGGCCTTCCTGGGGTTCGAGAACGCCCCGGAAGTTGAGGATAAGAAGGACAGCGCGAAGGCTATGGATCTGGGGTTCAGCCCAGTCCTTGCCAAGGCGTTGGAGAAGATTCCGGAAAAGCAGAAGGCTTGTTTTTTGCTAAGGGAAATGGAAGAGATGAGCTACGAAGATATCGCGGAATCACTTCAACTATCCTTGGGGTCGGTGAAGTCCAATATCCACCGGGCGAAGGCTTATCTTAAGGAATACCTCGAAAAAGAGGGGTTAACGCTTAAAGATGTTTAACGGATGAGAAGAGGCTTGAGATGGATCACAAATTAAAAGAAATTAACTTAACCGAAACCTTCCGGAAAATGGGCCGGATAACCGTTGATCCCCAGGTTTTTAACCGCGCCTGGTTCAAGGTGGAAGAGCGCATTGCCGCCCGTCAACGGCCCCTCCTGGGGCATTTGGTTTGGAAGCCCTGGGGACACCCGATTCGGTGGGCGGCTGCGGCCGTCCTTTTGTTCGCGGCCTATTCGGGAGTGCTTTACAACAACCTCCAGGAACAGGATAACCTTGGTGAATACGTCGAAACGATTTCCAATCCCATCGACAATCTAGCCAAGGATACTGGGATCGTTCATCTTTCCCCCTTGATCTCGGAAGCGCCAGCCCCTTTCCGGGAACTGCTCCTTTCCGATGAGAACGCCGACAATCTGGCCAACGACGATTTATCGATTTAAAATACGAGCGAGTGAGGTACCGATGAAAATCCTTCGTGTTTTTCCGGCTTTGATACTGGCTTTGGGGCTGGCGGGCTTGCCTGCCTACGCCGCGGACGCCCCTAAAGGGGGAGTTGAGGCCAAGCCCACCGAAACGGTAGGGCGCCTTTCCCGCCGTGAGATCATTAAGAGGCTTCAATTGACGGATGATCAGCACAAGATGCTCAAGCAGAACCAACACTCTTACCGGTCTGCCATGGTTAAGTTGGAAAGCCAGATCAAAATCCAACAAGTCGAATTGGAGAACGAACTGGACAAGCCTGAACCCGACCAGACCAAATTGGATACTTTGACCCAGCAAATCGGGGAGTTGTACGGGAAAAAATTAGCTGAAAAGGTCAAAGCCAAGCTGGATCTCGAGCGGAAAATCCTCACCCCCCAGCAGCTGGATCTTCTGAGGACCCTGCAAGGAAAAGATGGGACGGACGAAAGTCTTTAAGCTTCACTGACCCCCTGAGACCTACCGGCTACTTTGCCCTTAAAAAGTTCTTAAATTGTCTGCGAAATCCACTTTGAACCATGTTTCGATTTGGCTCATACCTGTTATTGTGCAGTTCGCTCCCTGGCTTTCTTCAATCGACTTTCTTTTGAATGAAGGCTGTCAAGGTTGTTGGCGTGAATGAAAAAATGGATTAACAAAAATCCGATAAGTTGAAATTCCCTTCGTTTAACTTTGACAGTTATTTCAACAGGCGATAATATTTCCCCACTATGGGCTTCTTCCTCACCGTCACCTCACCCTTCCTGAACCTTCTTAAGAGACTGGTCCACAACCTCGAATTTCTTAAATTCAAGGATGCCGTTAAGCGCAATCCCCACGACCATTACCTTCGCGCCCGGTTCGCGAAGTACTGCCTTAAAGCCCATTTACAAGGGGATCCTTCGAAGACTCACATTATCGAAGCGGTCAACCAGTTCGAAAACGTCATTCATTCCGATGTGTTGGACCTGGAAGTTTTTTACCTGATGGGGAAATACTATCAAGGTCAGGATGATTCAAAGGCCAGGGATATCTACCGGAAGGGGATCAAGCGCTACAACGATTTCGTGTCCAAAAGCCTCGAATTCCGCCACGATTACGTGGAAACAGCCTTTACCATCGCCTTAAACCTTTTAGCCTTAGAAAACAACAAGGCGGACGCGGATTTGGAAAAGTTTTTTAAGAATGTCCGCAGGACTTACCTCAAGCAATTCCTCGAAAACAAGGTGGAGTTTAAGCCCGCGAATTTGGACGATACTCCGGAAGTTCATCCAAACGTCAATTAAACCGTGGATAAGGCCAAAAACAAAAAAGCCCCGGGAATCCAGGGCTTTTTTGTTTATATGAGGTGAAAGGCTGGGTCAGACTTCGGTTTTTACCTTGGGCGCCAGGGAATAAAAACCTGAAGCGGCGAAATAGCCGATCACGATGACCCCCACGAACCAATACCATTCGTCGTGAAGGAAGTGCTTCCCGGCGGCCAGCATACTGAAAATCAGGGGGACCGATAGATAAACATTGATTTTGGAGGCGTTGGCGGCCCGGCTCACGATCTCTGGGGCGGCAGCGGTTCCGGTTTTAACCCCGTTGATGATCTTGCGTTGGTTAGGCCAAATGATGAACCAGACGTTAAACCACATGATGGTGCCGAAGGCGGCCCCCAGCATGATCCAATGACCGCGAGTACTGTTAAAATCCCCTTCGTGCCCAGGCGCCATGTAATTGATGTAAAGCAATAGGAGCCCGAGGATAAAAGTGAACATGGCGGCCCAACGGAAGAAATAAAGGGCCCGGGGCATCAGCTCTGGAACGACCTTTTTCTTCGTGTCGGCGTCCAAGGTTTTGGCGAAATTGGCGTTGACGAAGTTGAAAAAGTACAACAAACCGATCCACATGATGCCGAAAAAAACGTGGAACCAGCGGAATAGGATATTCAAAATCTCGGTCAAACTCGTGTCCATGTCTCCTCCATCCAACGGGTTTTAGCCTCAAACTGACGGTTAAGTTATTCCGGGGGACCGGGAAAGTCAAGACAACCTCACGCTCTAATTCGGGCTTTGCAACGTTTGAAGTCCCGCCCGGGAATGATGCTTCGGCGGTGAAGATGGGGCGGCTTTTTGCTACTATAACGAATGACCGGCGCCCTTCCGGGCAGTCCAATTATTCCAAGGCGGTTGAATGAACGAGTGCGAACAAATCCATCCCCTTCTTCGGGGATACTTGGCTGAGACCCTTTCCGCCCACGACCGGCGGGCGGTAGCCCGGCACTTGAACCTTTGCGCTTCCGCCCGGAAAGAACTGGACAAGCTTCGGGCCGGACCGGTGAAGACGCCAGTTAATCCCGTTGAGCCGCCCCGAGAACCCTGGGACCTGAAGATACTCCGTTGGCTCGTCAAGAAGCCAAAGCCTAAGCCCAAAGTGATGGCCGAGCCGGAATCCAAGCCTGAGAAAACCCTGAAACCGGCCCCCGGCCCTGCCATGACCGCGCCTATGGCGGCGTCCGAATCGACTCTAAAACCATCTCCATCCCCTACCGTAAAGCCTATGGAGCCCACCCCGGTTATTTCGTCCGCCCCTCCCGGCGCGAATGTTCCGGCTCCGGTCCTGGCCGTGGCGCGTCATTCCCATTTCAAACCCATTCTCCTGATCGTCCTGGTGTTCGGGGGGCTCATTTTTCTGACGCACTTTATCCAGAACGCGGGGGACAACTTCCTCGTGAAGGGTATTAAACGATGGATGTCGAAGAACCATGTGATGGGGGTGAATTCTTCCCTCGAGTTGGTCCTTGACTTGACCAACCTGCCCCATTGGAACGGCAACGCGGCGCCAGTGGCCTCAGCCCGCGAGGAAATGATCACCGATTCGGACCACTTCAACCTCTTCTGGAAGTTCCTCCAGCCCGGCGCCGACCCGCCGGAAGTGGACTTCACAAAAAACGCCGTCGCTTTCGTCTTCACGGGCGCCAAAGCCACCCCTGGTTATATCGTCAAGTTCAAGCGGATGGAAAATTACAGCGACAAGACGGTCCTCTGGTTTGATGAGGCGGTGCCGACCGCCGAACAGGCCGCAACGGCTACCGTCACCCGTCCCTGGGTTCTTCAAATGGTGCCCAAACCCTCCCAATCACCGGTTTTAATCCAAAAAATTCAATAAACTTCATCCGCGACGCCCGCGAAAAACATCTTCTCGGTTAAAGAGAGCATTTATTTCATGGATTCTTTTAGAATTCGAACTTATAAATAAAAGCCTTCTTCACGACAAAATAAAAAATAATTTATGAGGATTACATGAAAATCGGTATTGTCGGACTGCCAAACGTTGGAAAATCAACCTTCTTCAATGCTATTACCAAATCCAAAGCCCCGGCGGAGAACTATCCCTTTTGCACGATCGACCCCAACGTGGGTGTGGTGACGGTGCCGGATGACCGCATTAACAAGCTGGCGGACATGGAACAATCGGGCAAGAGAGTTCCAGCCATTGTGGAGTTCGTGGACATCGCCGGGCTTGTCAAGGGTGCCAGCAAGGGCGAGGGATTGGGGAACAAGTTCTTGTCCCATATTCGCGAGGTCGATGCCATCGCCATGGTCGTGCGTTGCTTCGAGGACGCCAACATCACCCATGTGGAGGGTTCCATCAACCCCATTCGAGATATTGAGATTATCCTCACTGAACTCTGTCTGGCGGACCTGGATACCGTGGACAAGCGCCTCCAACGGACGGAAAAAGGCAAGAAGGCGGGGGATAAGGAAGCCATCGCGGAATGGGATATCTTTAGCGCCGTGAAAAAAGTTCTCCAGGAAGGGAAGCCCGCAGTCGCGGTGGAGGCCACGCCCGACCAGGAGAAGAAACTCAAGGAATTAAGCTTACTGACCAGGAAGCCCTTCATGTATATCGGCAACGTGGCCGAGGGCGACTTGGTGGACGTGGGCAAGAATTCCCATTACCAGGCGCTCCAGAAATACGCCGCCAGCCAAAACGCCTCCTGCCTTCCCATCTCGGCCAAGATCGAGGCCGAGGTAGCCGAACTTTCCGACGAGGAAGCCGTACAGTTCCTGGCCGACCTAGGCATCAAAGAAAGGGGCCTGCACGCCATCATCCGGAAGGCTTATGAGACCTTGGGGCTCATCTCCTTCTTCACGGCAGGGCCCATGGAATCCAAGGCATGGACCATCACCAAGGGAACCCTGGCCCCCCAGGCCGCCGGCAAGATCCACTCGGATATCGAACGGGGCTTCATCCGGGCGGAGGTTTATTCCTACGACGACCTGATTACGGCGGGTTCGACCGCCAAGGCCCGGGAGGCGGGGAAACTCCGAACCGAGGGCAAGGAATACGTCATGCGGGACGGGGACGTGGTGCATTTCCGTTTCGCGGTTTAAGGTGGATGATGTCGCTCACAAAATGGGTTCTAATCGTAAGTTTAACCGGAATTCTTCCCGCTTTCGCGGCAAACGATGACCTGGAAACCCAGGAGGCGGCTTATTTGGGAGAGCGGGTCGCGTCCTACCTGCAAACCATGGTGACGGGGGTGAGCCAAACGATGGCCATCAAACCGGGAGCCAATGCCGCCCTCAACAAGGAGCCTTACCGGGCCACCGTCACCTATGATCCGGCGATGGAGGCCATTGATATCTCGCTGGTGGGAACCCAAAGCGATCCGGCCACGGTCAAGGAAATCCTCGAGTTCACCAAGAAGATGGTCCTGGGCTTTAACAGCAAGTTAGACTACAACTACGGAATTGTGCTGGGGGAGGAGGACATCGACATGGAATACCTCAATGTCCTAGAGAACAAGACCATCCTGCGCTACCAGGGCGGGTTTTATTCAAAGCCCGACGAAAAGAAAAAATCACCCTAAGCTTCTGGGCGGTTTACGGGAATTACCAACCTAAATATCCACGGTTTTGTTGGAAGGGAACCGAAGTCAAGTTCCGCCCATCGGTTGGGTTTTTCTTACCGGGGATTTCAAAAACATACCAAGTGTCATTTACCTTTTCCGTGGGCGTGGCCTGGCTCAACCAGCTGGACGCGATTGGGCGGGTTTCGGGATACATCAGGGGGGCTAATTGGATGAAAGACGCGTTCACCGCGTAAACCTCCCCCGGCTGGGGGGCTTTCAAGTCCTCTTCCTTCCAAGGCGTCCATGAAAGACCGTATGCCGAAGGGTCCGATCCGCCCAAGTAGGCCAGCTTAACCCTTTCCCATCCCCTTCGTTTCTGGGTTTCGGACAAGCGTTTGAGATCCTGGCTGATGTCCAAATTGGAATCCCCCAGCCAGAACAGCTTTCTTTCGGGCGCGATGAGTTCGTTGAAGTAACTGATCGCGTGCGGATAGCTGGCTCCAACACTTAAGCCCTGGAACAGGACAAGGGAAGCCAAAACTATTTTTACGGGTAAGCGCCCGCCCCCCACGCTCCAAAACCAACCGAAGGCTTCGGCGGCTACCAGGATCAAAAAGGGATAGGCCGGAAGGAGATAACGGATCCCCAAATCCTGAACCGGGATGATGAAGGCGAAGAAAATGATTCCAGGCGCCCACTGCCAGGGAAGGAGGGGAAGCCGTCCCAGGGCCAGAAGGATCAGCCCCGCCCCCAGGAACAGCAAGAACGGCAACGGGCTTTTCAGGATGAAGGCCAACGGAAAATAGGCCCAATGGTTTTGCCGGCCCGTTTCCCCCATGAAGTAAACGGGGTGGTTGTGATAATGGACCATTTCCATCAAACCGTCCCAGAAATAACGGAAAGGAAAAAAATGGTTTCCGGGCGCAAAGGTTCCGGGAAGATAAAGAAGGAAGATCCAGAATCCACAACCGCCGACACCCCAAAGCCACTTGGGTAACCTCGAAATAGGTCCTTCTTTGATGGGTTCCCCGGAAACCTTGGGCATCCATTCTAAGGTCAGGAAGACGGGAATGAGGGTCAGGGCGGAGAATTTGCAGGTGATAGCCATGCCCGTCAGCACCCCGGTAAGCACCGGTTGCCACCGGGTTTTGCCTTCCTGGCTCCATTGGAAGGATAGGATGGCGGCCAAAAAAAAGAAAGCCGCGGGAAGATCCGCTAGGGCTAATCCGGAGAAAGCGGATAGGGAGGGGTCAAGGGCCCAGAGGCTGAGTCCCGTGAGGAGGATGGGTAGGGGTCGGGAGCGAAGTATGCCGTAAAGCATGAAGCCTATCCCCAACCCCAAAATAAGGGCGGATAGCCGTCCGAGACAGGTCGCCATTTGTAGTCGGTCCCGATTTTCCCGAAAGAAAAACCCATACGCCCTATCCATGGCGTCGCCGTTGGGAAGGGGTTCCTTGAGGTTCAACGCAAGGAGGGGCAACGCCGCCAATATTTTGGAAAAAGGGGGGTGCTTTTGATGCGATATGACATCCCCCTGGGTTAGGTAAAAATAACCATTGGCGAGTTCAAGCGGTTCGTCGTTGGTCAAGGAATCGCCCCAAAACCTGGGAATAATTTGGGTGGCGAACATTAACGCGAACAAGAGAAACCAGGCCGGGGAATGGGTCTTGGGGATGGCGTTCATGTTCCTAGTTTATGGGAAACTAGAAAAGGAGGGAATGGCAGGGTAGGTCAATGGAGCAGGCGAGGACCGGCCAAATGATCAAACGTCACCAAGGGAGCCGGCACAAGGGGCGCCAATAGTGCGGTTTGCCCTTTCGCGGTCCTTTCCCTGTTCTCCAGCATCCGGTTCTTAATCTTGATGTCCAATTCCTGACGAGCCTGGCTTCCCAGGCCCGTGGCAGGGGAAGTGATAAGGGAGTTTTTCCGGATCCGGCGGAAATAAGCATAGCGATCCAGGTTGGCGACCTTACCCTCCCAAACCGCACGACTCAGGAATTCCAAATCACCGCTAAAACGAAGTCCTCCCGAATATCCCCCAAGCCGCATCACCAAATCCCGGGAAACAAGCCCGCTGGGGTGGCAAAAGGAGGTCCGCAAGGCATCTCCGAAGGCTGGATTAAGAACCAAGGGGTAACGGGCCGCGTGGATCATATCGTCAAAATACATCAGTTCCTGGACTCCAATCCATTCCGCGCCGGTTTTTTCTGCTTCCTCCAGTTGAAGTTCCAAACGGTCCAGGGCTGACCAATCATCCGCGTCCTGTAGCATATAAGCGTCATAGGTAGTCTGCTCGATCGCTGATTGGATCAAACGGAATAATCCAACGTTCCCAGGCGCCCCCAGCAGGGTTACCCCCGGAAATTTGTTGATGATGTCAATGGGCGGGGTGGGGGAAGCGTCGTCCAGGACGGCGATTGCCTCCGGTGGTCGGGTTTGCCGAACGAGTGAATCCAGGCATTGCTCCAACCATTCGTCGCATTGGTAGTGAGGCACCAAGGCCAAGACGCGTGAACGGGAATTAAGGGGGGCAATGGAGGCTTTTTTAAATTTTGGATTGCCCGGTCCGGCGGGAGCCGATAGATAAGGAACATTAATGCCCTTGGTTCGGACAACCCTTTCCCAGTCACGAAAAGTCAGTGAACCGGCTTGCCCTACCTGTTCCAGAAGCTGGGTGTGGGCCACCCATCCATAGGACATATAAATCAAACGGGCCCATTCATTCTCGTCGAGGCTTACAGGAGGGATCCAAGGCCATAGGGAAGGCCAGCTGTTCCCCAGGTTTTCCATAATCTCCGGGGGGATGGGGCAGTAAGGCGCCGAAGAAGGTAGGTAAGCCAAGAAAGGGGTTGAAAGGATGGGGGCCAAATCATGGCGCAGGGAAAGGACTTCCACGACTTCAATACCCTGTAAATGGGCGGTCAACTCCGCAAGGACTTTCGCTTTTTTTCCAGGATGGCATACCACCACTATTTTTCCGGGAAAGGGTTTTTCCCCCGAGCGAATTTCTTTCAGCTTGGTGGCGGTGAAGTAGCTGTTGCCATTGGTTTCCAGAACCAGGGTACAATTCGCCACAGGATTTTTTGGCAGTCGAACCGAAGCGGTGTCGTTAATGGAATTGCTATGGGTTGGGATTCCGCTCGAGGGATGTGGCATGAGATTGTTCCATCATGAGGTTCGTTCGAATTTCTGACGTCTCAGTCTTCGATTGTGTTCCGTGTTCCGCTGAAAAACGTAACGGCCATTTTTGGTATTCCTTTAACTAAAAATTCTGGGGCAAAAGGCCCGAAACGCACGACTTTTGGGATGGCTTGACACTCCTAGGCCATGAGGGACGTCCATAAAGCCATGGGCATTTCCAGAAGCCTGTTTAAGTGGATGTTTTGGTTCCAGCTTCTTTTCGCCTATCTTCCTTTGCATTTTGTTTTCGCCTTTGAGCCGGTCCCCGAACCCGCAGTCACCCCCTGCCTTCCCAAACCTCAGGCTCTTTCCCCGGTTGAAAGGATTTCCGACAAGTCGAAGATCCGCATTCCGTCCCCGCCCCGAAGGTACGTGAATGGAGAAGTCCTCCATTTGACCAACGAGCTACACGAGGCGCCCCTCGGTTCTCCCATGCGGATCCTGGGGCAAGCCCCAGTCATTCATGAAGTGCCCAACCTCAACCGGAGGGAACACCAACCGGGGAAGTACCGTTGGCATCCCTATGACGCCTGGAATTACTGTCATCTTCTCTCGGGTGGGCGGCATTGGTACGGCTGGAGGACAGGGGAAAAATTCCATTGGGTCCTGTGGAAATCAGGGCGTTTCTGGTGGCGCGACCCGCAGGCTAAACGCTGGCTTTATTTCGACAGGGGTTATTGGTGGTGGCAGGGATCGCAACGGGCGCCAACTTTCGAGGTTTTATTGGAAGATGGCCGCTACCGCGTTTGCCACTTGGACGGCAATTTCGAGGATGAGAGCCCTACGCGGCAGCCTTGAGGTTTATCTTGAAATTATCAGTTTTCCCACCGCTCTTCCATCCGGCGTTCTCGCCAAAAGGTAAAAAAGTCCGTTGGCGAGGGGAGTATTTTGCCTGTCCGTCGTGGGCAGGGGTAAAAGAAGGGCCCCCTTGGTTTGGCGGCCATAATCGATTTGGTTGACCTTGCGAAAGGCCGTGGTGAAAACCACGAGGGTGAGGTCTTGGGTATCTTGGGCGAGGGACAACCCGACAGTCACCGGCTGTCCATCTGTCGCCGGGTTTGGATAAACCGTCATGGGGCCAATCGGGTTGGCGCTTGGAGACCTTATGGGGGTGGTCGTAGACGGGGTCCAGGTTCCGGTTTGGCTTGTCGTGGGGGTCGAGGTGGTCGTGGAGGTTTTGGTTTGAGTGGCGGTTCCAGTGGAGGTGAGTGTGGAGGTAAAAGTCGCGGTCTCTGTCGGGGAATAGGTGGAGGTTCGGGTCGCCGTAAAGGTGGCACTTTGGGTAGCTGAGTTCGTGAAAGTGAGGGTCGTGGAGGAAGTCGGGGTGTTGGTGGCGGTGGGAGTCGCCGTCAGGGTCGGGGTATTCGTGGGGGGAAGAGTCCCCGTCAAGGTTGCCGTAGGGATGATAGTCGTGGTGGAGCTTGAAGTTCCGGAATTGGTGGGGGTGAGAAAAGGGGTGTTTGAGGCCGAGGAAGTTGGAGACGCGGTTGGGGAGTTCGTCGCCGCCGCGGTGGTCAAGTTGGTCGGCGTCAACGTCGAGGTGTTTGTCTGAGTTGAGGTAGGGCTGTTGGTCGGTGTCGAAGTGGGTGTGTTCGCAAGCGTTGGGATTGGGCTAGGGGTATTGGTGCTTGTGGGGATTGAGGTGGGGGTTCGTGTCGGGGTGGAGGTTGGAGTGGAAGCCCCGGAAGTGGCTGTTGGGGTGGGGCTGGCCCCAGCCAGCTTCCAGACACTGCTTCCAAAAGTCGTGAGGTATTTGTCCCCCGTGGCTTGGTCGAAGAAGACCCGGTGGGTATTGCGGAAGGGAACTCCCGTGATCCTGCTCCAAGTTGCCCCCGCGTCCGTGCTTTCCCAGAGACCCTCGTTTTCGGTTCCCAGGTAAACATCGGCCGTGTTGGAGGGATTCACGCTAGGGCAAAACCCGTCGATGTTATTCGCGGTGCCAGGAAATACGGTCACCATGTGGGTCCAACTGGTGCCGCCGTTGATGGAGCGGTAGAGCCCTTTTTGGGTGGGTGATCCCCACTTCATGGAAGCGGCGTAGATGGTCGTGCCCGAGGAATCGATGTCGAAGCCCTGGAGATAAAAAAGCGGGTTGCCCGAATCCGCGGTTCCGGTAAGGTAGGTCCAACTGGGACCCCCGTTCGGATATTTCCAAATGCCTCCCGCAACCCAGGTGCCACCCACGTTATAACCGGAGATAAGACAGTAAAGGTTTCCGCCACTATCCATTTTGAGCTGATAGGCGTGGAAATTGGCGCCGTTGCCTAATCCCGTGTTCATGGCCGACCAGGAAGTTCCGTTGTTGGTGGATTTATAAACGCCTCCGTTCGCTGAACTATTTCCCCACATGGCCACGTACATATTCCCGGCCCCATCCCGAAGGATGGAGGTGGCTGGGATATTGGGAAGACCGGTGGAAACGCTGCCCCAGGTCACGCCGTTGTTCTGGCTTCGAAGGACACCACCGTTGAGGGAACCGCTCGAGGCCCTGCCGATTTGGGTGGAGTGGGGAATGTCGTGCTCATTGGATGCGGCCGCGTAAATGGTGCTGGTGCCCGCGTCAAAAACCATCTCGTAAACCGTATTCCGCCAGGCCTGGCTGAAGGGCATGGAATGGTACCAAGTGCTGCCGCCGTCGGTGGAGCGTTGGAGGCCGATGTCACTTTGGGCGATGTAATGGGTGGTGGGTGACCAGGGGCTTATGTAGTAATGCCAGGAGGTGGTGACTTCCAAACCCCGGGAAGCCCATTTTTTTCCAGCGGCGATCGGGTTTGTATCCGCGAAAGTGGAGTAAATTTTGTCCCAGGTGGCCCCTCCGTTCGTGGTCATATAACTGCAATCCAAGTCGGTGGCCGCCACCCGGTTGGGGTTGGCCGGGTCCACCTTCAATTGGATCCAGGCGGCGCCTTCCTGGAAAGTGATGTCCCAATCGCACCATCCCAGGGTGACGTTTCCACCCCCCAACAGCGGATTGAACACGTTGTTCCAGGTGGTCCCGTAGTCCGTGGTTTTCCAAACCCCCTCGGTGTTGGATTGCGCGTTATTGATGGCGTAGGCGGTGGCGGGTGCTCCTTCCGCGCACTCGACTTTGTTAAACCCGTCCGTGTTGGAACCCGCGTAGGCCAGGGTCCAATTGGCTGCCCCGTTGATGTAACGGTAAATATCGGTGCCGTTGTATGTGCCGCTTCCGGTAGGATCGTAAACCGCGTAAAGAAGCACGGTTGAAGGTGTACTGGCGCCGCTAAAGCCAGTTAAAGCCGGGCCCGGCAGGCCCGTATTGGAAGCGGCCCAAGCCGCGCCCTCATTGATTGATTTGAAGGCCCCGGCGGAGGAGCCGATATAACAAGTCCGGTTTCCAAGCGTCGAGGACTGGTCGATCACGATGCCCCAAACATATCCGGAAACCGTCGGGCAGGCGGCCCAGGAGGTTCCGCCGGAGGTGCTCCGATAAGCGCCCGTATCCGTGCCGAGGAGAATGAAATTGGAATCGCCCCGGTCAAGGACGATACAGTTGATCCGGCTCCAGGAACCGGCGGGGGGTTGGGTGGCGTAACTCCAATGCAGACCCTCGTCGGCGCTCTTTAAAAGACTCCCGCCCGTGTCATCGGCTTGGCCTCCGAAGGCCCAAAGATTGTTCACGTTATTGGGATCGTAGGCGATGGGACAGGAGCCGTTGGGATAGTCGGTGGCGGAGCCAAACTGGATGAAATCCACCATCGTGA
The DNA here is from genome assembly GCA_035524855.1 of bacterium. Lineage (GTDB taxonomy): Bacteria > Oederibacteriota > Muellerivitia > Muellerivitales > Muellerivitaceae > DATKOC01. The sequence goes on from DATKOC010000162.1 coordinate 28,902, forward strand.
AATTGGCTCCGTTGTTGGTGGAGCGATAGATGCCGCCCATGTCGCATTGGAGGAAGAGCAGGTTGGAATCCAGCGGGGAAAAGGAGGGAGCGAATTGAGCGCCTCCACCTCCAATGCCTAAATTGGTCCAAGTTTGAGCGCGCAGAGCAGTTGGAAACAGGAAAACGGCTGAAAAAATAAGAAATAGTTTTCGATTCATGGATTTGTGAGACAAGAATACCACTTTTTTTATCCAGCCTTCTGCCTGCAAAAAGCCTGTTTACACAATTCGGATGAGAGTGGATTATATAAGCCATGCCAAGCCACCCTACACTCTCCAATACTGACGCAAGGTTAAAGGTTTTTTCCCGGGATTCATTTCTTGTTTTTCTCACTTTATCCCTGGCATTCGTTTTCCTTTCCGCGCCTTCTTTGTCCTTGGCCGCCCCTAAAACAAAATCCAAAAAGAAATCATCGGAAGCCGTGACGGCCACTCCTGCTCCTTCCGATAACTCCGACGCATCGGGGATGAGCTTAAGCGATTTGAGCAAGACTCAAGTCGTTTACTCCGCCTCCAAGAGCGAGCAGAAAACCACCGACGCCCCCGGCACCACAACCATCATCACTTCCTCCGAGATCAAGGCGGGGGGATTCCGGACCCTGGACGATCTCTTGAATTACGTCCGCGGCTTCTACGTGACCTATGACCGGGATTACAGCTACCTGGGTTTAAGGGGTTTCGGAAGCCTGGGCGGGTACAACTGCCGGGTTCTGTTGGAGGTGGACAGCCATCGAATCAACGACAATGTTTACGGTCAGTTTTACACGGGCGAGGACGCCATGATCGACATGGAAATGCTTGATCACGTGGAAATCATCCGTGGGCCCGCTTCCGTGCTTTACGGCAGCAGCGCGGTCTTTGGGGTCATCAACCTGGTGACCAAGCGGGGGAAGGACGTCAATGGCCTGGTTTTAAGCGCGCAGGGAGGGAATTTGGATACCTTGGGGGGCGGCGCCCTCTATGGCAGACAGGATGACTCGGGCTTCCAATGGTGCGTTGAAGGGTCAGGTTATTACAGCGGGGGCTACGCCGACCTTTATTTCCCTGAGTACAACGACCCCATCAGCGGCAACGTTGTCAATAACGGCATCGCCCATAACGCCGACGGCGAGGCCGCCCAACATGGCTTCCTTTCCTTGAGCAAGGACGAATGGAGCTTTGAGGCGGCCGTCATGCACCGTTACAAGGTTGTGCCGACTGGTGTCTTTGGGACGCTCTTCAACGATAACGGGACCCATACCGACGACCTGAACATGATGGGGGAGTTGAATTTCCGATCGGGGGACCCGGAAAGCGGCCAGTGGAACGGGCGCTTGTACGCTGACGTCTCGGACTATTGGGGGCGTTATGTCTCGGCCACCACGGGGGTGCCCAACAACGATGCCGGGGAAGGGGCCTGGGCTGGGGCGGACTTGCACTTCACTTTCATCCCCTTGGAACGCAACAAAATCACCCTGGGCGGGGAGTTTGTCGATAACTTCCAGCAACTCCAACAAAATTATGATGATGGTGTTTTGCCTTATTACCTCGACGATAACCGCCAGTCCACGGAACTGGCCTTCTATCTCCAAGATGAGTTCAAGCTGTTTCCCAACCTGCTCTTAACCGCGGGTGGGCGTTACGATTATTTCTCCACGACCAAAGGACAGTTGCTTCCCCGTGGGGCGCTCATTTGGGGGCCCTGGCCGACG
>DATKOC010000163.1:0-2916 GCA_035524855.1 bacterium
GACCTAGGGGCGTTGGAAAAGGCCTGGGGAAACAAAATGCCGGGTCCCCGCGCGGTCATTGCCCACACGGAAAAAGGGCGGGGAGTCTCCTTCATGCGCAATAAGATGGAATGGCACTACCTTCCCTTAACCGAGGAGCAATACCGACAAGCTCTTGGGGAACTGGAGAAACAATGAGGAATGAATTTTGTTCCGCCATGGTCCAACAGGCTTCCCGAACGGATTTTGTCTTCCTCACGGGCGATTTAGGCTTCAATGCCTTGGAGCCCCTTCAAAAGGCGGCCGGTTCCCGGTTCCTGAACGCCGGAGTGGCTGAGCAAAACATGGTTTCAGTCGCCGCGGGCCTGGCCAGCACCGGGCTCAAGCCCTGGGTTTACAGCATCGCCCCCTTTGTATTCGCGCGGCCCCTGGAGCAAATCCGAAACGACGTCTGCCTGCATGACCTGCCCGTAAAACTTGTGGGCAATGGCGGCGGTTACGCCTATGGGGTCATGGGAGCTAGCCACCATGCCATCGAGGATTATGGAATTTTGCTTTCCCTCCTGAATATGCGAGTCTTCGTCCCGGCTTTCGGTTCCGATATCAGCCCCGTGGTGGACCGCCTGATGGGTCTCTCCCATCCCGCCTACCTCCGGCTTGGAAGGGATGAGGCCCCGAGAGGTTTAGAGGTTCCGACTTACGCGCCCTGGCGTAAGATACTTCCAGGAGAGGGACCGGTCCTGCTTCTCGTCGGACCCCTAGCGGGAAACCTGCTGAGGCCTTTTTTGGAAAAGCCCCATTCCGAGAGGCCCAGGGCTTGGGTGATATCCGAATTGCCCGTGGAGGAAAAAAACCTTCCCGCGGAATTTTTGTCTGACTTGAGAGAATCCGGGCATTTGATGGTGGCCGAGGAACATGTCGCGCATGGCAGCGTGGGTGAAGCACTGATCCGCTGCCTTGCCTTAAAAGGGGAGGGCCCGAAGCGGTTCAGCCATTTTTACGCCAAGGGATATTTATCCCGCTATTACGGATCCCAACAATTCCACCGGGAAGAATGCGGTTTGACCCCGGAAAACATCCTGAAAGAGATGAAATGAAGGAACCATTCGGGGAAAAGGCCAAACGGGTCCAAGGTCCGGTCCTGGTGCTCGGGGCCAGCGGTTTTATCGGCTCGAACTTGTTGAGGATGCTCCTGGAGCACCGGGAGGACGCCTACGGCACCTATTTCCACGAACCGGCCTGGCGTCTGGAAGGCCTTCCGGCGGCCAATCTTATCCACACTGATTTGCTCGTCGACGCGAACTTGGACTTTCTTCTCGGCAGCCTCAAGCCAAAGACCGTTTTTAATTGCGTGGCTTACGGCGCCTATTCCTTCGAGGTGGAAAGCGGACTCATTTACCAAACCAACTTCAACCTGACTGAAAGACTCCTTCGGCGGCTCGCCCCGCTGAATATCTCTTGTTATGTGCACTCGGGTAGTTCCTCCGAATACGGTGACAACGCCGCTGGCCCTGCCGAGGCGGACCTGCCCGCTCCCAACAGCGATTACGCGGTTTCCAAGGTCGCGGCCGCGAATTTGCTTTCCTATTATGGATCGAAAAAGAATTTTCCCTGCGCCAACCTGAGGTTGTATTCAGTCTATGGTCCTTTGGAGGATTCTTCCAGGCTGATTCCCAATATGGTCCGGGCTGGATTGGAAGGGAAATATCCGGAATTGGTTAATCCCGATGTCTCGAGGGATTTCATCTATGTCAAAGACGCCTGTGAGGCTTTCCTGGACACCGCCCTCAACTTAAAACCGGCCCACTATGGGGAGTCTTTCAACATTGGAAGCGGGCGCAAAACGACAATCCGTGATGTGGCTAAAACCTCCGCCGAGATCTTCGGGATTAAAAAGAATCCCAACTTCCAATCCATGCCTGACCGAAAATGGGACCTCACGGATTGGTACGCCAATATCCGGAAAGCCAAGAAAATATTGGGATGGGAGGCCGTCACCGATTTCAACAAGGGTTTTCAAGCCACCGCCGAATGGTACAAGGCCTTGGAGGATAAGGGGAAATATGAGAAATCTTCCAAGCGTTTTGAATTGGACGCCAAACACAGCGTCTCCGCCATCATCGCCTGCTACAAGGATGGCCAGGCCATTCCCCTCATGTACGACCGTCTCAAGAAAACCTTCGACCGCCTCAAAGTCGATTACGAAATCATCTTTGTGAACGATAATAGCCCGGATGACAGCGAGCAAACCATCGTGGATCTTTCCCGGAAGGACCGCCGGGTCATCGGGATCTCGCATTCGAGGAATTTTGGATCCCAGGCGGCGTTCCGCAGTGGCCTTGAAATCTCCACCAAGAACGCTTGCGTCCTCTTGGACGGGGATTTGCAGGATCCCCCCGAGATCATCGAGCAATTCGTGGCCAAGTGGCGGGAGGGATTTGACGTGGTTTACGGCCGGCGGGTTAAACGGGACGCCCCCTTTTACATGCAACTGGCCTACAAGCTTTTTTACCGGGTGTTCCGGTATTTTTCCTACCTCCCGATTCCCCGCGACGCGGGTGATTTTTCCCTGATCGACCGCCGGGTCGTGCGGGCTATCCTGCGGTTCCCAGAACGGGATTTTTTCCTGAGGGGAATCCGCGCCTACGTGGGTTACAAGCAAACGGGTGTGGACTATGTGCGGCCTGAAAGGCCTTTTGGCCGATCCACCAACAACCTATTTAAGAACCTCGACTGGGCGAAAAAAGGGATCCTGTCTTATAGCTATACGCCCTTAACCATCATGAGCTTCACGGGCTCCATCCTTTTTGTTCTCAGCCTTTTACTTGCGGCGGTCCAAGTGGCCTTGAGAATCCTTTATCCCGACCTAGCCCCCAAGGGAGCCACCACCGTGATACTGGCAGTCCTCTTTTTTGGGTCCATCAACCTCTTCGGACT
>DATKOC010000164.1:0-23039 GCA_035524855.1 bacterium
CCTAGTTGGGGTGAAACTGTTAGTGGAAGTGTGAGTCGCGGTCGAAGTAAATGTCCCCGTATTGACTAGGGTATTGGTTGCGGTGAAGGTATTTGTCCGTGTCGCGGTATTGGTGGCGGACGCAGTCATTGTATTGGTGGCGGTATTCGTGCGGGTGGGAGTGGAGGTGCTCGTGCCGGTATTGGTCTGGGTACTGGTGGGCGTATTCGTCCTTGTCAAGGTGGCCGAACTCGTGGAAGTGTTGGTGGCTGTGCTCAGAACGGTGCTTGTCGGGCTCGAAGTCACGGTATTAGTGGCGGTGTTCGTGCGGGTGGAAGTGGACGTGTTAGTTCGTGTTTGTGTGGCCGTGTTGGTCATCGTATTGGTGGAAGTGCTGGCCGAGGTGTTGGTTGAAGTGCCTGTCGGTGTATTGGTAAAAGTCCTTGTCGGGGTGAAAGTCATCGTGTTGGTTGCGGTATTGGTCCGAGTCGCGGTGGGGGTATTGGTCGGTGTACCGGCGAGGGTGTTCGTGGGAGTGGGCGTCCTAGTTAAGGTGGCAGTATTCGTTGGGGTCGGAGTATTAGTCGGGCAGGTTCCATAGAAAGCTAAGCCGCCGAAATAAACAGTGGTAGCCTGAGCGGCCGCGGAAGTGAGCCATTCAATATCAAGTTCGCCGACATTCGTCACGCTGTAGCTCGCACCGCCTGTTGAAAAACTCGAGGTCGGAAATTGGAACATAGTGGAAGCCGTTCCAGTCAGGACAAATGTCACTGGATTAGAGGCCGTCACACCCGTGGAACCGGCGCCGCCAACATCCGCCAATTTTGCGGTAAAGGTCATGGGAGAGACGGCCGCATTGGTGTTTTGCATGTAAAACACAAGGTTGCTGTAATTGTTCAAATTAACCACCCATTGAGAGGTCGGGGTGTAATTAGTCCAATTGAGACCCCATTGAGCGTAATATCCGGTGGCAGACACGGAAGCTCCAAAATTCAACCCGGCCGTCTCCCCATTCTGGGCCGCTCCGGCGGTTTCAGTCAGGGTGGAGGTTCCACCGGCGTTCGTGAATGTGCTGAGGTTCGTCAAGGCATGAGGCGAGGCGCCAGAATAATAGTAGAAAGGACAGCCTGGCGGGGGCCCCGGGGTAGGGGTAAAGGTCTTAGTCGTTGTGCTTGTATAAGTTCTGGTGGGGGTATTCGTGGGACCATTGGGAGTGCTGGTTGGCGTGCCAGTGTAAGTCTTGGTCGGCGTGTTGGTAGCTACTACCGTTACATTGCAAGCCGGAAACTGGACGCTCGTGCTGCTATATGAAGTTTCCACCGGGTTGAAGCCGTTGATTCCCGAAACCGTCACTACCGCGCCCAACCCATCCGTCAATTGGAAAGTGTAAGGCCCGCTACCCCAAGCCGCCCCACCCGCATTCCCTCCCCAGTAGTCGTAAGTTTCTCGTCCCAGGTTCGTCCAGGAACTTCCACCATTGTTGCTCACTTGCACCTTGGTTAGAGGAACCAATTGGTTGAGGAACAGGATTTCGGCCCAGGTCGTGCTGCAACCCGACTTGAAGGTATAGGCCAGGTTTCCTCCACTTCCCACTTTATTACGGTAAGCAAGCGGACAAGGGATGGCATACCACTGGATAGTGCTTGGCGGTCCCCCAGGAGAACAAGTAGGGCTACCGCAAACCAGTTCGTTGTAAGCCGGAGAGGCAAAATCGATATGGTGGGTTCCATTTACGCAGGGGGCGTTGCTGGAAGAGGGACATTGGTCCACAACCATGACCGTCGTGGACATCGAGCCATTGAGGGCAACCAGGCAAGCGCCGCACGCGGCTGAATTTTCCCAATCTTGAGTAGCTATAGCCGCGTAATGGTTCGTATCGAAAGCGGCATTTTGATAACTACAATTCACCAATCCGGTCAAAGAATAGTGGGTGGGCGCGTTTGTCTCGGTGATGGTCGTGGGCGAACAATAGGTGTAACTTCCCCAAGCCACCTGTGACCATGCTTTTGATAAACCTAAAAGCAAACCAAGGATCAAGACACCAAAACCAACTAACTTAAATTTTAAGGAAAAACCGCTCACAGTGATCCTTTTGAAAAAGCAACTATCGAAATCGCTTTTCACAAGCAGATAAAGCTTGAAAGGTCGACATATAATTAAAATAAAAGCCCTTTCAACAAGTCTAAATGCAATTTCCATTCCCAAAACATCAGGTTTGCTTTAACGATGTACACTTTACAGAAGCTAGGTTTTTTTTAAGTCGGAATGCCTCAAGACGGCCAAATGTTGAGTAATTTGACAAAAAAAGATAAGAATTAAACAAAAATAAACCTAACAGATAAATATTTTTCCAGTTAACGAAGTACCAGAATTTTGAAGATTTGATTGGTGGGTTGGCTCCCCAAGACTTCAATGCGGATGTAATAGAGGCCACTAGCCACTGGGGCGCCATTCTTGTCCTTCAAGTCCCACACGACGTAACCCCAATTATTCACTGAGAGATCGCCTCCCACTACTTTGCGGAAAGCCGTTGTAAAGACCGACCACTTGACATTCGCACTCCCAGGCACGTTCACTTCCACGGTTACTGGCCCACCATTGGATGGATTTGGATAAGGCTTCTTAATAATCGTGACTTTATTGGGAGTTGGGGTACTGGTGTTTACCGGCGTATTAGTGGCGGTTTGGGTAGCGGTGGGAGTGGAGGTGGCGGCGACCAAGGTTATCATCCCGCCCCTTAAGGGCACCGGCATCACCGTAAATTGGGCGTTCTGGTTGTTGCTGTCCGTACCCGCCAACGAGCTGTTCCCCGCGATTCCCACTTGATACGTCCCCGCGGCCCCGTTCGAGAAGTCCCCCGACACCATGTATGTCACGCTTCCGTTCCCCGGCACCACATTGTTGTTGCTCAGATTGAAGGTGGCCGTATTCCCTGAAACCGAGGTCACGGATATCTGCGTACCATTGATATAGAGAGTTAGTCCCGTAATTCCCGATGGGTTACCCGCCCCCGAAATCGTGACCGTTAAGGAGCTCACCGTGACCGCCGCGCTACTGGGATCCGTCAAGACCGCCTGCAGCATGGGCACATTCACGCTGCCTGACAACTGGGCAGAACTAGATGGATTCGAGGCCCCGGCCTGGACTGTGAGGGTCACCGGGGTCGGAGTGTTAGTGGGAGTGTTCACCGAAGTATTGGTGGCGGTTACGGTATTCGTAGCCGTGTTAGTTGCCGTATTGGTGAAGGTCGAGGTGATCGTGTCCGTGGCCGTATTAGGAAGCGTGGGAGTGGGGGTAGCGGTATAGGTTTTAGTGGCCGTGAAGGTGCCGGTGGAAGTCGCTGTCACGGTATAGGTGCTGGTGGGAGTCGTCGTTCCCGTCACCGTGGCCGTATTGATTGAAGTCACCGTGGGCGAATTCGTGGCTGTCAAAGTGGCGGTACGGGTGAAGGTAGCAGTTGCCGTTGAGGTATAAGTCAAGGTCGCGGTATTCGTGGCCGTCATGATTCCGGTCGTGTTCGTAGCGGTGTTGGATGTCGTGGCCGTCGGACTTTTCGTCGCCGTGGATGTCATCGTCGAGGTGAAGGACGACGTAGCCGTGGTCGTACCGGTAACGGTTGCGGTGTTCGTTCGAGTCAGCGTGGCGGTATTAGCTGTAGTAAAGGTGCTTGTCACGGTCGCGCTATTCGTCGCAGTTCTGGTAGGCGTGTTCGTCACGGTCAAAGTGCTGGTTTTTGTGGGAGTGTTGGTGGCCGTATTGCCCACCGTGTTCGTCCGTGTGGCCGTAGAAGTATTCGTGGCAGTGCTGGCGACGGTATTGGTGTAGGTGGAGGTAGCGGTGCGAGTAGCGGTACTTGTCGGGGTATTGGTCCTAGTGGCCGTAAACGTATCCGTAGCCGTGTTGGCAATTGTATGGGTGGCGGTAAAAGTCGCCGTACGAGTGGCGGTATTCGTGGGGGTGTTCGCCGGTGTATTGGTCCTGGTTGGGGTGGCGGTATTGGTCGCCGTATTAGCCACCGTATTAGTGTTCGTGAAGGTAAAGGTGCGGGTAGCCGTATTCGTCGCCGTACTGAGCGGGGTATTGGTCCGAGTGGCGGTGGCAGTATTAGTCCGGGTATTGGTGGAAGTCCCAGTGGCGGTGCTCGTCGGAGTGCTCGCAGGAGTATTGGTCCTGGTATTGGTGGCGGTATTCGTCCGGGTCGCAGTGGAAGTGTTCGTGGGCGTAGTGGCAGGCGTGTTGGTCCTGGTGTTGGTCGCAGTATTTGTCCGTGTCGGCGTAGGTGTGAAAGTGAAAGTATTGGTGCTTCCGGATCCCCCACAAGAGGGGAATTGAACGCCGGCGTTCCCCATGCTGGACATGGTGGCGCTGGTTCCCGCGGGTCGGGTCGAGCTGCAGGCCGAAATAGAACTCGTGGTCACCCATTGGCCCGCCGCGTCTTCAATTCTCAAAACGAAGGGGCCGCCACTCAATGGCCCCCAATAGGGGTTATCCCCAAAATTAACCTGAGTGACGCTGCCAGAACAGCCGCTGACACACTGAACTGCGATCACAGGGAAAAGAGTCTGACGGAATTGAATGGGGGCCCAACCGCTGCTACATCCGTCCTTGAAATAATATGAAATGTTGCCACTATTCATCGTGAGATAACTTGCCGGACAAGGTACTTGGTGCCAGGCAATGTTGACGGTTCCGTGTGCGGCGTTCCCCGTCACGGTATTCCAAGCGGTGTCAGCCAAGTCGAGTTGGTGGGCCGTTCCGCAGGAAGGGCACAAATCCACCACCATGGTGGTGGTCGGGGTGCCACCCCCGCTGGTCAGAGAAACGGCGAGGCACGATCCACAAGCTAAACCCGTTTGGTAATCCGCTGTAATAATGGCGCAATAATTACTTGGATAAGTTCCGCCAGGGTAGCCACAAGCCCCCCCGCCAACATCGCTGCTTAATCCAGCGTACCAAGTGGCCACGGTGGTGTAATTGGTGGGTGGGCAAGGATTGGTGGTGACATATTGGGCATGAAGTGAATTGAGCGAACCGAAAAGAAAATAAAAAACATTGACGGCCAATAGTGCCAGTAGGATTCGGGAATAAACTGAAACGCGTGCATGCGTTTTAAGGTTGAAAAAGCTCAATGGAAAAACCCCCAGAGTTGTCAAGAAACCGCTTTTCCTTCAAATATATTAATAGTAACTAGCAATTTCTGTTCCTAAAAACGTTCCAACGATTTAACGATAAATAAGCAAAAAGGCAAATTTCGGGGTTTCTGAAAGCAGGTTAAGGTAAGTTCAAATGCATAAATATTTAACAGTTTGTCGATTAATGAACAAAGGCGGGAGTAGGTAAGTCCCGGAAATGAAGCTTACTGGGAATCTTCCTCGGCCAATTTCGAGGACTCAAGGGCACCTCCAGGCAAAGCTTCAACCTCTTTCAATTTCCGCTCTATCGTTCTCGTTTTTTTAGTGGCGTCCTCGATAGTGTTACTGGCTTCCTGCAGTTTTTTCTGGGTTTTTTCAAGGATTGTCGCGAAAACTCCAAATTCTTTTTTGACCATTCCCAGCAACACCCAAACCTCGCTGGATCTTTTCTCAATAGCCAAGGTTCTAAATCCAATTTGAAGACTATTCAGGATTGCCGCCAAGGTCGTTGGGCCCGTGATGACCACCCGGCATTCACCTTGTAAATAATCTAGAAGTCCAGGCTGGCGGAGAACTTCGGCGTAAAGTCCCTCGGTGGGGAGAAAGAGAATGGCAAAATCCGTGGTATTCGGGGGGTCTAGGTACTTGTCCCGGATATTCTTGGCTTCTGCTTTCACCCTTTGGGTCAGATTTTTAATCGCCTCCGTGGCAGCGGTCCCATCCCCTTTTTCCAAAGCCTCGTTTAGGCGCTGATAGTCTTCCATAGGAAACTTGGCGTCAATCGGAAGCCAAACTCCCTTTCCATTCGCGGTATCCCTACCCGGCAAACGGATGGCAAATTCCACCCTGTCGTCACTTCCCGTCTTAGTGGCCACATTTTTCGAATATTGCTCCGCAGAAAGCACTTGGCTTAAAAGGCTTTCAAGTTGAACTTCTCCCCAGGTACCCCGGGTTTTGACGTTATTCAACACCGCTTTTAAATCGCCAACGCTGGCGGCCAACGATTGCATCTCCCCCAGGCCTTGATGGACCTTCTCCAGCCTTTCGCTGACCATCCGGAAGGATTCGGTCAGGCGGCGTTCCAGGGTTGCCTGAAGCTTCTCATCCACCACGGACCGCATTTGATCCAGGCGCCGTCCATTGTCCTCTAACAAAGCCCGCAATTGGTTTTCCAAGGTTTCACGAACTTTCTCCAGCTTCTGCTCGTTCACTTGGGATAGATTGGTAAGTTGGCGGCTCAATTCCTCGCGCGCCGCCCGAGCGCCGTTCGTCACCTCCTCACGATTGCGCCCCATTTCATCCTTGAATACTTTTTCCAGCCTCTCTTGGTCCCGGGAAAAAAGTTTTAAATATCCCTCGAGTGATTCCTGCCCCTTTGAATTGGATAACTTGAAATAAAGAAGAATGACCCCCAAAAAACTTCCAAGAGCCAATAAAAGAACGAGTAGGTTCCAAATGCTCATCTCAAGCCTTTGTTCGATAACGTTTCAAGCCAAGATTGATTCCTTATAGTACCTTTTCTTGATCGGCGCAACGCCCACAAAGGGAAACAGGCGGCCCATTCCTAATATGTTACACGTCCATTATTCTCAGCCTTTTCGCCTCGAAACGAGGGTAAAAACGGCTGGTCTTTTTAATCCCAACCATTAAAATGCATGAATTCTTCAAAGGAGCCTTCCGCCACTCATGGCCTTAATCGACCCCTTTAGCCGTTACAAACCCGTCCCCCTTTCCCGTAACCGCCGCACCAAGCTTCCTTCCTTTCGGACGGTTATCTTTTTTACCCTCCTATTTTTGGGGCTCCTGACCTTCAAAACCGGCCTCATGAACCAATACAACTACCTGAAGGCCTTGAAATATTGGCATAACGGGGACCTGGAACTGGCCCGCGCGGAATTTAACAAGGTTCTACGACGCACCCCGGGTGACGCCAAAGCCGTGGACGGTTTGGGCCTTGTGGAGATGAAAGCCGGTAATTTCGCGAAAGCCAAGGAACTCTATGATCAGGCCATCAAGATGGGCCTCAGTTACAGCCGCAGATTCAACCACCTGAAAACCGGGCAGGACTTTATCGACGAAGGGAAATACGCCGAGGCCGAACTCGAACTACAGCATGCCCTGGAACTGCAATCCACCAACCCCGATGTTTATATTGCCCTTGGCACCGTGGAAAGGGCCCTGGGCCAAGTCATCAAGGGCGAGAAATACTACGAAACGGCCCTCAATTACGATCCCAAAAACAAGAAAATGCAGGTCCTTTTGGAGCAGGCCCGCGAGGAAAAAGACCGGGGTTCCATCTACTATATCTTTGACCGCAATGGGGTTCCACTGGCGTTGGAATGGACTAAAAACGGCGAACGCGGCTATCCCATGGGAAAAGAATTCGCACATTTGATCGGTTACATGGACACCAACACCGCCAATAACCGGGGCAGTTCGGGCTTGGAGCAGATCTATCAGGACAAGTTTCCAGGAAACAAGCTTTACCTCACCCTGGATAGTCGCATCCAACGCGTCATTTCCAAAGCGATGGGCTGGGAAAAAGGGGCCATTGTTGTCTTGAACCCCCGAACCGGTGAAATCTTGGGTTGTATTTCCCAACCCACCTTTACTCCTGAGAAGATCCATACGGAATGGGCGAACTACCGCAATAGCCCCACCACTCCCCTCAAAAACCGGGCCTTTGAGAGTCTTTATGAACCAGGTTCCATCATAAAAATCGTCAGTTCAGCCGCCGCGGTGGAAACAAACCTTAATCTGAATAATGTTTTCCCCCTTTATTGCAAGGGCTACACCTATATCGACGGCAAAATTTTTTACGACTGGCAGAAACACAAGACCATTAAGACACTGGAAGAGGCTTTTGACGCCTCCTGCAATATGTCCTACGCGAAACTGGGATGGGCCCTGGGCGAAACCACACTCTTTGAGTACAACAATCGTTTCGGTTTTAATTCAGTCCCCAAAACCCTCACCATACCGGTTGTCTCGGGCAAATCCCCCCGCTTAGGGTTGAACCGTTATGAGCTTGCCGAGGCCGCAACAGGCCTTGGAGATGACTTCCGGATCACTCCCCTCAACGCTGCCCTGATCGCCTCGGCCATCGCCGATGACGGCGTCATGATGTCACCCTATTTCGTGGATAAATTAACCAATATCAACGGCAAGGTCCTGATGGAAAACAAGCCCTCGGTTTACAAAAATACCATCACCCGCCAGACCGCCCAATTCCTCACGACCATGATGATCAATGACGTAGAAAGGGGTATTGGCGTGAAAGCGAGGGTCCAGGGAATCAAGATCGCGGGAAAAACCGGAACCTCCGGGAGCCGCAATCCTAATTTTCACGCCTGGTTCATCTGTTTCGCCCCGGCGGAGAACCCCAAGATCGCCATGGCCATCCTGGCGGAGAACGGTGGCACGGGCAAGGACGTGGCAGCCCCGATCGCCCATAAGGTTTTCGAGGGGCTTCAAGATATTATGGATCTTTCGTCGAACAAGGAAGCCAAATGAATTTCACCACATGGGATTTCGTCAAGATGGGCATCTCGAGCATTATCGGTTTTTATGGGTACTACGTGCTTCGCGTGGGCAAAAAAGAGATGAACACCAACAAAATGCTGTTGGGCGGGGCTTTGCTCATCGCCTCAACTTGGATGTTCTGGTAAGCCTATTCGTCCAAAAATCTTCTCAACTAACCTCCAACTTTTTCGGGTAAACCGTCAGATTCCGGTGTCCGTCCTTCGTCACCACTAAAAGATCCTCAATCCGTACCGCACCAACGCCGGGGTAATAGAGCCCTGGTTCCACCGTAACCACTTCCCCTTTTTTAAAAACGTGGTCCGTTGAGTTAACCCTTGGCGGCTCATGCACATCCAGTCCCAAACCATGCCCTGTTCCATGGAAAAAACCCACCATCGTCCCATTGCGGCGCTCGGTTGGGTAACCCCGGCCTTCCATCTCACGTTGAATCGCCTGGTGCACTTCCCGGCCATTGACTCCCGGCGCCACCATTTGGATTCCCTTTTCTTGGGCAACGTTGACCGCCTCGTATTGGGCCTTCAAAGCCGGAGAGGCCTTACCCTTCACGAAGGTCCGGGTGATGTCGGCGTAGTAAAAACTATCACCGGAACGCGGAAAGACATCCACAATCAACGATTGGTTGGCCCAAACCGGGCCCGAACCTTCCTGGTGTGGATCGCAACCCTGGTTCCCGCTGGCCACGATTGTGTGGCTTCCCACGCAGTTGTTTTCCATCATGGAGACGTTCAGGACTTTCTTCAAAAGTTCGCTCGTCACCTTCCGCCCGGCGTGGTATATAAACCTGCCCTTGATCTTGGATTTTCGGAGTAAATCCTCTAGTTTGTGGATGGCCGCCTCCGTATGACGGAGGGATTGGGTAATCATCCGGATTTCCTCATCCGACTTATAAACCCTTTCCTCGAAAAAGGGGTCCGGCTTGCTTTCCACCGTAATTCCCCGTTGACGGAGGGCGTCAGCCAACCCCAAGTTGAAGTTGTCGGGGACCAGAATCTTTTTTATTTTTCGGGTTTTAAGGAAATAGGCGGCCACATCGGCAATTCCCGGTTTCTTGATCCCCGTTTTAGCGGCCCTGATTTGGAAGTCGGAATAGGAAAGGACTTCGTCCACCTTCGCCTGCTTTTCGGAGCGGCCCAGCTCCAGATCGCTCATCAGGATGATCTTTTTCCCGCCAACCTGGAAAAAAGGAAAAGGATCCGGGACGGAGAACTTCACCGCGTAATAAAGGTTGGAATCATGCTCGCTGGCGGCATACATCATTAATGCGGGCGTTGGTTTTCCCATGCGGTGGTCCTTTTAGGCTTTAAAAGTAGTACCTTGCGCCGACATCTCCATATAAAAAGAACCTGGAGACCCCTCCGGTGTAAAACCAGATTTCAGGCACGATCTGCACGTAAATATCCACCGGCACTTTTTCTTCGTTGAACATATAGGAAATACCGACGACACCCCTAGCACCCACCGCCACGGTGTTTTGCAGCCAAAGGTTCCCGCCAGCCCCGAAATAAAGGGGCAAAAGTCCTTTGTTCGGATGGAAAATGTCGTAGTCGTGCCATAAATAATCCAACTGCAGGAGGGCTTGCCCGTTCCCCAACTTGATAGCCGGTTGGAATGCGTTTTGCCGGTCCACCCAGAGTTTCCCTACCGCCCCCCAATTGCCGGGGTCCCCCAATTCCAACCCCAAGCCGAAGTTTCCACCGCCTTTGATGGGTGACTCGCCGGCCAAGGCCGCGCGTGACCCAATCAATAGAAGGCTTAAGATCAAGGCGAATCCCACGAAAACGCTGAGTTTCTTGACCATTCATTTATCTCCTTGTTCCTTTATGCCCATGCCATGCCTAACGATCAAACACTTTCCCGCAACTGCCTCAACCTGGCCCGCCTTTTCATCTCATCCCGGAGACCGCGGATATTGCCGGTTAATTTATCGGGAGGCATCTCAATGAAAAGCCCCTCCCCCTCCAGGGTTTTGGGCGGTTCAAACGCCGAGGTTTCAGTATCCACGAAGAGAACCTCTGGTATTTCCAATCCTTCCCGGTAATCCTGGGACATTTCCTCGAAAAACTCTTTTTTGTTCATGAATTTCCGGAACCGGTAAACCAAGGAACCGATCATTTTTCCTTCCTCAATGATGGTTTGCACGATATGGACTTCAAGGTCCAAGTCCCGTATGGCCAATTGGTCGCCCGGAAAATAGCTGGCAACGAAATCAATCAGCCACTGGAAGGTTTTTTCCAGGTAAGCCTGTTGCGAGCGTCGAAAAGCCTCCAGCTGTTGTTCCAGCATTTTCGGGTCTATTTCTTGTTTTTCGGGCCCAGACGGCGGTGTTTCCATTCATTCTCCCTTGGTAAGGCCGTGATCTTACCGAAATTCCATTTTGAATACATCCCCTTTAGGGGTTTCCCTGAGCTTCCAGGGGAAACTCCGCCAGCGTTTGATAATCCGCCCCTTTGGACGTTAGGTGGCTTTGAATCAACGCAAAACGATCGACCAACTGTGGCTTCATCCGTGCGGGACAGGCCCCTTGGAGCCATTGCGCCGCGGGGCCAGGAGTCCCATACTTCCGGACCCTTCCGAGGGTCGCGTGGGCGTGATAGTCCCGCGACTCAAGCGACATACCCAAGGCGTGAGCTTCCGAGCAAATACTCCCAGCCAGTTGGGACATTTTTCCCATTCCCACAGTGACCGGAACAAACAAAACCTTCGGGCGATTCAGGTTGGGAAAAGCCCCCATCCCACCCAGTTCCATCTCAAAAGACTTTAAAGAGCGTCCCAATCGACGGAGTGATTGGACCATGGGCGAAATCCGTTCTTCCGGTTGCTCCCCTAAAAACGCAAGGGTGACGTGGAGCTGCTGGGGCTGCGCCCACTTGACATCCTTGGAATAGGACGCTGCTTTTAGCAGTAACCCCCTCAAAATTTCTCGAGAGTCCTCCGAGAGTTCGACCGCGGTGAAAAGTCGGACCCCGGCCAAGAATCAGCCTTGGAGGGGTAATTGAAGGCAATGCCGCCGGAGATACTCGAGCGCCGCCTGACTGGCGCGGTTTTGGATCGTTTCCCGGTTCCCGGTGAAGCGGTGCTCAAAGGCCTCGGTTTTCTGGTCGTCTGACAAACCAATGTAAACAAGCCCCACCGGTTTCTCAGGCGACCCGCCACCGGGCCCGGCCACGCCGGTCGTGGAAAGGCCTATATCCGCGCCGGATTTATCCCGGGCGTTTCGCGCCATTTCCCGGGCCACCTCCGCGCTCACCGCGCCCTTCTTCTCGAGGGTCTGCGGGTTAACCCCTAAGGAGGCGCTTTTCATCCGGTTATCATAGGTCACCCAACTGCCCCAAAAATAGTTGGAACTCCCCGGCACCAAGGTGATTCGGCGGCTGATGAGCCCCCCGGTACAGGATTCGGCCACCGCCACGGTCAGGTGCCGGGTGGTGAGCAGACGGCCCACGATGGTCTCCAGGTTATCTTGGTCCAACCCATAGATGTAATTGGGCAAGCGGGACATCAAGGTTTTCCCCAGTCCATCCAGCAGTTTATCCGCCTCCGCGTCGCTCCCGGCCTTGGCCGTCAAGCGCACATCCACGCCCTCCCAATGGGCTAAAACGCCGATGGTGGGATTCGTGGAGCTCTCAAATATGTCGACGATCTTTTCGTTCAAGGAGGATTCATAGATACCCGTCGTGCGGAAAACCCTCGACTTGATGACGCCCGATGCTGGCGCGAGGGATTTCAGGAAAGGCTTTACCGTCTCCTCGAACATGACTTTCATCTCAACCGGAACACCCGGCAAGCTGACGATGTGGGACTTTCCAACCTTGACGATGAACCCGGGGGCCGTCCCCACTGGGTTGGGGATAAGGGTTGCCCCCTGGGGCAGGAAGGCTTGGTTGAGATTGACCTTGGGGAAGGCCCGTCCCAGCTTGGCAAAACGCTCTTCCATCTTCTTGGCGATATCCTCATGAAAAACCAGCTGCTTTTGGGCCACTCGACTGGCGACCTTTCGGGTTACGTCATCCACTGTGGGCCCCAGCCCCCCGGTGGTGATCACGGCCTGGCTTCTCTCGCAAGCCGTCTTCAAGGCCGCCTCCATGCGTTTCTCGTTGTCTCCCACCGCCTGGATGTTATAGAGGTCGATCCCTTGCATGGCCAATTGCTCGGCGATCCAGGAAGAGTTGGTATCCACGTTTTGGCCCAGGAGAAGCTCGGTGCCGATTGCGACAATTTCGACGTTCACTCAGTCCTCAGCTTTCTGTTTGGGGTTATTACAACCGCGAGCCGACGCCGGTTAGTGGCTTCTAAGCCAGCATATTGACCAAAAACACGCCGATCCTGATCCAAATATTGGCATAGACTCCCGCCAGGAGATCGTCGGCCATGATCCCCCACCCCCCCGGCAGGGCTTCCAACTTCCGGATCGGGTAGGGTTTCCAAATATCAAATAAGCGGAAAAGAATGAATGCCATGATGACGAATGGCCAATCCATGGGGATTCCGACCATCGCGATACCAATGCCTAGCACCTCGTCAATGACGACCCAAGAAGGGTCCGTCTCACCATAGGCCTTCTCGGTTTGGGTGCTGGCGTAAACCCCCAGGAAAAAAAGCAACGGCAACAACCCGATATGGGCCAAGGGAAACCGGGCGAGGTAATAAAAGCACGGTACCGCCGCTAGGGAACCCCACGTCCCTGGAGCCCCGGGAATTTTTCCCACGCCGAAAAAAGTGGCGATCAGCCAATTAATTCGCTTCACGGTTTCCCCCGGTCAAAACATGGCGGTTCTTTACAAAGTAATCAACCCCTGAAACCAGCGACATCACCGTCGCGTAAAACATCAACCAGTAGGGGCCAAACCAGACAATACGGTCAATCCAATCCCCCACGGGTCCCAAACGTTCCAGGAAGAGGTCCCACTTCCCTTGATAGGTCTCCACAGTCGCCTGGGCGCAAATAATGGCCAGGGTGACGGAAATCGCCACGATCTGAGAGATGGTCTTGTGCTTCCCGCCCCGGCTCGCGGCAATCACAGTGCCTTGGTTTTGAGCCACTTGCCGCAGGCCGGTAATGAGAAATTCCCTGGCCGCGATAATCACAACCATCCAGGCCGGCACCAAATCCAATTGGACGAACGAAACGAAAACGGAAAGGAAAAGAATCTTGTCGGCCAGGGGATCCAAAAGGGCGCCAAAATCAGTCTTCCAATTATTCTTCCGGGCCAGGTAACCATCCAGGTAATCACTCACCGCCCCCCAGGCGAACAACAACCCCGCCATCCATTTGGCCCAAAGCTCATCCCGGAAAATGAAAAAAAGAAAGAGGGGTGTCACCCCAATGCGCGACAGGGTAACCAGATTGGCCGTGTTCCAGCGCGAGGGAGGCTTTTGGAGTGCATTTTCCATGAATTACCCCTTGAGGGCTTTGCCGACCAGGTCTTGTCCCAAACAGTGGGTGATTTCAACTTCCGTCCATTGGCCGGGTTTCGCTTGGGTCATCCCCTCAATGAGGACGGCCCCATCCACCTCCGGAGCCTGGTATCGGGTACGACCCTGGACCACCTGCCCCGAGGCCCTCAAGTCGAGGGGCGAGTCTTGGTTTTGCCGAGCCTTAGGGCCGGCGCTCGCGACGGTCCCAAACGTGGGCTCGGCATCGCCTACTTCCTCCACCACCGCCTTCAATCTCTCCCCCACCCACCGTTGATGCGATTGAAGGGAAACTTCTTCCTGAACCCGGTATGCCTCCGCCAGCCGCTCTTTCTTGACTTTTTCCGATACTTGGCCGCCCATCGCTCCCGCGGGGGTGTTCTCCTCCTGGGAGTAGGCGAAGAAGCCGACGTAATCCATCTGGGAGGACCTCAAAAAATCAAGCAGTTCCTGGAAATCCTCGTCCGTTTCACCCGGAAAGCCGACGATAAAGGTGGAACGGATGGAGGCTTTTGGAATCTTCCCGCGAATTCGGTGAATCAGGTTCTCTAAAAGCGCACGATCGCCTATTCTCTGCATGGACCGGAGGATTCGGTCACTGGCGTGCTGGAGTGGCACATCAAAATAAGGCGCAATGGTCGGATTGGACGTCATAACATCGATCATTTCATCTGTCACTCGGCTCGGGTAGAGGTAATGAAGCCTAACCCATTCCGGCCCCTCGATTTTGGCCAAACGGGCCAAAAGTTCGGAAATCTTCGGGCGCCCATAGCGGTCGGCGCCGTACCAAGTACTATCCTGGGCCACTAGGCAGAGTTCCTTCACACCCTGGGAAGCCAACTGAAGCGCCTCCCGTTCGATATCTTCCAAGGAACGGCTCCGGTAATGACCCCTGATCTTGGGAATGATGCAAAAGGTGCAGGGCAGGTCACAGCCTTCCGAGATTTTGAGGTAGGCGAAATGCCCGGGTGTGGAAAGAAGGCGCGGCGAGGAAGCGTCGTAAACATAGGTCGCCTCGTTCAACGAATTCGGCAAGAGCGGCCTTGAAGTTAGGCGTGGAGCGGCGACTCTCCCCTTGATTTGGTTCGCCACATTCTCAACGTCGTTGAGGCCAAACAGGATGTCAATCTCGGGCAGTTCTTTTTTAAGCTCATTCCCATAGCGATGCGCCAGACACCCCCCCACCACGAGGGATTTCAAATGGCCCGTCTTCCTCAGTTTGGCGACCCCAAGTATCGTATCAATCGATTCTTTCTTGGAGGCCTCAATAAACCCACAGGTATTGACGATGACCACCTCAGCTTCGGCCGGATCCTTTACCAGGGCGTAGTGGTCCTGGGCCAGTTTTCCCAGCATGACCTCTGAATCCACGGTGTTTTTGGGGCAACCCAGGCTGATGACAGCCACGGTTTTTGGGGTTTTTACGGGGGATTTCGACATAAGTGGGGCTTACTGTATCACAGTGGCTTTTAAAAACGAACCCTCGTTGCCCGGTGAATACTCAAGGAAATCACCTCAAGGAGATAGGCCAAATCCTTCTTGGTAATGCCCAAAGGCGGCATCAGCACGATCACGTTCCCCAGGGGCCGCAGAAGGACACCCAGTTTTCTCGCCTCGGCGCAGACGCGGTATCCCATCTTCCATTCGTACGGAAACGGTTCGTTGGTTCTCTTATCTTTGATCAATTCGATGCCACCCATCATTCCACGTAGTCGAACTTCCGAGACATGGGGATGTGCGACAAGTGGCTCTATCAACTCCCGGATCATCTCGCCTTTGTCATAGACTACGTCCAGGAACCCTTTTTTCTCGATCAGGTCTAGGTTGGCCAAAGCCGCGGCGCAGCCCAACTGGTTCCCCGTGAAAGTGTGCCCATGGTAGAAAGTCCTCAAGGATCCAAAACTCCCAAGAAAGGCCCGGTATATCTTTTCGGTGGTCAAAGTGGCCGCGACCGGCAAATAACCACCGGTTAAATTTTTGGCAACGCAAAGGATGTCGGGTTTGACGCCTTCCTGCTCGCAGGCGAACATTGTTCCTGTCCGTCCAAAGCCGGTCGCCACCTCGTCGAGAATTAAAAGAACGTTGTAACGGTCGCAAAGTTTTCGGATGGCTTTCAAGTAGCCCCAAGGATGGGCGAGCATCCCCCCTGCCCCCTCAATCAGGGGCTCCATATGGACCGCCGCGATGCGGGAGGCATAATTACGGAAAACCCCCTCCGCTTCCCTCACGCAGTCTTTCAACCACTTATCATTCGATACATGTCGACTTGAATATTGATGAGGGCTTTTGACTTTGAGGGTCTTAAAAAGGAGTTTCCCAAAGATGCCGTGGAAAAGATCAATGCCCCCGAGGCTCACCGAGCCGACCGTATCGCCGTGGTACCCCTCTCGAACGGTTAAGAATAGATTCTTGGATTTTCGGGCGGGTTTCACCTGTTGCCAGTACTGAAAAGCCATCTTCATGGCGATCTCATTGGCTTCCGAACCCGAGTCGGAATAGAAAACCCGGGTCAGGCCTTTCGGGGCGAGCTTGATGAGTTTTTCAGCCAGAAGAATAGCCGGTTCGTTGGAAGCTCCCAAAAGAGTGGAATGGGCGATTTTCTTGAGTTGTTTTTGGATGGCCCTGTCGATCTCGGGCACTTGATGTCCATGGACGTTGCACCAGAGGGAGGAGACTCCGTCGAGGTATTTCCTTCCTTTGGCGTCATAAAGATAGACACCTTTCGCCTTCACGATGACGGAAATATGAGGGTCGGCCTCCCATTCGCGCTGTTGGGTAAAAGGATGCCAAAGGTATTTTTTGTCTTTTTTTGAAAGGTTTTTGTAATTCAAGGTTTTCCGTCATTGCGAGGAGTTGCCCGCGAATAGCAGGACGATTACGACGTAGCAATCTCAGTCTAAATAATCATTTCAAGTTTTTCTAAGTTTTTCGCCAGCAAATCTAAATCCGTTCGGTATTTCGAATTGAATCGGAGTGGTCCATAAACCGGCATTTTTAAAAGTTTCCGAAGGGCTTGGGCATTGCTCTTCTCCGAAAGCTCTTTGCCTTTATAGCCATTGACCACAACGCCCAAAATTTTGATTTTTCTCTTTTGCAAAGCCTCAATGGTTAGCAAGGTATGGTTAAGCGTCCCCAAACCCGCTCTGGCCACGACAAGAGCTGGCAATTTCCACTTCACCATCCAATCAATGACCCAAAAATCCTTCGTGATGGGCACCAAAACCCCGCCAATACCTTCGACAATGATGTAATCATATTTCTTTTTGGCCTTTTGGAAGGCCTTCTCGATCTTCTGAAGGGGGACTCCACCCTCCGTCCAAGAGGCCGTGTAGGGGGCCAATGGCTGCCGATAATGTACGGGAACTATTTCAGGATAGGCCGAGTCCGCTAGCCGGGCCGCCTTTTGAAGTAGCTTGCCATCCTTACTGGGAACACCGCCGGAAGCCACGGGCTTCATAACGCCAACGCGGACACCTCGATTGCTCAGCATCCTCGCCAGTCCAGCGGCAATTAACGACTTTCCAACACCCGTATCCGTCCCGGCGACAAACAAGGCGCGCATGAGTGATCCTTAAAGTTTCTTGAAAGCGATCAAAAGTTTTTCGATGTCCGCGGCGGAATGGGCGGCGGAAACCGAAAGCCGGAGGCGGGCGGTACCCTTCGGCACCGTTGGCGGACGGATGGCCACGACCAAAATGCCTTCCTCCAATAATTTCTCCGACATCTTCACCGCTTCCTCGTTCTCGCCCACGATGATAGGCATGATGGGACCCGCTCCCCGGGGGATGTCATAACCAAGCATCCTCAACCCATCCCGGATTTTTTTGGCGTTTTCCCAAAGCTTTTCCACCCTTTGGGGCTCTTGTTGCAGAACCTCCAGGGCCCCCAAGGAAGCCCCGCAAACGGCCGGGGGAAGGCCGGTAGTGTAAATGAACGTCCTGGCTTTGTTCAGGAGGTATTCAATGAAAATTCGCGGTCCACACACGAAGCCGCCCATGCTTCCCAATGCCTTACTGTAAGTCCCCATGACCACCGCCGGAAAATGCTTCAGGGGAAAATGGTGGGTGATTCCCTGCCCCCCAGGGCCCAACACCCCCGTTCCGTGGGCGTCATCCACATAAACCTCCGCGTTAAACTCATGGGCTAAATTCGTGACCTTCAAAAGCGGAACAAGGTCGCCATCCATGCTGAAGAGGGCGTCGGTCACGATCAAACGACGACGATACTTGTCGGTCTTTTCCAACAGTTTCTTCAAGTCATCCAGGTTTAAGTGCTCATAAATCAAAAGCTTCGCCTTGGATATCCGGCATGCGTCAATGAGGCTCGCGTGGTTCAGCCGGTCGCAAAGAATGACGTCCTCCTCACCCACCATGGCCGATAGGGCCGCCAAATTGGCCATATAACCCGTGGGAAAGGCCAGGCAGGCCTCCGCTCCCTTGAACAGGGCGGTGATCTCCTCCAGTTGCATATGAATGGGAAAATGGCCCGAGACAAGCCGGGACGCCTGGGCCCCCGCGCCATAGCGGACGAGGGCACGATTGGCCCTTTCCAATACCTTGGGATGATCGGCCAATCCCAGGTAATTATTGGTGCAGAAAAGAACGCAATCCTTATGGTCAATGGAGGCCTTCATCCCACCCAGAAAATCCACCACCCTCAAGCGCCGCCGAAGCCCCTCGTGATCGAGCTTATGAAGTTCCTCATGCATGTCGTCAAGCCAGTTCATTAATTCACGCTCTCCAGAGTTAGGCAATAATCCTTGAATCCAGCCGCCCGCCAAAAGTGGACCCCTGGACGGTTTCTAACCAACACATCCATTCGAAGCAGAGGATAGTTTTTCCAAATGGTTTTCCGCATGATTTTAACAACTTCGAGTCCCAGGCCTTTTCGCCTATAAGCGCGCTCAATATATAACTGTCGAACATAAAGAAAGTCCTCTTCCTTTCGGTAAACACAATAGCCAACGGTCTTGCCGTCCATTTCAAAAACACAACCCTTATATTCGCCTTTCAACCATCTCCGCATGCGACGGGTCAACTGATCGATATTCATGGGGTTTCGGTGTCCCGAATCCCGGATGAGGCGATGGTTCATCGGCGCCAACAAACCGCTGTCTTTCGGGGCCGCCGCCCGTATTTTCACCGAATTTCTTTTCATACTTTGGAGAATATGACGGCCCCCAATTGGCCGCCAAAGCCATAAGAGAGGGACAACACGTGGTCCACCTTCTGCCTTATTCCGCCTTTTTCAACGTGCCTTACCCGGCAAAGCGGATCGGGGTTCTCCAAATTCCGTGTCGCGGGCAATTCTCCCTTTGCGAGTGCCATTAGGGAAAGAGCCGCTTCCACACTTCCAGCCGCGCCGAGCAGATGCCCGGTGGCTCCTTTGGTGGAGCTGATCCAAGCCGGATAACCGGCAAAGACCTCCTGCAAAGCCTGGCATTCCACTTCGTCGTTCATTTTTGTGCCCGTGCCGTGGGCGTTGATATAACCGATTTCCGGGGCTTTCAACCCAGCCGAGGACAAGACCTTTTGGATGAGTGGCACGATGGTCAAACCATGGGGTTCCATCGCGATCAGGCCATGGGCATCGGCGCCCAAGGCGCAACCGGATAACCGGGCTAGAATGGGAGACTTCCGCTTACGGGCCGACCTCTCCGTTTCCAAGACAATAACCGCGCTTCCCTCCCCCATCAAGAACCCGTCTCGGTTGGAGTCAAAGGGCGCCGGACCTTCCTCCCGATGGGTCAAGATCCCCATATTCTGGAAAGCGGCATAAATGAGGGGATGGATGGAGGCCTCCGAGCTTCCGGTGAGAACGGCGTCGGCTTCCCCCTCGACTAAAAGTCGCGCTCCCAGGGCCAGGCTCCCAAGACCCGTCGAGCAGGCCGAGGAGACACTCAGAGTGGGGCCTGAAAATCCGAACCATTGCGAGAGTAATTGGCCGCCGGCGTGCGGAAAAAAATCCTTTAAAAAATCCCAATTTACAGTCGGATCAAAAGCGGTGTTCAAGAGGCTTAGGATCCCACCCTTACTTGAGGAAAAGGTGGTGGCGATCCGGTTTGGCGGAACGCGGAACAAACGGGCGTTTTCCCAGGCCTCCTCGGCGGCGGAAACGGCCATCCGGAGGGACCGGTCCCGTTGGATCAACTTTTCGGAATACTTGAAGTCGTGGGCATGGGCGGCCTGGGGTTTCTGGAAAGCGTCCCATTCCCTTCCCAACAACGGCCGTTGGGGCTTCCAATCCCCGAAGAGTCCTTTCCAAGTGGTTTCGGCGTCCTTTCCCAGGGGTGTTACCATTCCAATCCCAGTGACAACAATGGGGTCACTCACAGCCATCCGGGGAGCCTCGAATCCAGGTTGAAGACTTGGCCCGAGATATTTTTTGTGCCCGCCAGCCAGGTGACGAACTGGGTCACTTCCCCCAGGTCGGCGGTTTTCCCAAGAAGATGCTTATCCTTAATGGCCTGCTCGGCCTCGGGCGATAGGTTATCGGCGATACGCGTCTTGTGGAAACCAGGGCAGACGACGTTCGCCCGGATGTTCTTAGAGCCATACTCCTGGGCCAAGCTCCGCGCGAACCCGGAAACCCCGGCCTTAGCGGCGGTGTAGCTTCCCTGCCCGATGTTGCCGGTCGTGGCCACGATGGAGGAGACGAAAAGGAAGTGGCCATTTTTTTGTTTGAGCATAGGCCGGAGGGCCGCCTTGGCCAGGTGAAAGGCCCCTTTTAAATGGACGTCCAAGGTGGCGTCCCAATCAGCCTCTTCCACGTTCAAGATCCGCGCGTTGAGGGTTGAACCGGCGTTATGGATCGCGCAATCCAAGCTTCCGAACCTTTGATGGGCCTCCTGAACCCATTGGGCCATCGCTTCTTCCTGGGTAACATCCGCCTTGGAAAGAAGAAAATTCGGGGCCCATTGGCACAATTCCACCCGGGCCGCCTCGGCCGAGGCCTCGTCCTGGTGATAACAGGTGGCTAGGTGCCAACCCGCCTTGAGGAAAGACCGGCAAAGGGCAAGCCCAATTCCGCGCGTGCCGCCACTAATTAAAACCGAAGGCATTTTTACCTCAGATGGCCGGACGTCAATCGTTGTAAAGGGGATAGCGGCCGTTGATTGTAACTTTAATCCGCGGAGGGTAAGGCGTCGGAAACCCAGCTCGCGGCGGAGAGAATTCCCACTAAAACCAGCCCTAAGATGAGCAAGACCGGGAAAGCCACCCAAATGATAAAACCAATGAAAAGGCAGTTTCTCCCTACCCGGCGCACGTCCCGGGAATCCTGGTCGTAAAGAATGAGGGCGATAAAAATGCCCGCGAAAGGAACGAATGTTGAGAGGAGATACCAGGCCCAACGGATATCCGTGAAAACGTTGGGAACGGATTCCTCAACCACGGGCGCCGAAAGGGTTTCCGGTGATACCGGGGATTGCGCGGACATATCCATGGTTTTGCGGCTTCGGGAGCGGGCGGAAGGCTGTCTCATTTGAAAACCTTAAACATCAGGATAAAGAAAAAAGCCAAAACCGCGCACATGGAGAACGGCAGGCCCACATAGACAAGGGCGGTCCAACGCGAGCACTTTAGGGCCTTCTCGATTCCCAGGACCTGAAAGGGGAAGGAAATCAAAGCCAGCCATTTTCCCAACCCAATGCCGAAACCCAAGGGGATGAAACCAGCCACCGAGAACCCCACCACTTGGCGCACCGGTTCCAAGGGATAACTTTCGCCCAAAAGGTAAGCGCAAAGTTTCATGAAGGCGGCCCAGAGATAGATCCAGAGGGTCACGAAAAAGGGCATGGCCAACAAGGTGATTCCCGTCACCAAGGCGACTATTCCCAAGGAACCCCCGGCCAGGGCCTCCGAAACGCCCAACTCCAGGGCCAGCAGAATACCCGTGATGACGGCGAAACGAACCGATTCCTTCTCCCCCGAGGGGCTGAAATTCCTCTCAAAAAAACGGCCGGGGCGGAGCCAGAGACTCACGAGATTTTGAAAGTAATCCTTGAACATGGGGCTAGAGTTTAACACAGACCTTGTGGCGATTTCCCCAAACAAAAAGCCCCCGGAAACCAACTTCCGGGGGCTTGAGGTCTCACAACGGTATCCCTGGCTTGTCCTTCCCCGTCGGCCGTCGCGGCCGGCGGCGGACCGCCTTTTTATTCCTCCAGCCGCTCGATCGCCTCTTCCCAGGCGTCGTCCATTGAGTCCATTTCACCCTCGTTGACAACTTCCACTAGGTACTTCTTGAGCTTCGGGGCCAGCGAAAGGTCGAGGTCATTTTCCTTAAGGACTTCCTTCACGTCGTCCAAGGTCAGGCTTTCGAGGACCTCCTCGGCTTGGGCCTGGAAAATCCTTTTTCGCTCGACGTCCTCGACCGACTCCTCCCTCGTGTCGTCATCCTCGTCATCGTCCACATCGTCGTCATCCTCTTCCTCTTCCTCAGCCTGGTCGAGGTCTATGGTGTCCTCATCGTCATCGGAGTCCTCATCCTCTTCCTCATCGAGGTCCTCCTCCATTTCGTCGTCATCCCTCATGTCCTCATCTTCATGAGCACGCTTGCGGGGCAAGGTTTTCCTCCTGGGTGGGTTGAAAAACACCTAATGAATACTTCCAGACATGGGGCTTGTCAAGTGAGAGATCATGATTTTCAGGTGCCATGGCGGCTGGAAAAATTTTCGCCGGGAAGGGTCGTTAATCGAACCGTGACGACTTTTTTGGCATCAAAGTTGCCGACGGAGGTTTTCCCAAGTGTTGCGATCCACCAATTCCACCCCCGAAAACCGCGACAGGGCGATGGCCTCGCGGCTGAAATCGGAAGGAACCATCAACAATCCGCGGTGGCAAAACTCCGCCGTCATCACATGGGTCAATTCACTCACCAATTCAGGCCCTACCCGGTCAGTGGCGGGAAATTGCTTGGCCATGACGGCGAACTTGCCGCCGGTGACTGGATGGGGAAATTCGGCCACGGCCA